>CALXYD010000012.1 GCA_944392865.1 uncultured Alphaproteobacteria bacterium
CGCAAACTAACAACTGCTATAGCTCTCGGCAAAAACAATTCACAGGATTGTTTTTGCTCTGCGAGCCCCTTGGTGGATATCAGCGGTTATTTCGCAAAAAAATCCGCCTTTAATGCTACGAACGGGTAGGGCTCCCGCGGCTCACTCGCTGATTGCCACGCGCCTTGGGGCGCTCGCAACGGCTTCGCCGATTTTCCGCCTTTAATGCTACGAACGGGTAGGGCTCCCGCGACTCACTCGCAAAAAAATCCGCCTTTAAGTATCTGGAACGAGCTTTGTTTTTTAGGCGTGGTTATGGTGCAAATTTGAGTTTTTGAACAATCTTTGTAAAAAAAATCCCGTGCTGTGCTGTTTAGAACAGACAGAGACGGGAGTTTTTTAATAATGCGAATGTTAATCAGGCCGTAAGGCTGAAAGAGCTAATCCGCATATAACTGCAAAAATTACCAAAACCGGAATGTTTGCGGAAACATCATCTATTTGCGGGTCTTTTCCGGCGTTTATAATGCTGAGTACACCACAAATAACCATACCTGTTCCCAGAAGAATGAAACCTGCACCGATTATTTTTTTGATATTCATAGAACAAAATATTTTATGTTAATTGGTATTTTGCCCGGTGAGCGGATAATTCTAGAGTTTCTTGGTTTTTCTAAAGACGTCTTCAAAATATTTCTTACTATACATGTAAGAGTCCGGATCATAAGGTTCAGGAGGATCGTAATCGTGGTTGCTATTCTGTAATAATTTTTTAATAATACAGATGGCTAAGCGTGTTCCCAAAAGAATGAAACCTACGCCGATTATTTTTTTGATATTCATAGAACAAAATTTTTATGTTATAATTGGTATTTTGCCCGGTGAGCATATAATTCTGAGAATTGCCCGGTTCTTTTAAGGGCTTCTTCAAAATATTCGTTGCGGTCGCGATAGTCCTGCCGGAATTTTTCTTTGAGCGATTCCGGATAGCTATCCCATTTTTCGGGATGTCCCCACCACTCGTATTCCCAGCACTGTGCTTCATCATACATCCAAGGTTCCGGATAAACAACGGAGTTGCCATTCTGTAATAATTTTTTAATAATACAGATGGCTAAGCGTGTTCCCAAAAGAATGAAACCTACGCCGATTATTTTTTTGATATTCATAGAACAAAATTTTTATGTTATAATTGGTATTTTGCCCGGTGAGCATATAATTCTATAATTTCAAGGTTCTTCTAAAGGCTGCTTCAAAATAGTCTTTAAAATTAGTCCAAGTCATAATCCGTCCAAGGTCTCGGAGGATAGTAATCGTCGTTGCCATTCTGTTTGGCAGAAATTTAATAATTATTCATAAGCTTAAGGTTTAAATTAATAATTAGTTTGTCAGATACTTTGTAAGGCAACCAAAGAGTTTTGTCAATAATTATTTGTAAAAAAAATCCCGCGCGGTGCCGTTTGAGGCAAACCGGGCGGGAGTTTTGATTTTACATGAGATTACGCTGTTTTTGCCTTGGCTTGCTTATAAATAAGCTCCTTATGCAAAAAAGTGTAAACTGTTTGAACTTTTTTAAACCGTTCACCGGCCTGCGGATCGTTGCAAACGTCCGGATGCCAGCGTGCCAAAAGTCGGCGGCGAGCCGTTTTCAGGTTGTTTTCAGTCAATGTTTCCGGGGTTAATCCGTAAATTCGGTAATAGGCCGCGGCATTGACTTTGTGGGCATCAGGAGAATAAAATTCCCATTTGCTTTCGGCAGATTGCTGGTGAGCCTGGTTGTTCTGTTCAGCTTGCTGTCGGTTGGAGGTTTCTTCTTTCCGTTTTTCCTGTTTTGTCTGTTGTTGGCGGGCGCTTTCTTCTTTTCGCAGCTGTTCTGCATAGCGGAGGATGAAAGAATGTTCTTTTTTGTGTGCCGCCATAAGCGCGTTGAACATTTGGTAGAACGGGGTTCCTTTTGATTGCTGCGAGGTTAGCAGTGCATTTTTGAAAATTTCCCAAAATTCCAACTCGCAATTAAGCTTTTGCGCATACGAGCGGTAATCTTCGGCATTTTGCCAAAAAGCAACTATATCTTCGCGGTCGCTACGTTGTTTGAGCTTTTGCCAGACCTTTTCCAACAGCTCCGGGGAGGACAAGTCTTCTGCGGAGAAATCTGTGTGTTTGGAAGTAATCCGTTGGGACTGCGGACGCCGGTTGTTTGGTTTGGCGTGCGTTTGGGCGTTTTGCTTTTGTTTTTGCCCGGCGGATTGCTTTTCTTCCAGCTTCGCGGTTGAATCCGACTGATTTTCTTGTTGAGCGGAAGATGAAGCTGATGTGTTACTTTCCGGTTGCTCCTGCGCGGCGGTATATTGTTCGTTATCGCCGTCTTCGTTATCGCTGTCCGGTTGAGTTTGTTCACCAAATTTATTTTTAAGACCTTCCGTAAGATCTTTAATCCACTCTTCAATAGTCTCGTCTTGTTTGCCTTCATTTTGCAGAACGATTGCGCATTTGATGATTATAATGGCGCAATTCATATCTGTTTCGGAATATGAGGAATCCTTTAGTTGCATCAGGTGGCAGACGATTGCATCGGCTGCCTGTTTCAGGGAAGTTTTCTTCATATTCTTTCCGCCCAGCAATACGGTTTTTGCCTTAATACGGGCAGTCATACTCGGACGGTTTGTTTTAAACGGGTAGTTCTTGACTATCCAGGCCGCTTTTATTTCTTCGCTTTTTCGCAACAAACTTGTTATTTCCAGCAATCTCATCTGCACCCATACCGGAAATGTGTAAAACGAGTATACGTTGCGAATTTTCAATGTCTTGTCCAATGTTGTGGCGTAAATGCCTAACATTGTTTGTTCAACTAATGATAGATTGTTCATAATTATAAAGTTTTAGGTTAATAATTGTTTTGTCGCCTATGCTTATAATGCAAAGAGTGAATTTTGTCAATATTTTTTTGTTGAGAAACCGCGTTGGCGGCGGTGTGGCGTATATAATTGAATTTAAAGGCGAATACATACGAAATAAATTGAAATAAATCGTGTCCGGACGGGTGTTTTAAACGGCTTGTTAATTTTTTGAATGCTAGTATATTGCCAATAGTGGTTAAATTGTATGGAGAGAAATAAACTATGGCAAAGGAAACGCAAGCTTTATCCAATGAGGAAGCAGAAAAGAAACACGTTGACGAAATTGTGGCCAGAGTGGCGGCGGCGCAAAAGAAATACGCCGAATATACGCAGGAACAGGTTGACTATATTTTTCGCCGCGTAGCACTCAAGCTCAGTTCGCTCAGAATTCCGCTGGCAAAGATGGCTGTGGAAGAAACCGGTATGGGCGTGGTAGAAGACAAAGTGATTAAAAATCATTTTGCGGCGGAGTATATTTACAACAAATTCAAAAATACCAAAACCTGCGGGATTTTAGAGGAAGACAAAGCCAACGGGCTGATTAAGATTGCCGAACCGCTCGGCGTTATTGCCGGCGTTATTCCGACGACGAATCCGACGTCAACAGCAATTTTCAAATCTTTAATCGCGTTGAAAACCCGTAACGGAATCGTCTTTTCGCCGCATCCGCGTGCTAAGAAATGCACGGTTGAAACGGCGCGCATTATTTTGGAAGAAGCGGTAAAAGCCGGTGCGCCGGAAGGTATTATCGGTTGGATTGAAAGCCCGACGATTTTGCAGACGCAATATTTAATGCAACATCCGCAAGTGGATATTATTCTTGCGACCGGCGGGCCGGGAATGGTTAAATCCGCATACAGCTCCGGCAAGCCGGCGCTGGGCGTGGGCGCAGGCAATACGCCGGCGTTGATTGACGAAACGGCGGATATTGAAATGGCGGTTTCTTCCATTTTGATGTCCAAGACGTTTGATAACGGTATGATTTGCGCTTCCGAACAGTCGGTTACGGCGGTTAAAGACGTGTATGACGCGGTTAAAGCGGAATTTATCAAGCGCGGGGCGTATATCCTGTCGCCGAAAGAGAAAGAAAAACTGGCGAAAGTTATTATGATTGACGGGCATTTGAACTCGGCAATCGTCGGGCAATCGGCGCACCATATTGCGGAAATGGCGAAGATTTCCGTGCCGGAAGATACAAAGGTTTTGATTGCGGAATGCACCAAAGTCGGCGTAGAAGAACCGTTTTCGGCAGAGAAACTGTCGCCGGTGTTGGCCATGTATAAAGCCGATGATTTCAAGAGCGGCGCCGATTTGGCGAGAGATCTCGTTTCGCACGGCGGACGCGGACATACATCCGTTCTTTACACGAATCCGCAAAATGATGACCGGATTAAATATTTCGGGCACCTGATGATTACCGGGCGCGTGATGATTAACTGTCCGTCATCGCAGGGCGCAATTGGCGATATTTACAACTTTAGGCTGGAACCTTCTCTGACATTGGGCTGCGGCTCCTGGGGCGGTAACTCGGTCAGTGAAAACGTGGGAGTGAAACATTTGATGAATATTAAGAGTGTGGCAAAAAGAGAAGAAAATATGTTGTGGTTTAAGGTTCCGCCGAAAATCTACTTTAAGCCCGGTTCGCTCTCGTTTGCTCTGAAAGAACTGAAAGGTAAAAAGCGGGCGTTTATCGTTACGGATAAGCCACTGTTTGATCTGGGCTTTACTAAACGGGTTACCGACGTCTTAGATGAAATAGGGGTTGCTTATAAGATTTTCTCCGATGTGCATCCGGATCCGGATTTGACGACGGTTAATATGGCTATCGGTACACTGCGTTCGTTTGAACCTGATGTTATTATCGCACTGGGCGGCGGCTCGCCTATTGATGCCGGAAAGATTATGTGGCTGATGTATGAGCATCCCGAACTGAAATTTGAAGATTTGGCAATGCGGTTTATGGATATCCGCAAGCGTATTTTTGAATTTCCACAACTTGGCGAAAAAGCCATGATGGTGGCTATTCCGACCACATCCGGCACGGGTTCCGAAGTTACGCCGTTTTCAATTATTACCGATGACGGCGAAGGGGTTAAATATGCCGTTACGGACTATGCGCTGACACCGTCCATGGCGATTGTCGACTCGGATTTGGTACAGACAATGCCGAAAGGTTTGTGTTCCGCTTCGGGTATTGACGTTCTGACACACGCGCTTGAGTCATATGTTTCGTCAATGGCAACGGAGTTTACGCGCGGATTGTCGCTTGAAGCCGGCAAACTGGTGTTTGATTACCTGCCGCAGTCATACGCAACCGGCGAGTTGCACGCCCGTGAGAAGATGCATACGGCATCAACTTTGGCCGGTATGGCGTTTGCCAACGCGTTTTTGGGCGTTTGCCACTCAATGGCGCACAAACTCGGCGCACGTTTCAATATTCCGCACGGGGTGGCGAATGCGTTGCTGTTCTGCCAGGTTATCCGCTATAACGCAACGGATAAACCGGTGAAGCAATGCGCTTTTCCGCAATATAAATTCCCGAATGCCAAAGCGGCATACGCAGAATTTGCAACAAAAATGGGGCTGAAGGGCAAAACCGATGACGATAAGGTTGAGGCGTTGATTGACGCGATTAAAGACCTGAAAGCGAAAATCGGTATTCCGGGCTCTATTCGCGAGTGGTTTGCTATCCGCGGCGAATATACCGATGAGGACTTTAAGAAGGCGATGGAGGATTTGCCGACGCTGGCGTTTGATGACCAATGCACCGGAACGAATCCGCGCTATCCGCTGATTAAAGAAATTCGCAAACTGTATGAGTTGGCGTATGAAGGGGTAACTGATTTTACCATTTAATCCGGTTGATATGCCAAACAGGAAGAGAGCAGGCAGAGATGTCTGTTCTCTTTTTTTGTGGGAAGGAACGGGCGTTTTTAGGTTGAGTTTACGTTTTTTTTACCCGAGACGGATATGATGAAACGGTAAAGCGGCGGAACGGAGGTCATATTGCCAGATAAAAACGGCGACGGTCGGCGAGAGAGGGATTTTCAATTTTGGTTAAAAAGTGCCGGTTGGGTATGGCTGGCGCTGGTTGTGGTGTTTTCCTGTTATTGGAGCAGCTTTTTTCTCGGCAATCACGATTTTCGTTTTATGCGTTACGGCGTGCCGGTAGACGCCGGCGTGTTTGAAGGGCGGTTTATGCAGTTTGTTTTGCCCAAGCTGCTGGTGGATGGGCATATTCTGCCGGTGTTAAATGTGTTTCTCGGGTTTGCTTTTTTGGCGTTGGGGGTCGTGTTGCTGGCGCGATGGTTCGGGCTGGCAGAGAAATATCGCGAAGTGTTGCCGTTTGCTTTGTTGATTGTGCTAAACCCGTATATTTTAACCCAGCTCTATTATGTGCATCAGATTTTGCCGATATTGTTTTGGCATTTGCTGTGCGTGCTGGGCGTCATTTGGATGGACAAGGCGGTCGGAGAGCGGCGGCCGGGCTTGGCGTCAGCGGGCGTTTTAGCTTTATGGACGGCGATGGGCGGCTATGCGGCTTCGCTTGAGCTGGTGTTGACGATTATTGTTGGAAAATTCTGGTTGGACGTTTTGCGGACGAATTCCGGAATGAAGGAAATTTTGCGGCGTTATATTTTTATCGGGCTGATGGTTGCTGCCGCTGCAGCCGCCTATGCGGCCACAGTTAAAATTTTGCAGGCGATGGCGATAACCGATATGCGGACGTATAACGTGCAAGTGCTGCGTATCGGGGAGTTGTGGGAAACGTTTTGGCAGAGGCGGGCTTTGCCGTGGTGGAGCGTATGGACGCCGTTTCCGCATAACCCGACGAGCGCCGCTTTTTGTCTTGCCGGATTGGCGGTTTTGGCGTTGGCGGTTTCGGCCAAGCGGGGGAAAACCGGTGCCGGTGTGATTTGCTTTGTCGGGATTGTTTATGCTGCTTTCGGGCTGGCTTTTTTGGCGCGCTGGAATTTTTTTGATACGTTTCGGATGCATTTTTATTCGGTGCCTTGTCTGGCAGGTGTTTTGTATGCGGTTGTCCGCATTTGCGGAAGCCGTTGGTTGCGCAATGTTGCTTTGGGGCTGGCGGCGGTTATGCTGGCGGTTTATGCAGATGTTGATTTTGCAACGCAGAAAATATGGCTTCTCGGCAACCGGCAGGATGAGGCGCATGCCGAACGGATAAGGGGTAATCTTTTGCCACAGCTGGAGAGCGGGCGGCATTATCGTTTAACGACGATGGGCGGGCTTTACGGACGGGCAAAATTTGCCAAGAGTGCAAATGTCGCAGAGGCCTTTAACCGACGGGTGTATGAGCGGCATCGGGAATTTTTCGGAGCGTCGTTTTATTTGCATGTTATGTTTTCAAGCGGGCTTTTTCTTTATGAGCCGGACAATCCGATTTGGGGCGATGCTTTGTTTATTAACGGGCGGGTGTTTTATGGGACGACATCCGAGTTGATTCCTTCCGAGAAAGACCTTTCGGCAAGGGCGTTTGCCTATTCGCCGGCAAAAGATTTAGACGCGCGTCTCAGAGCCTTGCATTCAATGGAAGCACTATCGCCGGCAAAATGTTTTTTTGTCGGGGAAAAGGATATTTTTTTGATGTTGCCGGAAATGCAACAGGAACGGAATAGTTTGATGCGTTATATTCTCGGCAATTAAAATCGGGGTGGCGGTGCCTTTTTAACCCGATGTTTACATATTTACGGATAAAGTGAGGCAAAATTGGTAGATATGGAGCCGGATATGAAAGATAAAGGAATGAAATGGGTTATTATCGCTGATGTGATGGCAGTGATAGTGGTCGGGTTGTTTTTATGGGCGTCATATATTGATCGCGAGGTGGAACGCCAGGAGCTGGAAGCGCAAGTGGCGGCACAGCTCGGACAGGATAAAAAAGCGGCGAAAAGCTATGATTTTGATTTGGCTTTGGCGCCGCAGAATTGCGAGGGCGTTAACGGAACAGTCAATGCCGTGTTGATAACCGATGCCAATTATATGGATTTTACCCGGGTAGCCATAAATTCCGCTAAAGAAAACAAATGTCCGGGGAGCGTTTATAATTTTTATGTGATGACGTTAGACGTTCCGGCTTCCGATGAAACGGCACTTAAGGCGCTTGCCGGCGATAATGTTTCGGTTACCGTGTTGCCGCAAAAGGAAGTTGATTTGTTTTATATCCGCGATACGCACGTTTCCAAAACGTCTTTGCTGAAGTATTATATCGCCGATGCGCTGCCGGAGCTGGACAAGGTTTTGTATATGGATTCCGATGTGATGGTGTTGCATGATTTGAACCAGCTGTATCAGACGGATATCAGCGGGCAGTATCTGGCGGCGGTTAAAGACCCGTCGTGGTTTTTTGAAAATATGCACGTCGTGGAGCTTAATCTGGAGCAGCGCGGTTTTTATTTCAACAGCGGGGTAATGCTGATGAATTTGCAGAAAATCCGCGAGGACAATCTGGTTGCCAAACTTGAGGATTATACCAATAACAATTTCCGAACCTACATGGATCAAGATGCGCTTAACGTGGTCGTTGGGGACAAAGTGGCATTGCTGCCGTTTGAAAACAATGCGATGAATTTCTTTTTCAAGCATGTTGATTTGGCGAAAATGGGCGAGTTTTACGGGCGGGAATGGAAAACATACGAGGAAGTGTTTGCGCCGGCGACAATTGTGCATTTTGCTTCTTCGCAAAAGCCGCTCGGAACGGTTGTACCGAAGACGGATTTCTTCTATATGTTGCAAAAGCTGTGGTATAAATATTATACGCCGTTGCCGCCGCTGGCACCGATAGAACAGTAATTTTTCAATAAAAATAAAGCGCCGGGCGGCGCTTTATTTTATGGTTGCGGTTGGCGATATTTTCAGAGCATGGCCAAAGCTTTTTTAGTATATTCAGACAGCGTGGCGACGCTCTTTTGCAGCGCTTCTTTTTCCGTATCGCACAATTCCGGCAATAATGCGCACTCCACGCCGTTTTTGCTGACAATCGCCGGCAGGGAGTAGCAGGTGCCGTCGGCGTCATGGTGCGAGCTGACGGTCAGTATGGCGTGTTTGTCGCTGATGATGGCGCTGCAAATATACTGCGTGGCGGAGGCTATGCCGAAATAAGTTGAACCTTTGCCTTTGATAATCGTATAAGCGGCGTTGCGGACTTCATTGTCTATGGAGCCTTTGACGACCTTGTCCAGGTCTTTGCCGAGCTGGGAGGCCAGCTGTTCAACGCAGGTTGTTCCGGCTACCGCGCTTGACCAAACCAAAACTTCACTGTCGCCATGTTCGCCGATGACGTTGGCGTGGACGGATTTGGGCGAAATGCCCAGGTGACGCCCCAAAATGCTGCGGAAACGCGCCGAATCGAGTACCGTGCCGGTGCCAAAAACGCGATTTTTCGGGAAACCGGAGAGTTTTAAGGTTACTTCGGTCATAATGTCAACCGGGTTGGCGGCAACAATCAAAATCGCATTCGGCGCATATTTGACGACTTCCGGGATAATCCCTTTGAAAATGCCGACGTTTTTTTCCAGCAAATCAAGACGGGTTTCGCCCGGTTTCTGATTGGCGCCGGCGGTGATGATGATAATGCCCGCGTCTTTGAGGTCTTTATAATCGCCGGCAATAATTTTGGAGCCGAATGTAAAAGGGGCGGCGTGCGAAATATCCATTGCTTCGGCGAGCGCACGTTCTTTGTTGACATCAATCAAAATTAATTTTTCGGCGCTGCCTTCGGTGGCGAGCGCATAGGCAATGGCACTGCCGACCATGCCGGTTCCGATAATTCCTATCTGCATATCTTTATTCCTTCCTGAAAATCGTCATATTTTGATACTTGTTTCTAATTCATAGGTATATATAAGGTGTATTTTTTTAGAAATAAAGAGGAAATTTGATGGAAAAACGATTTTTTTTGAATTGTTTAAAGTATTGAATCGGCGTGTTCTTTGCTTTAAACGGACGGGGCAGAGTTGAAAAGTGCAAAAAAATGCTTGTCAAATAAAGTTTTTCTGTGTAGCGTTTGTTTCAGACGTTAGTCTAGAATTTGTTTTAATAATTTTTAGAGGTTGAATTTAATGACTGATACCGCTGATCGTGTTAAGAAAATTGTTGCTGAACATTTAGGTGTTGAAGAAGCAAAAGTAACAGACAACGCAAACTTTATTGACGATTTGGGTGCTGACAGCCTGGATACTGTTGAGCTGGTTATGGCATTTGAAGAAGAATTCGGTTGCGAAATTCCTGATGAAGCAGCAGAAAAAATTCTTACAGTAAAAGATGCTATTGACTATCTTTCAAAAGCTGCGTAAGTCTTTGGAATTATAAATAAGTTAGAACTCGCTCATAGTTTCAGGCGAGTTTTTTCATACAGGGTTTATCCGAGCATACGCGCCGGGGCGTTTATGGCGCGTCCGGCGGTATGCCGGGTAAGGTTGAAAGGTTGTTGAATGAGAAGAGTTGTCGTTACAGGTATGGGGATTGTTTCCCCTTTCGGCAGAGGCGTAAAGCATAACTGGGAGTCCCTGATGGCCTGCAAGTCCGGTATCAGACGGATTGAGGGCGTTGATTTGAAAGATATTCCGGTTACGATTGCAGGACAGGTTCCTTTTGGAGAAAACGAGCCTGATTTTAATTCCGATACGGTGTTTGCTCCGAAAGACCAGAAGAAAAATGACAAGTTCATTATGTATGGAATGGCTGCGGCCGGCGATGCTTTGAAAGATGCCGGATGGGATGCCGAAAATGCCAGCGAAGAAGAAAAAGACCGCGCCGGCGTGATGATCGGTTCGGGTATCGGCGGGTTGCAGGTGATTTATGAAAATTCCATATCTTTTAATGAAGTGGGAATGAAAAAGATTTCTCCGTTCTTTATTCCGTCGGTGTTGATTAACCTGATTTCCGGCAATGTTTCAATCAAATACGGCTTGAAGGGGCCGAATCATGCCTGTGTTACGGCTTGTTCTACCGGAACGCACGCTATCGGCGATGCGTCGGCGATGATTGCTCGCGGCGATGCGGATTTGATGGTGGCCGGCGGTGCCGAATCGGCCGTTAATGTTTTAGGGCTGGCCGGTTTTGCGCGGATGAAGGCGGTTACTTCCGATTTTAACGACGCGCCGGAAAAGGCTTCCCGCCCGTGGGATAAAGCCCGCAGCGGTTTTGTAATGGGCGAGGGCAGCGGCGTGTTGGTCTTGGAAGAGCTGGAACATGCCAAGAAAAGAGGGGCGAAGATTTATGCCGAAGTTGTCGGTTACGGAATGAGCGGCGATGCGTATCATATTACCGCACCGTCCGGCGACGGCGCTTACCGTGCGATGAAGATGGCGGTTGACCATGCGCGCGAACATGGGGTTGAATTGTCGGATATCGGCTATATCAATGCACACGGCACATCAACGCCGGCAGGCGATGTCGGCGAGGCGATGGCGGTTAAACGCCTGTTCGGCGACGAAGGTATTAAGCATGTTTCCATGTCGTCAACCAAGTCGGCTATCGGGCATTTGCTCGGTGCGGCCGGTGCGGTTGAGGCGGTTTATACCATTATGGCAATACAGGAACAAACCTGTCCGCCGACGCTTAATTTGGAAAATCCGGCAGATGAACTGGCCGATTTTGATTTGGTGCCGTTAAAGCCGAAAAAACGTGAGATAAAAGCGGCGATGTCCAATTCGTTCGGTTTCGGCGGAACGAACTCGTCGGTTATCTTTAAGAAATATAACGGTTAAATCTTTTTGGCCTGATATATGATGAAAATGTTGCGAGGGCTCCTGATAACACTCCTGTTGCTGATGTTGTCAGGGGCTTTTGCCGTTTTATGGCTGAATGAACAGTTTAATCTGCCGCATAAAATTCCCGCGGCGGCGGAGGTGCAGATTCCGCGCGGCGCGGGGCTTAAGAAAACGGCGGCGCTGTTGGCGGAACGTAAAGTTATAGCTCAGGAACGCCTGTTTGAATTGTATATGCGGGTTTACGGTTTGGCCGGCAGAATCAAGGCCGGAGAATACGCATTTTCCGGGGAGGTGTCAGTTGCCGAGGCGGCGCGTATTGTTACCGGCGGCGAAGTGATTGTCCGTAGCGTTACAATTCCCGAGGGGCGCTCTCTGGCGCAGATTAAACAGATATTGAATGAAAATCCGTATCTCAGCGGGGAAATTACCGTTGCGCTTAAAGAGGGCGATGTGTTGCCGGAGACGTATCATTTCTCTCGCGGGGAGAGCCGAAACAGCATTTTATTGAAGGCTAAACAGGCGATGAGAACAGCGCTTGCCGAGGCTTTTGCCGGAAAAGATGAGGCGTTGCCGTTGCAGTCAGCGGAAGAATTGCTGATTTTGGCAAGCATTGTGGAGAAGGAAACCGGATTGGCGTGCGAACGCGGCAAGGTGGCGTCTGTTTTTGCCAACCGGTTGAAACTGGGAATGAAATTGCAGACAGATCCGACGGTTATTTATGCTTTGACCAAAGGGGAAAAGCCGCTCGGGCGTCCGTTATACCGGCGGGATTTGCAGGTGGATTCGCCCTATAATACTTATCTTTATGCGGGGTTGCCGCCGGCGCCGATATGCAGTCCGGGGCGGGAGGCAATCAGGGCTGCGGCTCGTCCGGATAAAACGAAGTATCTGTATTTTGTGGCGGACGGTATCAGCGGCGGACATCGTTTTGCCAAAAGTCTGGCCGAGCATAACAAAAACGTGGCGTTGTATCGCAAGCAAATCCGCCGTAAATAAAGCCTGTCGGGCAGGGGAGCGAAAAATGAAAACATTGGCTAAAATTTTGAGTTATCTGGTGCCGGTGCGGAAATACCGCAAGCCGTTTTTGCATTGGTTGGAAGAAGTGTTGTGGTGCGGCGCGTATCATAATGTGCATGCGTGGAAAATCCGCCGGACGGCAAAAAAGGTGGGGGAGAATTTGTATGTCGCAGGGGCAAGCAAAGTCAACCGCGGGACGGTTTTGGGCGACAATGTGCGTCTGCACGGAATGAAAATAACCGGAAAAGGCAAAGTCAACATCGGTTCATACGTTATTGCGGCGGGCGATTGCCTGATTATTACACAGAATCATAATTATGAGGGGGAAAGCATACCATACGATGAAACGCTGATTGTCCGTGATGTGGAAATCGGCGATTTTGTCTGGATTGGCGCAAGAGTTCTGATTTTACCGGGGACGAAAATCGGCGAAGGCGCGATTATTCAGGGCGGCGCGGTGGTGCATGGCGAAATTCCGCCTTATGCGATTGCCGGCGGCAATCCGGCAAAAGTGTTTAAATACCGCGATATAGAGCATTTTAAGAAGCTCAAGGCGGAAGGCCGGTTTTATCAGGGCTAAAATTGTTGGCGCTCAGAGGTGCGCCAACAATTCTTCGGGGCGGTTAATGATGGTTGCGGCGCCGTCAGCGAGCAAGGCCTCGCGCGTGCGGAAGCCCCAGGAAACGCTGATGCAAGGCAAACCGGCGTTGCGGGCGGTGGCGATGTCTACCTCGGAATCGCCGATGTAGATGTTGCTTTCATTTTCAGCATTCAGATTTTTTATCAAGGCCAGAACGGCGTCGGGCGCCGGCTTTTTGCGGACGGTATCGCTTACGCCTTGCGCATGGTCTATGAGACCGGCGAAGAATCTGGCGGCGAGCGCTTTTACGCCTTCGTCAAATTTGTTGGAAACAATACCCATTTTGATATGGCGCTGTTGCAATTCCCGCAGTAGGGGGATGATACCGGGGTAGGGTGCGGTATAATCGTTCAGATGGGCGGCGTAATAAGTTTTAAAATCGGCGTAGGTCAGTTCAAAATCCGGGTTGTTTCTGCCGTTCGGCAGAGCGTCGGCGACAAGGCAGTCTATACCGTTGCCGAGCAACGCCAGCGTTTCCGGTTCGCTCTTTTCGGGAAAGCCGTGCGCGCGCAGAGCGTGATTTAACGCGACTTGCAAATCTTTGGCGGTGTTCAGCAAGGTGCCGTCCAAATCAAATATCAGCATTATTCGTTTCCTTTCATTTGTTTGTTTTAATGGGCTTCGCCCCAGTTATCGCCGATGCCGACATCGGCAATCAGTGGGACTTTGAGGGCAATACCCGGGATATTTTCCATTTCTTCTTTTATCAAAGCGGCGGCGGCGGCGATTTCTGCTTCCGGCGCTTCAAAGACAAGTTCGTCGTGGACTTGCAGCAGCATTCGGGTTTGCAGGTTTTCCGCTTTCAGGCGGGCGGCGATTTTGTTCATTGCCAGTTTGATGATGTCGGCGGCGCCTCCCTGTATCGGGGCGTTAATCGCGGCGCGTTCGGCGAACGAGGCCAGGCGTTTGTTGTTGTCCTGAATGCCGAAAATCGTGATTTTGCGGTTAAACGGCGTTAAAACAAAGCCGTTTTGGCGTGCGAAGTTGATGGTCTTTTCCATATAGGCTTTTACTTCGGGCATATTGGCGAAGTAGGCGTCAATATAGCGCTGGGCTTCCGCCGGAGTTGTTTCTATTTCTTTGGCGAGGCCGAAGGCGGATATGCCGTAGACAATGCCGAAATTTATCGCTTTGGCGCGGCGGCGGTGTCCGGCGTCCACTTCGTCATAAGGGATATTGAAAACCTGCGCGGCGGTTTTGCGGTGAATGTCAACGCCTTCCCTAAAGGCTTCCTGCAGGAATTTGACATCGGCAATCGTGGCGAGCAGGCGCAGTTCCACTTGCGAGTAGTCGGCGGCAATCAACTTGCAACCCGGTTTGGCGATGAAACATTTGCGCAATTCGCGTCCGACGGGGGTGCGTACCGGAATATTCTGCAAATTCGGGTTTAATGACGACAGACGTCCGGTATTGACGGAGATTTGGCTGTATGTGGTGTGGACACGGTTGTTTTTATCCATTAACGCGAGCAGGGCGGTCGTGTATGTTGATTTCAGCTTTTGATATTGCCGCCAGTCCAGAATTTTACGCGGCAGCTCGTGTTCCTCCGCCATTTGCTCCAGCACTTCGGCGCTGGTGTTCAAAGAGCCGGAGGCGTGTTTTTTGCCTTTTAAGCCGAGCTTGGCATAGAGAATTTCGCCGATTTGTTTGGGCGAGCTTAAATTAAACTCTTCGCCGGCGAGGGCGTAGATTTCGGCGGAAATTTTGCGCATTTCCGCGTCAAATTCCGCGTCCATTTGCCGTAATTTGGCGGTGTCCAGGCGGACGCCGGCGCGCTCCATCGCGTAAAGGACGGCGGAGAGCGGGCGGTCAATCTGTTCGTAGACGACGAGCTTTTTTTCCGGCAAGAGTTCGGCGGCGAACAAATCGGACAGGCGGCGGATACAATCGGCTTCTTCAGCGAAAAAGGCCAGTGCGTCTTTGGCTGACATGGCGGCGAAATCGGCTTTTTTGTATTCGGGTGCGGCGGATTTCAGCGGCAGGGCGAGAAATTCGGCGGAGAGCGCCGGCAGGGTGTGCGTGGCGGCGGAACTGTGCAGCCCGTATGACATTATGGCAACATCGTCATAAGGGAACGGGGCAAAATCCGTTTGCAGCGCGTCGGCTAAAATGTGCAGGTTTTCTTTTAAGTTTAAGGAGATTTTTAAGATTGCCGGGTTGGCAAAGAGATTTTGAAGAAAGTCTTTCAACTTGTTTGGCGGTACGCCTTCTCCGGCGGTCGGCGCGGCTGCGAATAAATCGGCGGCGGGAGCGGTTTCTGCCGCTAGCGGAATATAGTAAGCGCGGGCGTCTTTTAAGCCAACGGAAACGCCCAGAAGTTTGTTGCCGGCGGTGTGGGCTTTGAAAGCAAAGGCGTTTTCGGCGGCAATGGCGGCGGCCAGTCCGGGCAATTCGGCGGCGTTTGCCAGCAGCGTGTAAACGGGTGTCAGCGTTTTTTTCTCTTCCGGCAGGGCGGCGCAACGTTGTTTAAGCCAGTTCAGGGTTTTGTTTTTGAGGCTTTTGAAGGCGTGGCGCTCCAGCAGGCTCAGCAAAATATCCTGATGCGGCGCCATACAGCGCAAATCCTGCAATGGCAATTCCACCGGCACGTCCGGTTTCAGGGTTACGAGCTTTTGAGATATAAGCGCGTCTTCTTTATGCGCCATAACCAGTTCGCGGCGTTTGTTCTGTTTGATTTCGGCGGCGTGTTCCAGCACGCCTTCCAGCGAGCCGAACATATTGACCAGTTCGGCGGCAGTTTTCAGCCCGATGCCGGGGATGCCGGGGATATTGTCGGTGGAATCGCCGGCCAAGGCCTGAACGTCAGTTACACGTTCAGGGTAGACGCCGAATTTTTCTTTAACGTCTGCGGGCGTGAAGAATTTGTTTTTCATCCCGTCATAAAATTCAACACCGGGGCGGATGAGCTGCATTAAGTCTTTATCCGCGGAAACGATGGTTACTTCTTTGCCTTCTTTCAGCGCCAGAGCGGCGTAAGTGGCAATCAGGTCGTCAGCCTCGTAGCCCTCCATCTGCAGCCAGTGCAGGTTCAGCGCTTCAACAACTTCGTGGATAAGGGCAAACTGCGGCTTTAATTCCGGCGGGAGTTCGGGACGGGTTGCCTTGTATTCCGGGAAAAATTCGTTGCGGAAATTCTGGCGCTTGGCGTCAAACAGCACGAGGCAGTAGTCGCACTTGATGTTGGCGGTCAGGCTTAAAAACATATTCAGAAAGCCATAGACGGCATTGACCGGCAAGCCCTCGGGATTGGTCATCGCGGGGCTGGCGAAAAAGGCGCGGAAAATGTAGCCCGAACCGTCAATCAAACAAACTTTTTCTTTGGTTTTTGTATCTTCTGCCATATTCTTATCTCCCGCTTTTTTGCCAATATAATGCCGGAAAATTTTATGGTAAAGGGAAAACTCCCGTTTTTGCGATTTTTGTTTACAAGGTGTTAATTTTGTGGTATTATTAAGGTAATTATTGAGATATATTCCGGGAGAATGATAATGAGTGAAGATGGTTTGAGAAAATTTTTGTTTCGTGATGACAGCATAGAACGGGAACAGATTGCCGAGCGCAACAAAAAGGCGGCCGAAAATATATTAAAGCAGGCGGGTATTGAGCCGTCTCATCCTGATTATGAGCGTTATTACGCGTTAACATTGTCCAATGTGCATAACGCCGGGCGCTATGGTTTTTATGACGAATCCACAGGGATAGAGCTTAAAACTTATGATGAAACCGTGGAGAAAATGTTTGTTGAAACGCTTAAAGATCCGGAAATGTCTATATCCCAATATGAGGAGGCGACAAAACTTTATCGTAAGAAAGCCATTGAAGGGCAGCAAAAAAATGCAGCAGGTTCTATTTTTGCCAATAAAGATGAGAGTTATGATGCCTTAATTAAGCCATATAACGAAACGCTTAGAAGCGGTGTGCAGATGAGAACGGATAAGAATCCGTCTTTTCCCCAGGAATTTTATGACGAGAAAGGATTTCCTATCAAAAGGCTGGTAGTGGAGTTTGAAGCAGAATCTGCCTGGAACGTGGTTAATTCATATGCGGATAAGCATCGTGATGCCGGGGTGTCTTTTAATGGCGAGAATTTTGAAGTTAACGGCCAGCAACAGAGCCCGGGTGCTTTTTTTAACAGCAAAGCGCGTAAACTGGATAAATTTGTGGCACAGGTTGCGGAAAATCCGTCATTGCTGGATTTGGCTGACGATGAATTAATGGGGTTGATTGAAAAGGGGGATGTTAACGGCCTTAAGGAACTCAATAAATCCCGGGGCATGATGCGGGATAACCGCAATAAGCCGCTGCGCGAACTGTTGAAAGCAGATCCTGATTTGCTAAAAGAGGCCGGCGAAATGTTGCGGGTTGTCAAAAGCGGAAGCCTCAGTTTTGCCGAGCAGGCGGCGAATCTTTCTAAAAAAATGAAAGCGAATGCCGAACTTTTTCATAAAGAAACCGAAGTTGGCAAATTTCATGTACCAACGGATGATATTGATCGGATTATGTTTTCCGTCCGGCCGAGCGATGTGGCTAGGCAATCCACGTTTCAGGATTGGAAAAGCTGTATGAATGCAGTTGGCTGCAATCACCATTATGTTGATGATAGCATCGGTGCAGGTTCCATTATTGCCTATGGGTATAATTCAAAAAATCCGCAAAAAATGGTTTCACGCTTATTGATTCACCCTTATCAAAATGAAAACGGCGATGTTTTATATCACACTAATCCGAAAATTTACGGTGAATATAACCAGGCTTTTAAAGATAAAGTCAACGAAATTGTCAACGGCGAATTTAATAAAAGCACTGCGTTTGGACGGTATACAAGGGCATCCGGATTGTATGATGATGGCGGTACTCAGGATATATTTCGGTTTCCCGACGATGTTAAAGAGCTTGATTTGTCGGAGTACCATAATGCTACTTTTGAGGGATATGATTTTTCCAAATACGACAAGGTTGTTTTCGGTGAAAATGCCACTCTGAAAGGTGTTAAATTGCCGAAAAATGTCCAATTTGACGGTATTCCCTTTTTTTATAATATGGCTTTACCGGAAGAATTTGCTGTTCCGAGCGAATCACGTTTGAATAATGTTACTTTACCGAAAAATATAAAAATGGGAACAGGGGTACATTTGTCTAATATGGCATTGCCGGATAATGTTGCTGTGCCAGACGGAGCATCTTTATATAATGTTTCTTTACCGAAAGATGTGCGTTTAGGAAAACAAGTGTCTATGTCCGGTATGACATTGCCAGAAGGAATAGTGATTCCGGATGATACGAAGCTAGTGGAGGTTGTACTGCCGGAAAATGTTTCTCTGGGACGAAATATAAAGTTTGAAAGAATGAATTTACAGGCCGGTATTTCTGTTTCAGAGGGAAGTATTTTAAAAAAGGTGCGGTTGTCGGATAATATTCATCTGCCAAAGGGAATAGAATGTAACGATATGACCTTACCGAATAATTTTACTGTTCCGGATGAGGCTGTTTTATATAATGTTATATTGCCAAAAGACGTGAAATTGGGTAAAAATGTTGTCGTAAAAAATATGGTTTTAGATGGTGTTTCCCTGCCACCAGATATACGTATGGGGAATAAGATCCGGTTAGAAAATATGACTTTGCCGGAAGGGTTTGTCGTTCCGGACGGAATGGTTTTGGATAATGTTGTATTGCCTAAAGATGTTAAATTTGGCGGCAATGTCCGGTTGGAGAATATGACATTGCCGGAGGGGTTTGTTATTCCAGATGAGGCAGTTTTATCAAATGTAACGGTTTCAGCAGATACCCGTTTGGGCAAAAACGTGCGTATGGAAAATATGGAGCTGCCGGACGGGTTTGTATTATCCGAAGATGCTTCTCTTAATAATGTTGTTTTGGCAAAAAATGTCCGCTTGGATGGAGTAACTAAATTGGAGCGGTGCATTTTATCAGACGGGTTTGAAGTTCCGGATGGTGTGTTCTTGAAAAAGGTTTCGTTGCCGAAAAATGTTCATTTTGGCAAGAATGTATTTTTCAGTGATATGGTTTTGCCGGAAGGTATTCAGATATCAGAAAGTCAAATAGTCAGCAATGTGTTGGATGCACCACAGGCAGCGGTCCGGGGGATTCCGTCCGGAGCAGCGCTGCCACGCGGTTATGCTATTTCCGATAATACGGAGTTGTCTGGTGTTATATTGCCGAAAGATGTTAGATTTGGTCAGAATGTAAAACTGGAAAATATGACGGTTGACGGCATTTCTCTGCCGAAAGATGTTCGTCTGGGAGAAAAACTAAAGTTGAAAAATATGACGCTTGATGGTGCTGTTTTGCCTAAGGATGCTGTGTTTGAAAATGTTACATTGAAAAATATAACTTTAGATTGTTCTCAATTCTGCCAGCCGGCGTCTATAAATAAACACAAAAATTTGAAAGTTGCGGAGGATGTTGTTATAAAGAATTCGCGGGATTTGATGCGTGTTTTTTTCAGGGTGCAAGAAGGGGCAAATGTTACTTTGGAAAATGGCAGCCTGCCTGAAGATTTGGATTTGCGAAAATGTTCATCTTTAAAAATCCGCGGTGAAAATTTTTCTTCTTTTGGCGATAACGGGCTCTTGCCGTCTCCGGATAAGATAGAGATTAATACTAAAGGTGTAGAAGTTTTATCGGTAAAAGATTTAGAGTTTTTATCTCAGTGTAAATTAAACAATGTGGCGGCGGTTTATGTTAACGGCGGCTTGCCGAAAGGAACGGCATTGCCGGCCGGCGTGATGGTTTTAAGCGAAAATGCCGGCGATATAACGGTGGTGCTTCCTGAAGGAAAGAATCTACGGCAAGCTATATCAGGGTTATTTGATAATGCAAATGAAGTAAATGGGGCTATGGCAGAGTTGGCCAGGCCGAATGTCAAGATTTATACGGCAAAGGAATTTGCAGCAGCGGGGAACGTTGCGGCAAAGGCAGCCAAGGAAACAGCTGAGACGATGGAACAAAAACTGACGCCGGCTAAGGCGGCGGCCGCGGAATCTATGGATAAAGTTGAGCAGAAGCTGGCGGTGAAAGGGAGTGCCAAAGCGGCGGCGATGACAGCAGAGCAGGTTGCGGAGAAAGCGGCGAAGAAATCCGGCATATTGGCGCAGGCGGCGGCAGCCAATGCCAAATTTGACAGAGCGATTGACAAGGCGGTGGATAAGAGCGCTGAAGTTTTGAATAATACGGCTGTCGGCAAAGCTTATGACAAGGCGGCGAAAGCGGTCGGCGAAACCAAGGCGGCCAAAGCAGTCGGCAAGGCGGCGGAGAAAGTCGCTGAAAAAGCCGCCCAAACCGCAGTCGGGAAAGCGGTAACAAAGACAGTAGCCAAAACGGCGGGAACGGCGGTCGGAAAGTCGGTGTTGAAAAAGATACCGCTGGTCAGCCTCGGCGCGGGAATGTGGTTTGCCTGGGATAGGCTTAAAGACGGCGACTGGAAGGGTGCCTGCGGCGAAGTGGCGTCCGGTGCGCTGGGGTGTATTCCGGGGCTCGGTACGGCGGCAAGCACGGCAATAGACGTCGGGCTGGCGGCGAAAGACATTACGGCTGTGGTGCAGGAAAATAAGCAGGCTGAAAAGAAACAGGAAATGCTGGCGCAGGCGCAGTTGCCGAAAAAAGTGACGGCGGAGATGAAAGCGGAGATTGCCGCGCGCGGCGAGGTTAAGGCGGAAACAAAAGAGCCCAAGGAAAAAGAAATTTCGGCGGAAAATGCCGTGCAGCTGGCTATGGCGCAGAAAGCGGCAACCCGGTAGTTTGGGGAAAAGGAGTGTGGCGATGGAAAATCTTGTAATTCCAGAGTTTAAGAGTAGTGAAGAATTTGTTGACTGGGCAAAAAAGCTGAGTGAAAAAGATATACAATCGTTCACGGCTAAAAATTGGGTTGAATTTTATGACAAGTTAGACAACTATGTGATTAACAGTGCCGAATTTGAAAAAATTTATCAAGAAAAATTGCCTGAATTAGTTGAAAAGGGAGTTTTTCAGAAACCGTCCGAGCAACCGTCTTTGTTAGAAACAGCGGTATTAAAAAGGCGGACTTTTACGGAATTAGACGGAACCGGCGATATGTTGTGCAAGCTAAACAGAAATTACCGGTTTGAGCCGGAACAATTAAATATTATTCGCCGTATGGCACGTGTGGCTGGGGCAAAATTGGCAGAGAATGGGGTAGATGCAGCGGCTGTTGCCGTGTCCGGGACGGAAATAAACGCCAATTCGGTTTTAAATATGGCGCAAATTGCAGATGATTTGACGATCCAGCAAACGGAGTTTTCCAAGCATGAACAGAGATATCCTCATTCTACAATTCATATTGATGAAAAGATGTCTTATAACGGAGTAGCCCAACAGGTGAGTGATGCTCATCATAAAATTGCCTTAAATCCGAATAATGCGAAAGATGAGATTATTCATACCGCTTTTCATGAATCGGCGCATGCTCATTTGCAGGCAGGTACACAAAAGCAAATTATGAAATTGTTGAACGGAGAGGTGGCAAATCCTGCATTGGGAACGGATTTTCATACCGTGATGGGGTGGAATGGTTTTTATTATATTACTCCGGAACGGGCACAAAGGCATTTAGACGGTTTGTCTCAAATATTTAGTTATAATGAGATGCGTGCAATTAACAAAAGGTTGTATAACAGTTATCATAAGCAACCCAAAGAGCGTTATAGCGAGATTTACGGAATTGAAGCCGAAAGGAGTTTTCGGAAAGCCAGCGGGCAAAAATCGGAAAGAGCTGCGATGCGGGTGGCACAAAGTTTGGAGGGAATGCCGGTGTTCGGCACTTCGGGAGGAAATGTTGCCACAATCGGGAAACCTACCGAACTTAGTTATAAATCTGATGGCATACATTTAAATTATGAGCCGTCGGAAAATATTTCAACCGATGAATTGTTGAAAAACATAGAACAAAGGTTTGCGGCAGCTGATGATAATTTGAAGAAGCAACTGAATATTCATAGAAATGTGTTTGGGCAAGTTGATGTTCGGGTGCCGACAACATACACGTTTAAACGTAATTTGGAGAATTTTTTAGGAACGCCGCCGCCCTTGCCGCCGTTGACGAATGAAAATATTGTGCAGGACTTGCCGCCGATACCGGGTAAAAATGTGAAACAGGATATGATGTCCGCGCCGAGTTCTGCCGGAAATAGGTTGGCAACAGCCAAAGAAGCAGCGGCGGATGCGATGGACAAACTTGAGCAAAAACTGGCGGCCAAGGGCAGTGTTAAAGCGGCGGCGCTGACGGCAGAGCAGGTTGCGGAGAAAGCGGCGAAGAAATCCGGCGTGCTGGCACAGGCCGCGGTAGCCAATGCCAAGTTTGACAAGGCGATTGACAAGGCGGTGGATAAGAGCGCCGAAGTTTTGAATAATACGGCTGTCGGCAAAGCTTATGACAAGGCGGTGAAAGCGGTCGGCGAAACCGAGGCGGCCAAAGCAGTCGGCAAGGCGGCGGAGAAAGTCGCTGAAAAAGCCGCCCAAACCGCAGTCGGGAAAGCGGTAACAAAGACAGTAGCCAAAACGGCGGGAACGGCGGTCGGAAAGTCGGTGTTGAAAAAGATACCGCTGGTCAGCCTCGGCGCGGGAATGTGGTTTGCCTGGGATAGGCTTAAAGACGGCGACTGGAAGGGTGCCTGCGGCGAAGTGGCGTCCGGTGCGCTGGGGTGTATTCCGGGGCTCGGTACGGCGGCAAGCACGGCAATAGACGTCGGGCTGGCGGCGAAAGACATTACGGCTGTGGTGCAGGAAAATAAGCAGGCTGAAAAGAAACAGGAAATGCTGGCGCAGGCGCAGTTGCCGAAAAAAGTGACGGCGGAGATGAAAGCGGAGATTGCCGCGCGCGGCGAGGTTAAGGCGGAAACAAAAGAGCCCAAGGAAAAAGAAATTTCGGCGGAAAATGCCGTGCAGCTGGCTATGGCGCAGAAAGCGGCAACCCGGTAGTTTTTAGCGCGGTTTTTAGTTTTGTTTAGCAAATTTTAATCTTTTTCTAACCAAAGGCAATGTATAATTCCGGCAAAGAATTTTAACGGGTGTGCCTGTGATGAGGAAAAGAAAGAAAACGACAGGGAAAGCGGTCAAGGAAAAGCCGGCAAATAAAAAGAAAACGGCGCGTATGGCGTTGGTGCGCAAAAGGGCGGCGCGGCGTAGAACAAGCCGACGGCAGAAGCAGCCGTTGCGGTGGAAACTTAAATTGTTTATGACGCTGTTGTGGCTTGGGCTGGCGGCGGCGATTGTTTGCGGCGTGTATGTCTGGTATTGTTATAAAACATTGCCGCATTTTTCGGTAGCGTTGTCGGTTGAGCGTCTGCCGGGGGTGAAAATTCTGGCGGCGGACGGACGGGAGGTCGTTTCTTACGGCGCTTTGTTTGCTGAACCGGTTGACGTGGACGAATTGCCCGAATATGTATATCAGGCGGTGATAGATACCGAAGACCGGCGCTTTTTTAAGCACAGCGGGTTTGATTATATCGGGTTTGCCCGGGCTATGGCGGTCAACCTTGTTAAAATGCGCTATGCGCAGGGAGCGTCCACGATAACGCAACAGGTGGCGAAAAATCTGTTTCTGACACGCGAAAAAAGCATTAAGCGCAAAGTGCAGGAATATTTGTTGGCACAATGGTTGGAAAAGCATTTCAGCAAAAAACAGATTTTGAATATTTATCTCAACCGGGTGTTTTTCGGAAGCGGTGCATACGGGCTGAATGCAGCGGCAAAGCGCTTTTTCAATAAAGACGCCAGAGAGTTGAACCTGCGGGAAGCGGCGATTTTAGCCGGTGCGTTGAAAGCGCCGAGCCGGTATAATTACCTCAGGAACAAAACGTTGGCGTTGGAGCGCTCGGAGTTGGTGCTGCGGTTGATGTTGCGAGCTGGCTCCATTTCGCTAAAAGAATGGGAAGATGCGCTGCAACTGCCTATCGGCGAGGCGAACAACGGCAAAATTCTCGGTGCGCGGTATTTCGGCGATTATGTGATGGCGGCGCTGCCGGATCTGGTTAAGAAATATGATGACGATATTTATGTTAAGACAACGCTTGATTATGATTTGCAACGGCGGGTTGAGTATATGTTGCGCAAACATATCCGCGCCAATGCCGACAAGAACGTCAGCAACGGGGCAGTGGTTGTTTTGGATAGGAACGGGGCGATTAAAGCGATGGCCGGCGGCTATAATTATAACAGGAGCCAGTTTAACCGGGCAACGCAGGCGATGCGGCAGGCGGGGTCGTCATTTAAATTGTTTGTCTATCTGACGGCGTTTGAAAACGGTTTTTCGCCGGACGATATTTTGTCGGACGAGCCTATCCGTATTGATGACTGGGAGCCGCAAAATTATGACCGGACGTTTCATGGGGCGGTCAGCCTCAAGTATGCGTTTGCAAAATCGCTTAATGTGGCGACGGTTGATTTGGCAACGTATCTGAATTTGGAAGATATTATTGAAACGGCGCGGGAACTCGGCATTACGACAGATGTTGACGATGAACCGTCCATTATTCTCGGGGCGGCGGAAGTGCGCGTGATTGATATGGCGGCGGCATACGCGGCGACGGCTAACGGCGGGTATGCGGTATTTCCTTATGCCGTGCGCGAGGTTGCCGATACGGACGGATACCAGTTGTATCAATATCGGACGGACAGCCGGCAAAGAGTGCTTTCAGAAAATACGGTGAAAAATATCAATCTGCTGTTGCGCGAAGTTGTTTTGAGCGGGACGGGCAAGCGGGCAGGAAAGGTGCGCAATGCACGCGGCAAGACCGGCACATCGCAAAATTATCGCGATGCGTGGTTTATCGGCTCAAATGACAGATATACGGCGGCGGTGTGGGTCGGCAACGACGACAACAGCCCGATGAAAGAGGTGGGCGGAGGAACCGTGCCGGCGGAGATTTGGGCGGATATTATGAAATAAAAAAATCCTTTTCGCATACGTCGGGGTATTGCGAATCGGATATATGGCAGGGTAAACAGGCTCTTTTCAGACGCCCATATCGCGGACAAAGTGGGTGCCGCTGATGTAACCGTTTTGAAATTCGCCGCGAACTTCAATCAGATGATTGTGAAATTTGCGCCATTTGGTTACGGTTGAACGGTTGCGGGTGAAGTTTAGCGCAATTTTGGCGGTGCCGCTTTTTTCCGCCCTTTGGGCATAGCCGTCCAAACTGCAATTGGAACTGCCAATGCCGAAATCATCCCGCGCCAACCGGATATAACCGCGTCCGTTTTCTTCAAAATATGTTCCGCACCAGTTTTCGGTATCAGCAGCAGCAGAACCGGCGGAACCTAAAGATACACATAAAAATAGAGCCGGTAGAATGTGCTTTTTCATAGCCGAAAACTCCTTAAAAGTTAATTTTCACTTAACAAATAGCCTCTTTTTGTTTAGTTGTCAATCTCTTTTGTCTATGATTCTTTAAAAAAATGAAAATTTTGGTATATAAATTTTTGTTAAGCGAATGTTTAGAAGAATGGGGGTATGTTTTAATTGCGGGCGCCTCGGGTGCGGCTTTAATCGGAAGAAACAGCGACGGATGACAGATGATGGCATTGCATTTTAATTTGAAAGATGTGTTTTTTTTGTGTGTTGTGTTGGCGGGGTGGCATTTGTCGTTGCCGTGGGCTTTGGGATTGGCGGCGGCGTATTTCGTCGGCGTGCTTGTTTATTTGCGCCGGCAGGGGGAGGATATCTATTCAGATGGGGTATTTGCCGCGGCTTTTTTGATGAATTTATGGTATGTTCTCGCCTCCTGGGGCAATGTGCGGCAGTATGATTATTATAATTTTTTAATGCATGCGGATTATTTTTTGCAACACGGATTTTTTATTGAGGCGCCGCTTGGGTATTTGCAATCGGTTTATTTTCAACCGCCGCTGTGGGGGCTGGTGTCGGCTTTGACGGCAAAGCTCTGCATGATGCTCGGGGGCGATTTTGCTGCCGGATTTGACAGTGTGCGGTTTATCAGCCTGTTTTGCGTGTCGGGAGCGGGAATTCTTTTTTGGCGACTGGCCGGCGCGCTTAATATCGGCGAAAAGTTTAAATTTTGGTTGTTTACATTGTTTTGTTTCTTTCCGGCGCAGGGAATTGCCGCTAATCTGGTTAATAACGACGCGGCGGTTTATTTTTTGATGACGGCGATGATGTATATCGGGTATCAATGGTATATCGGCGGCAGGTGGCGCGATGCGCTCGCTTTGTCCGGATTGTTGCTGGCGGCGGGGTTGGTTAAATTTTCGGGCTTGATGATGTTGCCGGCGCTGGGCGTGCTGGGCTTGTTCCGGCTGTTTCAGGCAAAAGACAAGCTGGCATTTGCCCTGTGGGGGCAGTTTGCGGTTATCGGACTGGGGGCGGCGCTTGGTTTTGCCTGGGGGTGGTTTCTGCTTATGTATGATTTTCCTCTGGTGCCGCCGCCGGTCGGCAACGCATATCAGGATTTGAGCGGATATACGCTTGCAGACAGGCTGTTTGGTTTGACGAAAGCGGCGGAGCCTTTTGCCGAGGTGCGCGCCGGCGGGGCGGAACCGAACGTATGGCTGGCGTTGTTGAAGACGTCGCTGTTCGGCGAGTGGCGCTGGAAAGGGGAAGTTTGGGCGTATTTATTGTATATTCTGGGCGGAATCGCGGCTCTTCTATTGGTCGTCAGCTTCTTTTTGCTGTTGCGGCGCAAGTTCGGGCAAGAGTGGGGTTTCAACGCATTCGCGATAACACTGGCGTTTACGGTTTTGGCGGCGTGGATGAATTTCTGGCTGACGTATAAATATTTTTGTTCCAGCGAATTTCGTTATGTGATGATTCTACTACCGCTGTCTTTTTTGTGGTTGGGTAACAGCCTGACGCAAAAAAGCCTGCCAAAATCGGTGGAGAGGATTTTGGCAGGCGGTGTGGCGCTGGTGATTATAGCGCGTTTTATGCTTTATCTAAATACCATTTGACCGTTTTGACAATGCCGGTTTTAAATGTTTCATCCGGCCGGTAGCCAAGTTCAGACGTGATTTTGTCCGGGTCAATCGCATAGCGCAGGTCGTGTCCGGCGCGGTCTTTGACAAAGGTTATCAAATCGGCGTATTTTTTGCCGTCCGTCCGCGGGCGCAACTCGTCCAAAAGCGCGCATATCGTGTTGGTTATCTGTAAATTGGTCAGCTCGTTATGTCCGCCAACGTTATATGTTTCGCCGCTTTTGCCGTGGCAGAAAATCATATCTATCGCTTTGGCATGGTCGGTTACATAAAGCCAGTCGCGGATGTTCTGCCCGTTGCCGTATATCGGTATCGGCGATAAATTAAGGCAGTTGCGGATGATGGTCGGTATCAGTTTTTCGCTGTGCTGCTTGGGGCCGTAGTTGTTGGAACAATTGGAGGTGGTGGTGTTCATACCGTAAGTGTGGTGATAGGCGCGCACCAGAAAGTCCGAGCCGGCTTTGCTTGCCGAATACGGGCTGTTCGGGGCGTAAGGTGTCGTTTCCTTAAAAAAGCCTTCAGCGCCGAGCGTGCCATAGACTTCATCGGTTGAGATGTGGTGAAAGCGGTGTTTTTCACAACCGGTCTTGGGGGCAAAAGGTGCGTCAAACCAATGGGTGCGAGCGGCTTCCAGCAGGTTAAACGTGCCGACGAGATTGGTGTTGATGAAAGCGCGGGGGCCTTTGATTGAATTGTCAACGTGGCTTTCGGCGGCAAAATGGATAACACCGGAAAACTCGTATCGGTCAAACAGGCTGTTGACCAGCGCTTCATCGCAGATATCGCCCTGCACGAACGTATAAGCCGGGTTGTTTTCAACTTCTTTTAAATTGGCAAGATTGCCGGCATACGTCAGCTTGTCCAGATTGACGATTTTCCAATCGGGATGTTCAGCCATAAAATATGGGATAAAGTTGGAGCCGATAAAGCCGGCACCGCCGGTTATTAAAATTGTTTCAGACATTTTTTTAATCCTTCTTTCCAGTGGGGAATTTCTATGTTAAAACGCGATTTGATTTTTGCTTTGTTTAAAACCGAATAATGCGGGCGGACGGCCGGCGTCGGGTAGTCTTTGCTTTCTATCGGGCGAATCCGGCAGGGGAGTTTGGATTGCTCCATAATTTCGCAGGCGAAATCATACCACGAGCAGACGCCTTCATCGGTGAAGTGATAAATTTCTTTTTCGCCGGAGCGGATTTGCGGCAAAGCGGCGACTATCGCTTCCGCCAAATCGTAGGCGTTGGTCGGCGTTCCCACCTGGTCAAAGACGACATTCAGGTTTTCTTTTTCCGCGCCAAGGCGACGCATGGTTTTAACGAAGTTGCCGCCGTGGGGCGAATAGAGCCAGGCGGTGCGGATGATTATCGCGGTCGCGGCGTTCTTTAATACGTTTAATTCGCCTTCGCGTTTGGTTTTGCCGTAGACGCTTTGCGGGTTGGTCGCGTCATCTTCGCCATACGGGCGGCAAGATGTGCCGTCAAATACATAGTCGGTTGAGATGTGGACTATCCGTTTGCCGTATTTGGCGAGGTAAAGCGGCGCTAGAGCGTTGACTTTAGCGGCGTTAGCAGCGTCGCTTTCGGCGCGGTCAACCGCCGTATAAGCGGCGCAGTTGATAATGTATTCAAAATCGTTGGCGGAAAGGTATTGCTTAACCGCCGCTTCGTCCGTCAAGTCCAGTTCGTTGCGGTCTATGTATACCGCCTGTTCTTTGAGCAGGCTTTGCAGGGCGGTTCCCAGCTGTCCCTGGGCTCCGGTTACTAAAAGCATGGTTCCAAATCCTTTAACAACGGGTGGTTTAAATCGCGCGGCAAGACGTTGGCCTTGTCCATATCTATCTGCCAGTCAATGCCTAAGGACGGGTCATTGACGCATAAGCCGCCTTCGGCTTCTTTGCAATAAAAATTGTCGCATTTGTAGGCGAATACGGCGGTTTCGGACAAGACCGAAAATCCGTGGGCAAAGCCGCGCGGGATTAGTAATTGTTGTTGGTTTTCGCCGGAAAGACGGACGGCGACGTGTTGTCCGTAGGTTGGCGAATCGCGTCTGATGTCAACAGCGACATCCAAAACTTCGCCGGCAATAACGCGCACGAGTTTTGCCTGAGCGTGTTCGCCTTTTTGAAAATGAAGCCCGCGGATGGTGCCGTAGCTTGAGAATGACTGGTTGTCCTGCACAAAATTGTAGTGCAGACCATTTTGCTCAAATTCTTTTTGGTTGTAGCTTTCAAAAAAGTAGCCGCGGGTGTCGGTAAAGACGCGCGGGGTGAGGATGTAAACACCCTCAAGTTTGGTTTTAGTAAAGATCATGATTTTCCTCGTAGACTTTTTGTAAATATTCTTTATACGGGACACCGTCTTTTAGGCGGTTTATCAATGCCAGCATCTGTTCTTTGGCGATGAAACCCTGGCGGTAGGCAATTTCTTCAATGCAGGCGAGCTTTAGCCCCTGGCGCTGTTCAATAATCTGGACGAACTGCGCCGACTCCATCAGGCTGTCCGGCGTACCGGCGTCCAGCCAGGCACTGCCGCGCTTTAAGGGGATAACGTTTAAGCGCCCTTCTTTGAGGTAGAGCTTGTTTAAATCGGTGATTTCCAGTTCGCCGCGCTTGGAAGGTTTCAGAGAAGCCGCTTTTTCGGCAACATCGGCAGGGTAGAAGTAGAGCCCGGTTACCGCGTAGTTTGACTTCGGTTTTTTCGGCTTTTCTTCAATGGAGACAACGCGCTTTAATTCGTCAAACTCAATGACGCCGAAACGTTCCGGATCCGAAACATGGTAGCCGAAAACGGTGGCGGCGCCGTTTTCCTCGTGGACAAGCGTGCGGTAGCTGTTCATCTGCGACTGGATATAAAATATGTTGTCGCCTAAAATTAAGCAGACTTTTTCGTTATTGATGAAATCCCGCCCGAGGATAAACGCTTCGGCAATGCCGTTGGGCGCGTCCTGAACTTTATATTCCAGGTGCAAGCCTAAATCCGCGCCATCGCCGAACAAACGCTCAATATTCGGCGTGTCCTGCGGGGTGGATATGATGAGAATATCGGTTATGCCGAACAGCATTAAAACCGAGAGAGGATAGTATATCATCGGCTTGTCATAGACCGGCAACAACTGTTTGGATACGCATTGAGTCAGCGGATACAGTCTGGTGCCGGAGCCGCCGGCTAAAATGATGCCTTTCATCGTGTGTGCTCCTTGGCTGATTTGATGGGAAGTAGGTGGAGAAATGCGTCAATCAGCATAAACGATTTTTCCTCTTTGTATTTGTTTTCCAAGCCTAAAGCGAAAATATAGGGGATTTTTACGGCGTAGTCCCGTCCGGTGCGCGTGATGGCGGCATTTTTTTGCAGATAGGCTTTATATTCTTCGGTTTCCCTAATCTTGTTGCGCAACAGTCCGCTACGGCGCGAGAACAGGCGATTGTAGCCGACTATCATTGAAAGGCTTAAAATCATCAGGACAGCGTAGAAATTGGAGGTATAGATGGCTACCCAGCCGCCGAGCCACAGCAGACACAACGCGCAAAAGGCTTTGACGGCGATGTTGACGGCGTTGCTTTTGAAACGTATCGTAAACAGCAGGATAAACGGAAGCATTAACAGCGTGAAAATCAGAACCGTCCAGAAAGTATTCCAGGGCGTAACGGCCACACTGGCGGAACAGGCCATGCCGGTTAAAAGCATTAACGCGCTGAAACCCAGATATACGGCGTTTAACCGGAGTTTATACAGATGGAAACGGCGAAGGATATTGTAACGCAGCCCTTTGTAGGCACGTTCAAGCTTTAAGGCTGCTTCCGGTGCGGCGGGCAAAAGGGTTTCCTGTCCCGGGAACAGCGTGTTTACAAGTTTCTTTTCGGCCGATGAGAGCTTTTGCATGTTGTCGGTTTTTTTGATTAAAACGGTGCGGCTGCCGTCCTGCCGGAGGTCAAGGATGTTTTTGGCGCATAAAGACAATATCTCGGCACCGAAAGAAACGGAATCGAATACGTTGTTGCTTAACAGGCGGGATATTGCTGGCGTTTTTCTGAGGTAGATGCTGGTCTTATCCTTGTTGCGGCGAATCTGTTCCAAAGATATTTTATAGGACAGGAAAATTGCCAGCAAAGCCAGTATGGCAAACAGGCAGGCGCCATAATCATGCAGAAACCATTGGTATTTCTGGGAGAAATCCGGCGGCAGAAGCGTGCCTTTTTCCATGGTTAGGTAGAGGTGGACATCTTCGCCGACGCCTAAGGCCTGCGTGTCGGCGAAACCCAAAGCATTTTCCGTCAGGGCGTTAATGGTTACGCGTTTGGTATCCAATCCGTTTCGGGTGCTGACAATGGCATTTTGGGCGATGAAACTGCGGCCGTTCGGCAGGTAGACGACGGCGTTGGCCGAGCCGACAACATTTTTCAGCGTTTTGGCTGTGATGTCCCAATACAATTCATCAAAATTGTCATAATACCAGACGGCGCGGTCTATCAAATAGCTGAAACGGTAAGTGTAGATACCGCCGGGCAATTCCAACGGCTTGACCGGTTCAATATACAGGTAATTACCGATTTCGGTCATCTTATACGGTTTTTCTTCGCCGTTGACGGTAACGGACTGAAGCGAAATATTCGTCCGGCGCCGGTCGCCGTTGCGGGAGAAATTGTATTTTGGGAGTATGCGGAAGAAACCTTGCGGGAAGCTCTCGTTGTTGGAAATAAAAATGAATTCTTCCACAACGTGCAACAGTCCGGTCGGCTCAATCCTTATGGTGGTCAGGACATATGGGAAGTGCTCGTCGGCAGGAGCCAGAATTTCCCGATCTTTTGAGAGTTTGACGGTTACATACGGGAAATCCGGGACAAACCGATCGGTGTTTGTTTGCTGATTTTCTTTCAGGCGGTAGAATGTTCCTTTGAGTTCAACGTCTTCGTTGACGGTTTCTGATGTGTCGCCTGCGCGCTGCAAACTGTCACGATAAATTTTTTCGTAGGCGGAAAGCGCTTTTTCGGCATTTTCTTCCAATTGGTGCGTGTCTACCGTGCTGGTGGAAGACGGTGTTGCCACTTCATTGGGGGCGATTTCTGCCGTGCTGGTCAGTTTGAGGCGCTTTTTTAAGTATTCGCGGACGGCTTTGGGGTCTTTCAGATCAGGGATTTCCTGATACAGCTTTTGCATTTCGGCCAGGCGTTTGGACGGATCCGGCGCGGCGGGCGCCTGTTCGGAAACGCTGCGGACACCGGCGGAAACCGGCAGAGTTGCGGTGATTAGCAGTAAAAAAACGATGCGGATAAAAAAACTCTTCATATCTTGTCCTTCACGGTTGCGAAGTTGCATAATTTGACGTACAACAGCATAAATATATTTTAGCATAATGACAAGAAGTTAATTTTTTTAAAAGGGGATAACTTAAATGGAGAATAAAAATATGGCGATGGAAGAAAAAAACAGCAGGCAGGGGGCGTTGTCCGGAGCGGCGGCGGTTATTCTCGGCGCGGGAAAAGGAACCCGGATGAAGTCCGATTTGCCGAAAGTGATGATGCCGGTACACGGGAAGCCGATGATCCGCCATATTATTGATACGCTGGAGCAGGCGGGAATCGGCAAAATTGTAACGATTATTTCGCCGGACGGCGATTTGGTTAAAAAGGAAACGGCGCCGCACGCAACGGCTGTTCAGGCGCAACAGCTTGGCACCGGCGATGCGGTTAAATATGCCGAAGAGGCGTTGCGCGGGTTTGCGGGGCCGGTGTTTGTCGTGTTCGGCGATACGCCGCTGATAACGGCGAAGACTTTTGCCAAAACAGCGGACAAGGTGCGCGAGGGGTATGCCGTGACGGTTTTGGGGTTTCGTCCCGATGATGCGGCGCGCTACGGGCGTCTGGTTATGAACGGTGCCGAATTGGAAAGGATTGTTGAGTATAAAGACGCGACGGAAGAAGAGCGGCGAATCGGATTTTGCAATTCCGGCTGTATGGGGTTTGACGGGCGGTATTTATTTGAGATTCTGGCGCGAATCAGTAATGAAAATGCGGCAAAAGAATATTATCTTACCGATGCGGTGCAAATTGCACGGGAAATGGGCTTAAAATGCACGGCGGTGGAATGTAATCCGAAAGAGGTGGCGAGCGCCAATACGCGCGAAGAACTGGCGCTTTTGGAAGCGTTTTATGAGGAAAGGGATAAGTGGTAGAATTTTTTAAGGAATGCTGGTTCGGTTTTTTGCTGACAACGATTGCCGTGCTGTTTCTGGCTTTTGTTGCGATTGTGTCGCTGGCGCCGCATAATGATGCGCGGTTGCGCGGGTTTGCGCCCTGTACTTATAAAATGGCAATAGATTTGGGGCAGAATATCGGCGGCAATCGTGTGAAAGCCGTTTTTGAAGCTGTCAGCTCGGGGTATGTCTGTTATGCCGGCGTGATGGTGCAAGGGTGGTCGCGATGGCTTTCCGGCAAGCAGAATACGCCGTGGGAAAATTATCTGTTTGAGGCAGAAACTTACGAAATACCGCCGGAACTGTCCGAGCCGTTTTCCGAGGATTTATTAAAAGCCAACCGGTTGGATGAACCGTGAGCGCTTTGTCCATCGGTTAAGGCGTAAAATTGTTTTGGTTATGGAAAGGAGTGGAAATATGAAAAAAGAGAAGAAAATGCCGGAGTGGGATTTGTCCGAATACTACAACGGCGTTGATGATCCGAAAATTGATGAGGATATAAAGAAATATGCCGAGAAAGCGGCGGAATTTGCAGTCCGGTATCGCGGCAAGGTTGCAAAACTTGAGGCCGGGGAATTTGCAGCGGCGTTGCGCGAGTTGGAAGAGCTGAGCCGGATTTCCGGCAAGCTCGGCGGTTATGCCAGTTTGAATTCGTCAACGAATCTGACAGATCCGAAAGCATCGGCGCTTTATCAGAAAATTGTGGAAAGCCTTAACGATGCAGGGAAAGACATACTGTTTTTCGGATTGGAGTATAATAAACTCAGCGCGGCGGCGGAGAAAAAACTTTTGGCGGACGAGACGGTTCGGGGTTATCTGCCGTATCTGAAAAGGGTGCGCAAATATAAACCTTATGAATTGTCGGAAGAAGTGGAAAAAACATTGTTGGAGAAAGATGTTACTTCCGGGTCGGCGTGGGTGCGCCTGTATGAGGAAACGATGGCGCGGCTGTCTTATACCGTGGACGGGAAAAAATATAATGACGCGCAGGTCAGCCGGTTATGCCTCAGTCCGGATGCGGCGTTGCGCGAAAAGGCGGGCAAGGAAATCAACAATGTTTCCAAAGAGAACAGTTTTACGGTCGGTTATATCTATAATATGATTATGAAAGACAAGGCGGTGGAAGACGAAAAACGCGGTTTTAAACTGCCGATGTCGGCGCGCAACCTTGCCGAAGAAGTCAGTGACGAAACGGTTGACTGCCTGGCGCAAACGGTGCGCGACAATTATGAAAATATTGCCTGGCGGTTTTACAAAATCAAGGCAAAGTTGCTTGGCGTTGAAAAAATAAAGTATTGGGACAGAAATGCGCCGCTTCCGTTGGAAAGCGATAAGGAATACAGTTGGGAAGAGGCGGTGCAGACGGTGCTTGAGGCCTATAAAGCTTTTTCGCCGAAGCTTTTTGATATTGCGCGGGAGTTTTTTGATAAGCCGTGGATTGACGTGGCACCGAAAGAGGGCAAGCGGAGCGGCGCTTTTTGTTCCGGACCGTTGACGGAAGAACATCCGTTTTTGCTGTTAAACTTTACCGGCAAGCGCAACGATGTTTTGACATTGGCGCATGAACTCGGACACGGCTGCCATCATCAGTTGCGACGGCATAACGGCGTTTTGAACGAAACAACACGAATGACGACGGAGGAAGTGGCGTCGGTGTTCGGCGAAATGCTGGTGTTTCAGGCGATGCTTAACCAGGCCAAAGATGACAAGGAGAAAATCGCGTTGTTGGCCATGAAGGTTAATGATATGATTAACACCGCGGTGCGGCAGATTGCGTTCCACTTTTTTGAAACGCGGGCGCATGATGAGCGCAAAGGTGGGGAAGTTCCGGTTGGGCGGCTTAATGAAATATGGCTTGAGGAAATGAAAACGAGCCTTGGGCCGTGGGTTGAAGTTGATGAAAATTCGGCGTATATCTGGGAGCAAGTCGGGCATTTCTTCTTTCTGCCGTTTTATGTGTATGCTTATTCGTTTGCCGATTGTGTGGTTAATTCGCTGTATTGGCTGAAATTGCAGGGCAAGGTTGATAATTTTGAAGACAAATATCTCGCGTTGCTTCAAAAGACGGCTATCGGCGATTATCAGGATATTTTTGCACCGTTCGGGCTTAATCCCGCGAGCAAGGAATTTTGGCAGGGCGGGCTTAATCTTATCAGCTATTATCTTGACCAGTTGGAAGAGTTGGTTAATAAGCTGTAAGCGTCCGGTTTCTGATGTAGAAAAAAATCCCCGCGACAAGGTTGTTGCGGGGATTTTGGTTTGGCTCTTTGCCTGGTTAAAATTTATATTTAATGCCGAGGTCGAAGAGCTGGGGGTCGTTTTTCTGTATAAGTCGGTTGTACTTGGCGTAGAGGGCGATATCCTTATACTGGTAGTCAACGGCGGCCTCAAGGACGGCGCGGTCGCGCTGGTAGAG
>CALXYD010000013.1 GCA_944392865.1 uncultured Alphaproteobacteria bacterium
CGCTCGCGCACATCCTGAGGAACAAGTAAATCCCGCCTTTCTACAATATAATTCCAAAATTCCCTGCGGGGCGGACGGTCGTATATGCTCCAAAACCGGCGGTGCGCGCGCTGGTTATCAGTAAACTCAACCAATGTCGGATCTTTCAACCCCAACTCATTGTCTTCTTTGCGAAACATAAAATATTGATTGCGCTTTAGCAGAACGAAAAGGCTGTCTTTGATTGATTCGTTATCTTTGGAAAGTAAATCCGCCAGATAAAAATCCGCGTCCAGTATCCCCAGTTGTTTTGCCTTTTCCCAATCAATTTTAATGGAAGGCTTGACTTCCTGAAGCCATTTAAAATAAACGGTTACAAAGTTGTTTTTGGTAACGGCTATATTGGAAACACCCTGACGGCCTAAAACAAAATTGGCTTTAATAAATTTTTTCAGCTCTTTTTCGTCTTTGTCATAATAAAATAGTTGCGATTTCTTTTCCAGCTCCTCTTTAACCAGATTATACAGCTGAATAAACTCTTTAGTTCCGTGGTCGGAAGAAGTTACCGTCCAGTCAAAATCGTTCTGCGAAAATACGGCTGACACCGCATTATATTGAATAAAAGCGATTTTTTCGGCATCAAACGCGCCCAGAAATACCGGCGGCAAATATTCTTCAAAAGTCCGCGCTTTGCCGATTGTCATTATCAACTGCACAAAGGACTCGTAAATATTTTGCCGATTGCCGCGTTTTGCCTCCGCCCATAAAAGCGATTGGGTTATCTCGTTTTCGGTAAACAGCGTTTTCTGCCGGCCGCCGGATTTATCCGTTATTTTGGCGATGCAAAAATCCACATTGCCGATAATTTTTGTGCCATCATAATCTTTGAAAAAATCCGCCGCAACCTTGTTCTTTAATTCCTCTTCACGCAGCGTGTTTGCATAAGCCATTTTTTACTCCAACAAAAAAAGCCGCTGATGAAGCGACTGGAAGTTGGAAACTACTCCATATGAAGGTAGTGCGACATATTAGCAAACATATTTATATTGCCACGCGGCAAATATGCCTTATAGCCTATTTTGTCGCCTTCCAGCCATTAGCCAGAAGGCGTGCAAAATTATCGCCTTTACACAGACGCATATGGAAGAGGTTTCCACACCTCAGAACATTCATCAGATGTTCCGCTTAAAAGATTAGCGGCTATGTTTTGATTTTGCAAGAATTTTTTAGCTATAAAAAATCCCCTGCAATTTTGCACTGCAGGGGGGCGAGATTAGAAATTATATTTCAACCCGACATCAACTTTTATCGGATACTCTTTTTCAAGGTATTGCAACAATTCGCCATAGACGGAAAAGTCTTTGTAGTCGTAGTTGATTCTGGCGGACAGAATCCCACGGTCGCGCGAATTTATATGCTCTATGTCACGGAGCTTGTAATTGCCGAATGTGTCATTTATACGGGCGTCCATCCCGCGATACGGGTCGGCAAACTCGTGGTAATATCCAATTCCTAAGGCGACGTTCAGACGATTATCTTCAGAAAATTCTATATCTTTATCCAGATACAAGCCCAAGGCGCTTTCCAATGAGAATATGTGCGTTGAATCAACCCTTAACGCAAGCGAATCGTCGCCCTCATCCATCGCGTCCTGATACCAGCCGGTTGCGTTAAAGCCGATAAACGGCGTTAAGTTTACCGCACCCAAATTCATCGTATAGCGCAACTCGTTTAGCCAGCCGTAAGTTATTTCCGTCGTATCTGCTTCATAAGTCTTTTCATAACCGCGGCGGCGATAATCTCCGTCGGCAAAGCCCAAACGTGCCATGGAAACGGCGGTTATTCCGTTGGCATTGGTATAGGTCAGCGGGACATAGCCCTGAACCATAAAGCTCTTACGCGACGAATCGTTATTGTAATCGGTATCAATATGCGTAAAGCTGATACCGGCGCCCAAACGGTATTTATTGTTTAACCGTTTGTCATACAACGCATACATACTTTGCGACATAATATCATATCCGCTCAAAGTTCCGTGGTCATCGCGGCCGATGTATATGCCGTCGGCGCCGACCATTTTGCGGACATCCTTATTTTCTTTCGTAAACAGCTCGGACATCATCGCCCGGTCAAGGCTTCTCTGAACTTTCAGATTTTCCTGCGCGATATTCGGCAGAACCGACGTGCCGAGAATATCCGCCTCGCGCTGGTCATATTCGCTTTTAGTGGAAGCGGACTTCAACGCATTATACAAATCGCTGTTTTGCGCGTATTGATAGTTCATCGCCAGATATGAGGCTTTATCGGCATCGGTTACTTCGTCAAAGCCTTTCATATTCATTACGACATCATATTTGCCGTCGGCATTTTCTTCCGCAGAGGCGGTATAGAGATACGAATTAGACTTTAATTCAACATCATCAATGCTTTCGGCCGATAAAGCATTTTCCACCGAAGAAGATGTTGAAAATGTGTCTTTGACAACATCAGAAGATACTTTGAGCGTTCCGCTTATATCATCTTTGCTTTCAAAACTTCCGCCGGTATTTAAGACAACATTCTCGCCCCAGGCATCAAAGTTAATCGCGCTTTCGCTGACAACTTCGCCGCTGTTGTTAAACACCGCGCCGTTCTCCAACTTAATCGCCGTGCCGTTGTTGCAGTCGCCGCCGGAACATTCTTCGCCGTTTATGGTTATTGTGCCGCTGTTGCTGACGGTGGCAGTGGCGCCGGAAGCATAAATACCGATATTTTCCTTTTCGCCGTTGAGGTTAATTTTTCCGCGATTCTCCACACTTGTCGTGCCGGCCGGCGTGCCGTCCGAGATGGCGTATATGCCGTAATTGTTGCCGGTGCCGCTGACATTTATAACGCCGTTGACATCATTGACAACGCTCCCCTTGTCTATGTATATTCCGTAAGCGTCCGCTCCGCCTGTGCTTTCTACATTTATTTCGGCATCATTTCTTATTTGCGCATTGTCGCCCTTCATTCCATACGCAATGCCGTTTCCGCGTGAAGTTATGTTAATGGAAGAACCGGTGCCGGAGTTGTCCAGATATGCCATATTACCATACATTCCGGCAACAACACCCTCATTTGAGCCGCCATACGCGTCAACATTTATCGTGCCGACAACATTGGCGTTGGCGCTTGAGCTATATGCATTATAGGCTTTGCCGTTATCCACATAAATACCGTAATACTGACCATTGGACATTGCCGACTGGGCGCTGGCGGTTACGTTTATTGTTCCGGAAACATTGCCGGCAGCGTCTCCCTCTTTTTCATTATAGTAGAAAGCATTATAGACGGTTTTGGGTTGAGCTTCGCTTTCATCTTCATCTACCCTGTGGCTGGTGGCATATATGCCATACATTAAATTTGGCGCCCGCCCGCGTGTAGATTCTACGGTAATATTTCCTTCAACGGTGTTTTTATCATTCACCAAAGCCGCATTATATACTTGCGTTCCCTGCGGATTTATCGAATCTGTCCATATACCGGCGGCCGTTGAATAGCCGTTTTTGGTTTCCGTATTGGTTACAGTGATGTTTCCGGTTACAACCGTAGCGGTATTTTCATTTTGCCCGGTGCTGTATGCATTGGCTATCGTCGCACCGTTGCTCTCAATTCCGCGCAAATTGACCATGCTGACCGTGCTGTTGTCGGTTACGTTTATATTGCCGATCGTTTCCAGCTTTACATCCGAGCCTGAATTTGCGTAAGCGTTATATACATTGCCGGCCGCAAATATGCCGGTTACCTGCTGGGTGAGGTTGCTGTATCCCTCTATGCTTACTTCAATATTTCCAAGTGCAACACCGTCGCCGTAAACCTGCGAAGACCTAAATGCATTGTATGTATTATTGTAATATATCCCCATATCCTTCTTTTCATCTTCGGCATTATATGTCTGTTGCGCGGAATATATCCCGTATGCACTGCCGCCATTGGTATTTTTGGCAATGATATTGCCGGTCGCATTATACCCTTTGGCATTATATATGCTGGTTTTGGTATTATTTGAACCTGAGGCGTATATACCTATGGCCGATGACATCTCCGAGTTGGAGGTTACGTCAATAGTTCCTTCCGAATAGAAGTCGCCGATACTGTAATAATATTTCTTAAATTGCGTTTCGCTGTTTGTAATCGTTCCATTGCCGGAAATACCGAAGACATTGCCGTTTCCGTTCAGGACTATTGAACCCGAGGCAACAATGTTGGAAACAGGCGAATCCAGATACGCCAGCGCATTATTTATTTTTCCGGTGCTGTTAGTCCCGCTGATGCCGGTAATATCGCCCGTTCCCGCATGCGTTATATTTATTGACCCCGTTGCGAGCGAGTTGACATTAACGCCACCGATAGAATTTGAGTAGGCGTTATAGATATTGCCGCCACCCTCTATACCGACGATTTTGCCGGTGCTTCCGCTTACGGCTCCGCCTTCTTCCGTTTCTTTGGAGATGTTTATCTCCCCGGTAGATACGTTCATTGTTTTGCCATCACCGGTTGCGTAGGTAAAGGCGTTGTATATGTCATTCTCGGATGAATTGTACATACCATAAATCGTAGAACCGGTATTGACATCTTTGATATTTATTTTGCCGGTTGCATAGTTGTTGCAGCCCAGACATTCTTCTGTGCCGTTATGAATAACAGCCGCATTATATATATCCGACTGCGAATATATGCCGTATACGAAATTTCCGCCGGTATTTTTGTTGGTTATGTTGATGTTTCCCTCATTTGAACCTGCGGTTGTCAAACCGTTATAGACACTTCCGTAATAGGTTATATTCCCCTCTTCATCCATCGATTCATAGGGCTTCATACCATAGATATCGCGAAGGATACCGTCGTTTTCCACCGTTATTGTGCTGTTATTGATATTAGAATTATACATTCCAATCAAATCATCTGCACGCTGTTCACAAACGCCGCTGACGCCCATACGCCAACCGTTTTCCGTATCGCAAGTGCATTGTTTGGTTTTGTCATCATAAAGATAACCCTCAATGACCTGATTATTTTCATCAAGACAGTCTACCCTAATGCAATTGTTATCCGTTGGGCTGAATTGATACCCTACACCACATTCCGTACAGTCTTCATTTTGCTCTATCGGCGCACGGTTCGGCGCACATTTGTTGCCACAGTGAGCGCCATCAGAATCTATGGTAATTTCATATTCTATCGGACAGATATCACAATTCGGCCCGGTCCATTTCTCTTCGCAGACATAACTTGTGCGGATACAGGTATCGCTATCCGGATAATAAGTATAGCCCTCTTCTTCAGGACATTCGCAATTTTCGTCAAATCCGCTTTTGCAAACACACTCCGTGCCATATTGCTCGTAGTGCAAAGGACATTCCATCGGTTCCAGACACTGTAATGTCTGCGTCTCATCGTTGTAATAAGTCACATATCCTTCATCACAAACACATTTACCATTTTCTTGTGTCTGGTGCGGATTGTTGCCACATTGCAAATCCGCAAAACACAAGCCACCGAAATTCAAATAATTTTCAGCACATTCAGAGCAATCCGCACCCTTATAGCCCGTATAGCAATAAGAACAGGTTTTAAGTTCTATATCGTAATGCCCGTGGGAGTTGCAATATAATTCGTTATAATTGTTCCACTCCTCAATGGTTTCGTCGCCTTCCTGATAATCGCCGCCATCGGTTTGAGAGCAGCCGCCGTTATAAGGGTCTCCGTGATAACCGCGATACTCATTACAAACGCATGTTCCGTCATCCGTCGGAATAGAATTGGGATATTGCTCACAGGTTTTGGTGCTGTAACATTTACTTGGATTGCCAAAGGTATCATAACCAGTTTCGCACTGACGACAAGAATTTCTATCCTGATCGGCACAATGTTCAATATTCAGATAGCAACGTCTTATGTCGCCATGATTGCCATAGCCGGGCACACAATTATCCGGGCAGGTATCCGCATACTGTCCGCCTTCTTCACAATTGGCAATAGGCGGATAACAGCCTGTTTCACTACCGTAATGGTCAAACCCCGGATCGCACAAACATTGCTCAGAGGCTTCGTCCCAGTGGGAATTTGCCGGACATTCCGGTATCGGTTCCGGATCAGGATCCGGGTCGGGATCTGGGTCGGGATCCGGGTCTGGGTCTGGGTCTGGGTCGGGATCAGGATCCGGATCGGGATCAGGATCAGGTTCATCGCCGCTGCTACTTCCATCCGTATCGCCGCGGAAAATATAAGCCGCAGTTATCGCACCGGCAGCCAACGCCGCCGTTCCCAACAGATATGGTTCATCTGGTGTATATTCTTTTACAGCGGATTGTGCCGCCGATATACCGAAAAAACGACGATAAGAGCTGTCCGGCACTTTTTTCAAACAGGCCGGCGTTGCATTGGCGCCATACGCAGTCAAGACGTTATACGCTTTTTTATCCTGCCGGACAACCGAAAGGCAGACGGCATTAAGTCCTCTTTCATCTACGCTTTCCACGGAATATCCGCGTTGCAACAACGTTTCAATTTTCTCAACATTATTTTGCCTTGCCAGTTCATAAAAAGCGCGGGCAACACTTACGGTGCCGCCTGCCGCATACGACTTTACACTTATGCCACAAAGCAAAAACGCCAATAAGGCACATATTTTTTTGTTTATCTTCATACGTTTATTCCACAATCCGGCTGTGTTTTCAATATTCAAGAATATTCTTTTGGGGTTATTGTAAGCAAAAATGTTTAAAAATTCGGTTAAGATTCGGTGTTTTTTTAAATTGCGCTTGATTTTATCGGATTTTGCGACTAGAGTAGGCGAAGTTTGTTAGTTTGGGAATAAGCAGATGAGAGAAAAGACGAAATACTATCCGGAATTGAACGCTAAAATAAATTTTCCCGAAATGGAAAAGAATATCTTACGTTTTTGGGAAGACGACAAGACTTTTGAGAAATCCGTCCATAATCGCGACGGTGCGGCAGAGTTTGTTTTTTATGACGGACCGCCATTTGCGAACGGCACACCGCACTACGGGCATATCATGGTATCTTACGTCAAAGATGCCGTGGCGCGCTTTCAGACAATGAACGGCAAGAAAGTTGAACGCCGCCTTGGTTGGGATTGCCACGGTTTACCGGCAGAAATGTCGGCGGAAAAACAGCTCGGCGTTTCCGGACGCAAACAGATTGAAGCTTACGGAGTTGAGAAATTTAACAATTTTTGCCGCACCGATGTTTTGAAGTATTCGGGAATCTGGGTTGATATGTTCAAGCGTATCGGGCGCTGGGTTGATTTCAACCACGACTATAAAACGATGAATTTACCGTTTATGGAAAGCGTCATCCACAACTTCAAAGAATTGTATGACAAAGGGTTGGTTTATGAGGACTATCGCGTTTTGCCCTATTCCTGGGCGGCGGAAACGCCTCTTTCCAATTTTGAGGTCAATCTCGGCTATCAGGAAAAAACCGACAATGCCATCACGGTTATGTTTACGCTTGAAACCGGGCAGAAAATTCTGGTATGGACGACAACACCCTGGACTTTGCCGTCAAACCTGATGCTGGCGGTCGGCAAAGATATTGACTATGCGGTTATGAATGAGAACGGACAGGATTACATTATCGCCGAGGCACGGCTCGGAAGCTACAAAAAGCAGCTTGAACACGCGGTATTGGTTAAAAAGATTAAAGGCGCCGAACTGCTCGGGCTTGGCTATGAGCCGATGTTCCCTTATTTCCGCCATTTTAAGGACAAAGGCGCGTTTAAGGTTTTATCCGGCGAGTTTGTTTCTACCGAAGACGGTACGGGCGTTGTGCATATCGCGCCGGGGTTCGGACAAGACGACTTTGAAGTTTGCCGCGCCTATGATGAGAATTTCCCGGTGGCCTGTCCGGTTGACGAAGCGGGCAAGTTTACGGCGGAAGTTTCCGATTATGCCGGAATGCAGGTGTTTGAGATCAATGAGCCGATTATGCAATGGCTTAAAACAAACGGGCTGCTGGTCAAGAAAGAGCAATACACGCATACTTATCCGTTCTGTTGGCGCACGGACACACCGTTAATCTACAAAGCGATGTCGTCGTGGTTTGTCAAAGTAACAGATTTTCGCGATGATATGGTTAAGAACAATCAGCAGATTAACTGGATTCCGGGGCATATCAAAGACGGACGGTTCGGCAAATGGCTGGAAGGTGCCCGCGACTGGTCAATTTCCCGCAACCGCTTTTGGGGAACGCCGATTCCGGTTTGGAAATCGGATAATCCGCAATTTCCCAGGATTGACGTTTTCGGTTCTATTGCCGAATTAAAAGAAAAGACCGGGGTTGAAGTTACGGATTTACATAAGCCGTATATTGACGAGGTGGTATATCCGAATCCGGACGATCCGTCGGGCAAGACGATGATGCGCCGGGTCAGCGATGTATTTGACTGCTGGTTTGAAAGCGGATCAATGCCATACGCACAAATACATTATCCGTTTGATAATAAAGAATGGTTTGAAAAACATTTTCCGGCCGACTTTATTGTTGAAGCGATTGACCAGACACGCGGCTGGTTCTATACATTGACGGTGCTTTCCACCGCGCTGTTTAACAAGCCGGCGTTTAAGAACTGTATCTGCACCGGGCTGTTGATGGCCGAGGGCGGGCAAAAGCTTTCCAAACGGTTGAAAAATTATCCGGATCCGAACGATATTCTGGAGACAATCGGTTCAGATGCGTTGCGTTGGTTCCTGATTTCTTCGCCGGTTTTAAAAGGCGGCAATGTTGCTGTTGACAAAGAAGGCAAAGAAATTGCCAAGGCTGCGCGCAAGGCTTTGATTCCGTTTTGGAATGCATATTATTTCTTTACGCTTTATGCGAATGCGGAAGGGATTAAGGCACAAGAAATATCACATTCTTCCGATGTGCTGGACAGCTATATTCTGGCTAAATTGAAAGTGCTTGCCGCAACTGTTCGCCAAGAGATGGAAACATACGAAATTGCCCGTGCCTGTGCGGCTATTGAGGATTTTCTTGAGATTCTCAATAACTGGTATATCCGCCGCTCCCGCGCGCGTTTTTGGGACGGAAGCGACTTAAGCTCATTCAATACGCTTTATACCGTTTTGGTTAATATTGCAAAAATTGCTGCGCCGCTGATGCCGTTTATGTGCGAGTTTGTTTATAAAGGGCTGACCGGCGGCGAATCGGTGCATTTGCAAGATGTTCCGGATTTAAGCGCCATTGCCGGAAACGACAAGCTTATCACGCAGATGGATATGGTGCGGGCGATTTCTTCGGTCGCCAAGGCTATCCGCGAAGAACATAAGCTTCGCAACCGCCTACCGTTGCGCACAATGACCATTGCCGGCGACAATGCTTCGTCTTTGCAAGAATTTGTTGAAGTCTTGAAAGACGAGGTCAACGTCAAGCAAGTTGTGCTTAAAACGGATATTAACGATGTCGCCGGGCGTTTCCTTTATCTGAAAACGCCGCTTATCGGCAAAAGGCTTGGCGCGTATATGAAAGATATTATGGCTAAGTCAAAAACTAACGAGTGGCGGCAAAATGACGACGGGACGCTCTCCATTGCCGGACAGACGCTGTTTGCCGAAGAATACGAACTGCGGCTTGTCATCAAAGAAGGGATGAGCGGGCAGGCTTTGCCGGACAATACGGCAGTCGTGATTTTGGATACGGAAGTTGACGCCGATTTGGAAAAAGAAGGTATAGCCCGCGACTTTGTGCGGATGATTCAGGCTTTGCGCAAGAGCAAGGACTTTGATATTTCCGACCGGATTAAGCTGGCCTATACTTCCGATAATGCAACGGTTAAAACGGCGATTGCCGAATATGCCGACTATATCAAAGAGCAGGTTCTGGCGCTGGAGATTGCGGAAAACGGCAATTTAACCGAACCGACGGTTGATGAACTCGGCGGTGCGGAAGTCCGCTTTGATGTGGTTAAAGCCGCGTAAGCGGTCTGGAAAAATACAGAAAGCAATCAGGGGAGCCGCACGGCTCCCTTTTGCTTGGGTATTCAGGTTTCTCGTTAGCTGCCTTTTTTACTAGCGTTCCTTTTGTTTTTCGGCGATTACCGATTGATAAATATTGTTTATCCGCTGTTCTCGTTGTTTGGGCGCCAAAAATTCTTTTATAGACCGGGAGGCGGTATAATTTTCCGGTATATCAAAAGCTATTCGGCCACGCGTTTCGCGGATATTCATTGCCTGCAACATTTCAGGCGACATCCCCTCAAAAGCTTTCTCCACAACGGATTTATTCAAATGCGGCGTTATACGATATTCCAAAGTAACCGAATCGCCGTTATGTTTAGCATGATGTATCATACCTAATTTTTGTTTTGCATATTTATATATAGCCAGACTGTTACGTTCGCTGTATTGTTTGGTTTCCGCCCGATATGTATGCTCAACAACCGTGCTTAACAAAGAGGCGTGTTTTTCTTTCGGCTGGTACTTATAGCCGCTGAATACGTTATGTTTAAATCTTTTCTGTTGTTCATCCGGTAAATCTGATATATCAAGCTTTGGAGTGCTGGGGCAATAATAATGACCACTTTTATCCAACAACTCATAAAAATTACGGTTTATCCCTTGCGGCAGGATTCCTTCTCTTTGCAAACTCCAACTCCATATTGATTTACATTGATCATAATAATGCGTTCCTTCGTGCACCATAGTACATAAGCTGTCATCATACTCCTCATCATTTATTCTTATTCTCTTGTATGTTGTTCCACCTAAACCTGACATTTTTTCTATATCTACCGGTGCCAGACAAGCCTCAAAAACTTTGCAATCCGGCAAGGTATAAGCATGTTCCAACATAATACTGTTGACGTCCTGACACATTTGCCGGCGAGCCCCCATTTCAACAGCGATGGCCGCACAGTCAATATCGCCCAATTCTGCCAAATGTTTGCCGATAACGCGCCCTTTTTTAATGATTGCCGAATATATTTCCGGTTCAAAACGATAATTTTGATACAACTTGGCGAACTGTTCCTGACATTGATTGGTAAAATAGTTGCGGCAGACCTGATTGTTTGATATGTCCTTTTCTTTTTCATCAAAAACCTGCGGGGTAATTTTCTTTTCCTGCAGTTGTTTTTGGTAATCCTGCAACATTACGGTTTTAAATTCTTTGCCGGTTACATATTTTTCTATTGCATCAAAAATTTTTAGCCAATCTTTCGTGTGCCAAGAACGAATATCCTGTCCGTTTAACTTTTTCACCCATTGTTTAAAATTATCTATTCCGTTAATAATCGGAATTTCCAAGACTTTTTCAGACATTATTTGTCTCCTCCTTGTGGTATAACATTAGGATAATACCACAAAATCGCAGAGTAGACAAGCAAAAAAACAGGCGCCTTTCAGGGTTTTAAGCATATTTTAAGGCATCAAGAGCACCTTGCAGGATATATGAGGCGGCGGCAGCATCCAAAACTTTAGCGCGTTTTTTGCGGGAAAGGTCAACCTCTTTGATTAAAAAATGCTCCATTGCCGAAGAGGACAGCCGCTCATCCCACAACAATAACGGCAAGTTACACGCTTCTATGAGTTTATCGGCAAATTTGCGCACCTCTGCGGCGATTTCCCCCTCTTCGCCGTTCATTTGTAACGGCAAGCCCATTACAATACCGCCGATTTCCTTTTCGGCAATGATATTTTTCAACTCCGCCAAATCGTCTTTTATCGCTCGGCGGTATAAAATTTTATACGGCGTGGCAACCGTGCATAATAAATCCGATACGGCAAGACCCATTTTTTTTGAGCCATAATCTATTCCCAACAACGCTTTGCGAGCGGTAAGGCCGACTTTAAATTCTTTAATATCCATTCGTTCTCCTTTTTTATTTTTATTTAACACAAAAATTTTTTGATGTAAACAGTTGAATGTTAGGAGAAAATAAAGATATAGCGTTTTAGGATAAATTTAACAAACAGGAACGGCTTATGTGGAAAAAAGTTTTACTCATTGTCATCGGTATCGGGCTTATGTGCGGTTCAGCGCAAGCTGCCATTAAAAGCGTTGATGAGCAACGGCAGGAGTGGGACGAATGGCTGGAGCAGTTAAAAACGGAAATGATTGAAAAAGGCATTTCCGAACAGACCATCAAAGAAGCTTATAAAGACGACTATTTTCATGAAATCAGAGAAGTTGAGCAACAGGATAAAAAACAAGCGGAGTTTATCCTGACTTCGGACAAGTATATCAACCGGCTGATAAACAAAGGCAAAGTGCAAAAGGCGCGGGAAGAATATAAGGCTCTTAAGCCAAAGTATCAGAAAATCAGCGATGAATACGGCGTGCCGCTGAATTATCTGATTGCTTTTTGGGGAATTGAAACACATTTCGGATACAACAAAGGGAAATATCATCTTATTGACGGGCTGACAAACCTTAGCTATAAAAACCGGCGCTCGGCTTTTTTTAAACAGGAGCTTTATAATGTTTTGCGAATTATGGACGACAACGGGCTCAGCGGCGACAAGATGATGGGCTCCTGGGCCGGGGCGATGGGACATTTTCAATTTATGCCCTCCACATATAACGCATACGCGGTTGACTATGACAAAGACGGCGTGGCGGACATCTGGGACAGCTTTGACGATGCAATTGCTTCGGCGGCAAACTATCTTTCCCAACTGGGATGGAAGGCAGATGAGCCATGGGGACAGGAAGTCAAACTGCCGTGGAATTTTGATTACCGTCTGGCCGGGGCAAAAAAGTTCAAAACCGTTAAACAATGGAAAAATATCGGGATTGTCAGTGCTAACGGGCGCGGCATAAAGCTTCCCGACAATGCCGCCGGCGCTATTATTCTGCCGGACGGGCGGCGGGGGCGCGCTTATCTTGTTTTAAGCAATTTCCGACGGATTATAATTTGGAATCGTTCAACCAACTATGCGCTCGCTATTGTGCGACTGGCGGATTATATCGGCAACACGCAGAAATTTGTTCCGCTTAAGGAGAACCCTTCATATAAGCTGACTGATGAAGATATTTTACAGGTGCAGCAATTCGCCAACCGAATCCTCAGAGCGAATCTAAAAGAAGACGGACGAATGGGGAGCAAGACGGCGGCGGCGGTCAAGCAGTTGCAAAAGAAGTGGAAATTGCCGCAGGATGGTATGCCGGATTATCTTCTGCTCAGCAAAATCCGCCGTTATAAATCGCGTATAGACTTTATGGCACCGCCACAGCCAAAGAAACCGGCAAAACAGCGTTAATTTATACAATTTTCTGCAAAATAACCGGCGTTTGTTCCGGTTTTGTATCCGACAAGCTTACAGCCTGTTTTAGTAGAGCGGCGACTTCCGGCAGCGCGTCCTTATCTTCGGTGTGAATAAAGCACAGAGGCGTTTGCGAATCAACTTTATCCCCGATTTGGCAAAATGAGGTAAATCCGGTTGTGTGGTTGACGTTTTGCTCCGGACGTGTGCGCCCGCCGCCCAGCATAATCACACCCAAACCGACCTTTCTTGTATCTATCCCGGCTATGTAGCCTGTTTCAGCGGCAAAAACGGGCTCAACATAAGGCGCTTTGCGGCGCTTATCGGCAAAAGCTTCGGCAATGGACATATCCGCGCCAAGTTCGGCGGCCATTTGCATAAAACGTTCGTATGCGGCGCCGGTGGCGATGCTTTGGCGCAACATTTTTTCTGCCGCTTCGGCACTTTGGGCAATACCGCAATTCAACAGCAGTTCCGTGCATAGCGCCATTGTTACTTTGTCCAGGCGCGCGTCCGGCTTTTCCCCGCGCAGATAGGACAGAGCTTCTTCAACTTCCAGTGCATTACCGACGGTTGTTCCCAGAACACTGTCCATATCCGTCAGCAGAGCCGATGTCTTTGTTCCGGCACCGTTGGCCACATCAACAATTGACCGCGCCAATGCCGTCGCACGCTCCCGGTTTTCCATAAAAGCGCCGTTGCCGCATTTGATATCCATCACGAGATATTGCAGTCCTGCCGCCAGTTTTTTGGCGAGAATGGACGAGGTTATCAACGGAATTGATTCAACCGTGGCGCAAACATCGCGGATAGCATATAATTTTTTATCCGCCGGCGCCAAATCCGCCGTTTGCCCGATGATCGCACAACCGGTTTTCTTTACCGTTTCCTTAAATTTTTCAATATCAACCGATGTTTTATAACCGGTCAGAGAATCGAGCTTATCCAACGTGCCGCCGGTGTGCCCGAGCCCGCGTCCGGCTATCATCGGGACATACGCCCCGCAAGCCGCCAACATCGGCGCCAACATTAAGCTGACTTTATCCCCTACGCCACCGGTTGAATGCTTGTCCACCACAGGTTTATCCGCCAGTTCCGGCCACGCGAGCCGCGCGCCGGAATCCCGCATGGACAGCGTTAAAGCCAGCGTTTCTTCCTTGCTTAATCCGTTTAAGAACACGGCCATCGTGAATGAGGCAGCCTGCACATCGGCAACTTCGCCAGAGCATAGCCCGTTAATAAAAAATTTAATTTCTTCGGCAGTTAGCCGTTCTTTATTTCTGATTTTGCGTATAATTTCCTGCGGCAGCATATTTCACTCCGTTTCTATAATAAAACTTTTAACCAAGCCGGTCAAATATGCGGCGGCTTTTTCCGCATTTTCCAAGGTTTCCCGATGTGACGGAGGGATATCCACCAAACCGGCGGCATAGTTTGTGATGACGGACAGTCCCAGCACTTCCAGTCCGCAATGCACGGCGGCGATTACCTCAGGGACGGTAGACATTCCGACAGCATCTGCGCCCAGCATTGCAAAAACCCTGACTTCTGCCGGCGTTTCAAAATTCGGTCCCAATACCATCATATACGTTCCTTCCGCCAGCGTAACCCCCTGCTTTGCGGCGATTTCTTTTATTTTTTGCCGAAGCTCCGGCGTATAAGCCGCATTCATCGCCGGAAAACGTACGCCATACCGCTCATCATTTGCACCAACCAACGGATTTTGGCCGCTGAAATTTATATGGTCGCGGATTAACATCAATGTTCCCGGCGCAAAATCTTTACGCAACGAACCGGCCGCGTTGGTAACAATCAGGCGTTTGACGCCTAACTCTTTGAGAATATGGATAATATCCGCGATAACCGATGGCTTATGCCCTTCGTAAAGATGAAAACGCCCGTTTAAGCAAAGAACTTCCTTATTTTGCACGTAACCGTGCAATAATTGCCCCTTATGCCCGGAAACGGTGGTTTGAGGAAAACCCGGTATATCCTTATAGTTTAATGCGCGAACATCGGACATTTCCGCCGCAAATCCGCCTAAACCCGAACCTAAAACAACGGCGGTTTCAGGATTATGCAACGGCAAATTCCGCTTTATATATTCAACCGCTTTCTGCAACATTTTATTTCTCCTTTTTAAAAGCCGCTTTAAATCCCTGCGGCAATAATTCCCGCAAGTGATATTCCTCTTTTATCCCGCCAATATCCGCCAGATAAACCGGCGTATCTTTATCGGCGAATTCGGCTATCCGTTGCAGGCAAGCGCCGCAGGGACGCACCAATTCTTCTCCCGAAGTTTTTTCTCCCGCGGCAACTACAAGCAAAGCAACTATTTTCCGTTCTCCGGCGGCAATCATCGCCGCTATGGCGCCGGCCTCGGCACACGTTCCACAGGGAAACGACACATTTTCCACATTGCAAGACGCATAAATATTGCCGCTTTCGGATAATACGGCAGCGCCGACTTTATAGCCGGAATACGGCGCATACGCGTTTTTTTGCGCGGCAACTGCTTTTTCCAATAAACCTTTTTTGATTTCCATTTCCCTTTCCTCTGATATTTTTACAAAAAATTATGCGCTTATTATCGTTTCGTTAATTTTTTGTAATATACAATGATAAAAAAATTTAGCAAAGCTTATTTTTTATTTAGGAGAAAATCGTGCTAAAAAAAATTATCGTAGGTATTTTTTGCTTTATCGTTCTGGCCGTTACCGGCGCCGGCATATACCTCTATACACTTGACTGGAACAAGCACAAAGCCGTTGTCGCGCAACGTATTTCGCAAATTACCGGCTTAAAGGCAAGCATTGACGGCAATTTGGATGTCAAACTGTTCCCTTCTCCTAAATTTACAGCGGGAAAAGTCAGATTTCTGAAAAATACCGGCGGCAGAGACCCTTTGGTCGTTGTTAACGAAATCGGAGCCGATGTTGAACTTATGCCTCTATTGGACAATAATTTTATTATCCGCTCCATGAATTTAAAACAAGCCACGGTTTATGTTACCATTGATGAAAAAGGCAATCTTAACTGGAACGGCGTCGGGAAAAATACACATAATAAATCCGGCAATATTGAGGTTTCCTTTAACGATGTCCGCTTAAATAATGCCACGCTCAGCTACCAAAACAAGGCGGCCAATAAAGAATTCAACATCGCCGGCATTTCTGCCAATGTCAGCGCGCCGGCTCTGAACGGCCCTTATAAGGTAAGCGGCAAATTTATCCATAATAACAGCGAAGTTCAATTTAAAGGGGATATTGTCAACGATAAGTCGCTCATTCTGAAAATGTCCGCCAGCAGCGCTTCCAGCGGCACAGCCATTACCCTTGACGGGACACTCGGTTCGGGAGCCCGGGGAAACCTTACTTTTGACACCCAGAGCCTGACAGGCGTTGCCAATTTGATTTTCGGCAAAGACAGTATGCCGGAACATTACAGCCAGCCGCTTTATTTTTCGTTTAAGTACGGCTATGATGACGGTATTATAAAATTTGACAACTTTACGGCCAAGTATGATAAAAACACCGCCGGAAGCGGAACGGTTATTGCCAAGAAAAACAACGGGCGGATTGCAATCAATGCAGACTTTGACATGACAAGGTTTGATTTAAATTTGCTTACCGGTATCGGGCAAGATATTCTGACTTATGTGCAGGGCGGTAAAAAAATTGCAGAATCGCCTTTTGCCAAGTATGACATGAATATTTCCGTTAAATCCGGAACCGCATTGTATAATAATGTTGAGGCGCAAAATCTCAGTTTCGGCATTACATTATTGAATAATGTTATTGATATTACGCGCTTCGGATTGGTTATGCCTGGCAGCACAAACATTAAGACTGTCGGCAGAATTAACCTCAATAACGGAATTGAATATATCTTTAATCAAATTTATGATACACAGGATTTGAGAACTTTTGCTTCTATTTTTAACATAGATTTGGCTAAGTTTGCCTCTAAAGAAGATAAAAAATCTATTTTCAAAAAGGCTCAAGCCGAAGTATTGCTCAGCGGCAATTTGGAGAGTTTAAAAATTTCCGTTCCGAAGGCTCTTGTTGATTCTACTTCCTTACAAGGGAATGTCGGTTTTGTGAAAAAGGAAAAGGACACTTACGTTATTGTAGACGCAAATTTATCCAAGGTTATATTTGACAAGTATTTGCAGGCAATGCCCGACAATCTTAAAAACGGGACACTTCAAGACAAATTCGTCTATCAGATGAACCTTATTCCGTGGAACCGCGCTTTAAACGTTGAAGGAAACATCAATATCGGCAGTGCCGTTTATAATGATATACCGATGGAAAATATTGCCCTTGACTTTGCGACAAACCAAGAGAATATGACCATCAAGAAATTGTCGTTCGGCAATATCGGCGGCGCAACGCTTGATTTGAGCATGGATGCCGATCACGTTTTCTCGCAACCGCATTTTAACGAATTGTCTTATAATATTACCAGCGCCAATTTCCCGGCTTTTGCAGCGACAATGAATATTGATACCGGGGACGCCGGCTTGTTTAAGCGGAGAATTTTTGCCGCACAAGGCGCTCTCAGCGGTACATTCTCGGAATTTAGCCTCAGTTCTATCCAGAAATTCGGCGATACGGAATTTTCATACACCGGTACCGTGGCAAATGATGCCAAAACCGGCACTTCCGTAAACGGCGATTTAGAATTGAAAAGCAATAACTTTACTTCCTTTGTTAAAGCATTGAATTTTAATTATACGCCGGATATTCCGGTAACAACCTTTACTTTGTCGGCAAAAATTAAAGGCGCACTGAATCTATTTGCCCTTGATGACGTCAGCGCTTATCTCGGCGCAAATGCAATTTCCGGCAATTTGCAATTTGACAACACAGCCAAAACGCCGAAACTCGCCGCCGTTTTGAATTTTGACAGGTTTGAAGCAGACCGTTGGTTTAATCTGTCAGCAAGCGGCAAACTTCCGAGTGTTAAAAATAATGCTCAACAGGCAGCTTTTATCAATCAGCCCGATTGGAGCAAGAAGTTTGACTTTGCCCCGCTTGGCAAAATTGATTTAGATGTCAAAGGCGAAACGAAGTTATTAAACTTGTTTAACAAGCCTTATACCAATGTCAAAAGCGCCATTCAACTCAAGGACGGTGTGCTGAATGTTGCTTCTTTTGACGCGACGCAAGATAAAGGAAAAATCAATCTGCGTTTTATCTTAAACAGCAACAGTATGCCGAAAATTGACGGATACTTTAAGGTGGACGAACTTAAAACGCCAAAGTTCGGCGGAACGGCTTATGCCATGGAAAGCGGTTGGCTGAATGCTGAGGGCACATTTAATTCCGCAGCCGGTTCGTGGCAGGATTTCTTTGATAATCTGAACGCCAAGGGTAAATTTTCATTGTCCAATACAGCTGTATACGGTTGGGATTTGGATATTATCAAATTTGAGTTGGAACAGAGAAAAAGCGTTTCTGGGTTTGAGGATACCGTATTAAACAGCCTAAAATCCGGAAAAAGCAGTTTTTCAAGAATCCGCGGTGCATACAATGTTAACAAAGGGCTGGTGGTTGCGGACAGTGTCATTTGGGAATCGCCGGTCGTTAATATGAATATGAAATTTAACTTTAATTTCAGTGACTGGCTGTTTTCCGCAGTGTTTAATGCCGTTTACCACAATGCCTCATTCTCTGACGTTCTTAAGTTTACTTTTGACGGCAATCTGGCAAATCCGACAGTAAAGACGGATTTAAGCGAAAGCATTAAACGTATCAGCGAAATTGAAGACCGTATCAAAAATGCCCGCTATTATCAGGAAAAGGAAAAAATGGCGCGCGTCGGCGATAAAATTAAAGTCTTGCAAAAGACGATTGATAACACTTTGCAGGATATTAGCCGTATTACGCTTGATGTTGTCCGTTTTAAACCCAAAACAAACAACGAGAATGTTAATGATGTTTATGATGAAAATACGCGTTTAATTGCCAGCGTGGAGATTGCCGTCAAGAAAATGCAAGACAGCTTGAACAACTATCCCGAAGAAGAGGAACTGATGAATATAGAAGCCGACCTTGGCGCGGAACAGGCAAAGCTTAAGTACATTCCGAAAGTTTTGGAAGAGAACTTTCTGGTTGACAGCAAATATATCTTTGACGACATCTTCAATAAAATCGCCTGGGTATATAATCTCGCACAGAATAACTCCGCCTACCATAAAGGGCTGACAGATGTATATATGTCCCAAATTGAACTTTTAGATGCCACGGATACGCCTGTCAATACAGATGATGCCAACAAGTTGCAAGACGGGCGGGATAAGGTTAAAGAAGTGATGGAGAATATTAGCACCCTGCATGGAAAAATCAGAGACAGCTATCTTAACGTCATTGATACAAACAAAACTTCGGATATGAGAGAAAATAACGAAGTGGCTGAACAGGCTCTTAAAACTATGCTGGCTTATACAAAGCAGCTAAACGAAGATATTATTCTCAATCTCGACAAGTTCAGGGAAGTATTAAATATTTCTGCCAGAGATTATGACGATTATCTGGTTTACCCGCCGGAAAGCATTGAGGAAATAGATGTTAAGCAGCCGACAGTCAAAAACGGAGCAGCCGGAAATAAAACATCTACCCCCGCTGAAAAAACTAAAGATAACGACAAAACCAAAAATACGGATTCTGCCGAAGATAAAGCTCCCACTGCCGCAGAAACAAATAATGTGCCCGCAAACGGGGCTAATGAGAGTGCGACAAGCGATAAAGCCGAAGTTGCCGCAAATAAGACAGCTGCTATCAATGAGCTTAAAAAAAAAGAGTCGGTTGATTTAGCGCTCAATTCCTCTGACAGCGGACTTTCCGATTTGCTAAAAAAACAAAAAGCGAAACAACGCGCAGCTAAAGAACTTGCTTTGGCGGAAAATATACAGGCCGAGGGCTTGCAGCAGCTCCTGAAAAGCAATGTTACGCCCGAAGTTGCCGAAACCGTGATTGCCGAGACCGGTTTGCATGAGCCTGTTTCCACTGTTGATATTGCCGTTGCCGAAGATGTTGCGGTTGATAAAAACGAGCCTATTGCTCCGGTACAGACGGCGTTGCTTACCCCTTCCCAACAGGCAACGCCTTTGCCGCAAACAAACGCCTTATCTCAACCGGTTACTTTGCCTGAAGAAAAAAATATTTCAAAAGAAATAAAAACTCCAGCGGATACACAAGAGAAACCCGTTGTCGCTGAAACGCCCAAACCGGTTGCAAAAGATATTTATGTTACCGAGAAGAAAAGCGCTCCCTCAGCGGAAAATGGCGATGTCCCGTTTTTTACCATAAAAGATGAGCCTGAGGCGAATATTTTGGCACAGACAAGAGCTGCTATTGACAAGATTATGAAAAAGCTGAATGCAACGGAAAAGAAAACCAAGCCGAAATCCGTGGAAATAGCAGATGTTGCCTTGCCTGAAACAAATACTGCCGATAAGGCTGCCCCTGTTGCGGAGAATACTACAAGCAATAAGCCTAAACAGGCTATGCGTATCAATCCGGTGGTAGCGCTTAATATCGGAAAATCAACCACGCAACCGGCTACGGATAACAAGCTGAAATTTGCCAGCAATCGGAAAAAATTTGCCGCTGCGGATACTTCAGCCAAATCTGCAACAAACAAACCGCTGGCCGATGTTTCCGTTCAGCCTGAGCCGATAGTTACGGCAAAGGCCGAATCGCTTACCGTATCGGCGCCGGTTTTGTTGCCTGAGCAGGCTTCTGCTGTTCAGCCCAGCGAATCGGTTTTGCCAACCGGCGCACCGCATAATTCCGTCCTATTGGAGATGATTGCCGTGTCCGACCGTTTTTCGGGCGCCGATGCCGCCGATATTACCAAAGAAGCGTTGGTTTCCATTGAGATGCCGCAAGTTGAAAAATCGGAGAAGAATCTGTATATCTTCCCTAAAGGTGCACCTTACGCCGAATCGGGCGGCACCATTGGCAAATCCATGCTGGGAGAGCGGCCGTCCGAAGCCGTTAAAACGGCACATAATAAGTATGTGTTTGCCGTTGGACGGAATTATTCACGCCCATTTAGCGGCGAAGTGGCTAAACGGGCATCCCTGTCGGAAATCTGACCTTTGCTGTGAAATACTCTTTTTATGAATTGCCAAGCGCGACTTTTCGCGTTAGACTTGGTTATATTTGAAAGAAAGAGAGGTTTATTATGTTTTCACGTCCAGAGGTGGTGGTTCTGCCGGTTGCCGGGCTTTCTACCCGCAATTTGCCGGCGACAAAAGCAATGCACAAGGGTTTTTTGTGCCTGAACAACCTGCCGATTATCCAATACGCCGTTGACGCCTGCGCCGAAGCCGGCGTTAAAGAAGTTATTTTTGTTTATAGCGATGAAACGAATCGGAGTATGTATGAGCATTACTTTACGCCCAATAAACCGTTGGAAGAGCGCCTGCTCCGCCATGACAAACTGGAGCTTTGGGAAGCATTAAAGCGCACTGTTCCCGCCGGAATGAAATTTTCCTTTGCCTGCCAGTCTGAGCCGAAAGGCAACGGACACGCCATTTTGTGCGCCAAAGAGCTTATCGGCAAACGCGATTTTATGGTGATGTGGGTTGATGATGTTTATGTCTGCCGCGGGCAAGGGATATTGTCGCAGCTTTTAGACGTTTACGAACGTTTCGGCGGTATGGTTGAAAATGTCATCAAATTCCCGCGCGACCAGCTTTCGCGTTACGGCGTGTTGGCGGGGACGCACCAAGAAGGCAACGTCATCACGGCGACCGGTGTGGTTGAAAAACCGAAAATGGAGGAAATCCAGTCCGATTTTGCCAGTATGGGGCCTTACGTTTTGCCGAATCTTATTTTAGATTTGCTGCCGGAGGTTACAAAAGGCAATAACGGCGAGATTAACCTGACTGACGCCATCAATCTGGCCGCACAGCGGGGGACAGAGCTGAGGGGTGTTTTGACAACAGCGGAGCGGTATGACTGCGGAACAAATGAAGAGCTGGCAAAGTCCAACATCCGTTTATCCATCCGTGAGAATAAGGCGCTATATGACGAGGCTGTCAGGGTTATCAAAGAGCTAAACAACCAGCTTTAATAATAGCGCAGACAAACTTACGAAACGCAAAAAAACAGGCCTTGCCATACGACAAAGCCTGTTTTCTTTTATAAAATAGACGAAAACGGCATTACTTATAACATACGCTGCTGGTTAAGGCGCAGGGTTTCTATGACGGAAAACAACAGATACAGTTCCGTAAAGATTTTTTCCACGCGCGGCTTATTGATAACCGAACGGAAAAAGCTGGTGCATTCAAACATATTCTTTTTGGTTTCAATCTTTATCAAAAGGTGATTTTCAAAAAAGCTGAACTCAATTTTCGGAAAACTCTTTTTTAATTCGGTCATATACTCAAGCATAACGGCGGTTAAAAGGTAGCGCGCCTCTATCTGGTTATCCGAATAGACCTCATAAGCCTTTTCAAATTCCGGCGATTCCAGCCCCACCCTCTGCAAATTTTTGTAATGCACCAATTTGTTCAGCCAGCCTTTATCCGCTACGACAAGCGTTTGACCGGTAAAATTTTTGTTCATCCCGGCATAAAAGATTATGCCGCCGCCTTTTTTGGCGTAAACCATCCGTTCCGTCCGGTTTTCTTCATCACGTTGACGGCGGATATTATAAGTTATGTATTCAACGATATTTGTCGGCAGGCCTTTATATGTGCCATTAAAGCAATCATCGGCCATCATCGGCTCATTTTTTTTGAACAATAAAGATTTTTCCAGCAGCGGCAAGGGCAATTCCGGACGATAGACATAAGTAAACTCACCAAAGAATTTGGCTATCAACGGCAACAGATTTTCCTTGTTGCGGCGATGGTAACCCAACATCGGCCAACATAACAACAACGTCAGCAGACAACCGGCCAGCCCGTAGTAACCGCTCCCTTTGCCACTGTCATTTTCTGGATTAAAGCCCTGCCCGATGGTGAACATCACATAACCCAACCATACCAAAATGCAAACGGACATCAGCCAGAAAGTTACCGCATACCGTTTGCGGATTTTTTCCGCCTGTTGCAAGACCGGCAATATGTCACTTTCGTAATACGAAGCAAACTCTCCGCGGGCGGCGAGGTATTCCGAACTTTCGGTAAATTTTAAATTTTCTTTCATCGGGCGGTTCCTTTTGATAAATCTTAAACTTTTGCTTTTATTATGAGGGTAATGTCTTAAATATTTGCTAAACGGAGCCTTTATGATTAACCTTTTATGGGCGGGAATGTTTTTGGCAGCGTTCGCTGTTGCCGGCTGGAAACTGATTGCCTCGCAGGATTTGGAGATTTTCAACCAATTGACGGCGGCGATTTTTCAAAACGCGCAAAGTGCCGTGGAAATATCGCTCGGGCTGGCGGGAATTTTGAGCTTTTGGCTCGGTATGCTTAAACTGGTTGAAGATGCCGGTATTGCGCAAAAAATTTCGCAGAAACTGACGCCTCTGTTTAAGGTGTTGATGAAAGACGTGCCGGAAAACAGCCCAGCCATTTCTACCGTGGTGCTGAATATGGCGGCAAATTTTCTCGGGCTTGACAATGCGGCGACGCCGATGGGGCTGAAAGCAATGGAACAGTTACAAGAGCATAATCCCAAAAAAGACGAAGCCAGCGATGCGCAAATTTTGTTTATGGTTATCAATGCTTCTTCGGTTACGCTTATCCCGATTACAATTTTTATGTATCGGGCGCAGATGGGGGCAACCCGCCCGACAGAAGTTTTTATCCCGATTTTGCTGGCTACATCGGTTTCAACATTGACGGGCTTTTTTATGATTGCGGCAAAACAGCGGATAAACCTGTTAGATAAGACGCTTATTAAGTGGCTGGGCGGATTTTTATTGCTCATCATCGGACTTTCCGCCGGTTTTTATCTTATCTCGCCCGCGCAAAGGCTTGCTGTTTCTTCCGCGCTCGGCAATATTATCCTTATGCTGTTGCTCGGCAGCGTGATATGGATTTCCTTAAAACATAAAGTCAAATGCTACGAGGCTTTTGTGGACGGGGCGAAAGAAGGCTTTTCCGTGGCGCTGCGCATTATGCCCTATCTGGTTGCGATGCTGGTTGCCGTCGGCGTATTCCGTGCTTCTGGCATATTGGACGCATTGGTGGGCGGAATAAAATTTTTATGCGCTAAAATCGGACTGGACGGGCAATTTGCCGATGCACTCCCGACTGCGTTTATGAAGCCCCTCTCCGGCAGCGGCGCCCGCGCGATGATGATTGAAACAATGCAAAACTTCGGCGCGGACAGCTTTGCCGCTTTTACCGCCTCGGTTATACAAGGCTCTACCGAAACGACCTTTTATGTCTTGACGGTTTATTTTGGCGCGGTTAATATCGCCAAAACAAGATATGCCCTTAAATATGCCTTATGGTCTGATTTGGCCGGCATCACGGCGGCTATCTTTTTGTCTTATATGTTCTATGCACGATAAAAATAAGGAGCGAGCAATGCGGCTGTTGGTGCAACGGGTTTTGGAAGCGAACGTTTCGGTTGAAGGAAAAATATGCGGAGAAATCGGCAAGGGTCTATTGGTATTTCTCGGCGTGGAAAAAGGCGACACAACCAGGCAAGCCGATTATCTGGCGCAGAAACTTGTCAATTTAAGAATATTTGAAGATGAACAGGAAAAGATGAATCTTTCGGTGCAGGACATTAAAGGCGGAATTCTGGTCGTGTCGCAATTTACGCTCGCCGCCGATACGGAACACGGTAACCGCCCCGGTTTCAGCAATGCGGAAAGCCCGGCGCAGGCTAAGGCTATATATGATTATTTTAACGGTCTTCTGGCAGCGAAAGGCATAACGCCGCAGACGGGCATTTTCCAGGCCGATATGAAAGTCCGCCTCATAAATGACGGGCCGGCGACTTTCTGGCTGACAAAGTAATGGTTTAATATTTCAAGAGCCGGTTTAATTTGCCGGACATATTATTTAATGCGTCTTCCAATAATTTTTGCAAAAGCTTATGAGCCGTTTGTTGCGCGTCCTGTTTTTTATTGATGAGAATATAGCGGTTTTGCTGTTCCGAATCGACAAGTTCCCCGTTGTTTTTGCGCACTTCCACCACTACGGACATACTATACCGGCTGTTATCCTGATTAAGCGGCTCTATTTTAGACAGCAATAATCTGGGAATTAAAATATAGTCGGCAAGCTCTTTATTTTCAGTTACCAATACCCGCGGTTCAAAAGCCAGTTTTTCGGCAAGTTTTGCCGTATATGACGAAGATGTTTTGCCGTTATAATACTTTAAATCCTCTATGTATAACAACGGAATCGTTTCATCCGTTTCGTAAATTGATTTCGGCAGGGTAGCATTTACCTTATCCGCGATATTTTTGACGGTTTCCGTATCTATGGTATTTTGTTTTTCCCGCAATATCGCATCGGCTTTTGCCTTATCCAGACGGCCGGATATTTCAAGGCATATTTTTTTATTATCATCGCGAATCGTGGTTACGGTTACGTCCTGCAGGGCTTTATCTACTAATTTATAGGCCAGCAACGTGTAATTATGTTCATCGGAATTTTGCGCCAGACGGCTGATTTCTTCCGAAGACTTTACCGCCATCAAAGCCGCTTTGTCATAGGCCTGATAGCGGATGGCGGCTCTTGTGCGGTCAGAAGTTACATTTACGCAGACATTGCCCTTTACCGGTATAAAAAGGCTGTCTGCCCCTGCCCCGGCGCCGTTTATCAGCGCCAAGGCAAGAACAAACAGCCTTGCAAAGTTTTTTATCATCTTGCAGATTAGTCCTGAACCTGTCTGATGATTTCAACCCATTCGTTTACTTTTTTGCCGCTCTTGTCATACATTGACAATTTGTATTGCAGAGCCGGCATCGTATTATCCGGCGCAACATACCAATCGGCTGAGGTATCAATGACAAAATCGGCATTATTTACATTGTTGACAACCTCATAAGTTCCGGAACCACTGATGATGTCTTTGGTCGCGCCTTTCAGCCGATGGCTGCCATAAGGCAAATCCTGGCTTAATAATTTGGTATCTTTAATGTATATCGTTCTTACTTTACCGCCGTCATAAATGGCTGATGTATCCTGCAACATACGATTGGTGGCGCGGGTTGCAACAACGATGTAAGCTTCGGGAGAATATTTCGCCGCCACCGAAGCGTCAACTTTGGCGTTGGCCGACTTCATCCCGATGACTTCAGCGTGATACGGGTTTTTCTCAACCGTTACCTCAACAATATCATTACCTGAAACAGACGGCTGCGCCTGTAATTGAACCGGAGCTTCATAGCCTGTGTAGCTGACCTCGGCCGGAATAATTTCTTCGTGCGTGGTTACGACCGGTTCGCAAACAGGTTTGCCGCAGGGCTCTTCCAATGTTGTCGTTGTGGTTATAATTTTTTTACTTGTCGTTACTTTGGGCTGCGGCACCGGCATTGGCATTGGCTGACAGGCGCATGGCTGCATACAGGACGGCTGATAACACGGTTGCGCCTGAACTTCGGCACACGGACAGTCATATACAGGTTGCGGCATACCGACATATACCGGATCCGGCTGAACAATTACCTGTTGCTGCGGTGTCGCCATAGTTACCGTTTCGGACATAACAAGCGGCGCGGGTTCTGCTATCGGATACGGCTCTGAAGTTATTACCGGAGCCGGTTCTGCATACGTTGTTTCGTCAAAAGTAACATTATCCACTTCTTCCCATTGGTTTTCGCTGCAGGCACACGCCGCAAGCATTGTGCAGGTCAGAAGGCTTATAACTCTTTTCATCTGGCATCTCCTAAACAATTTATTATTGTTATGCCTACTATCCGCCATAAGCAATTAAAATTTTCTTAAGTTTATGATTTACTTTTGCCTTTTTTTATGTTAGCCAACAGGTAAATCGGAGGTTTTATGACTATCACATTCGCTGTTTTAATATTTGCCTTTCTTTTTTTATTTAAAGGCGTGCAGAAAAACACTTTCTTTTTATTTTACGCCGTGGCTATGGTTTTGGCGGCTTATTACTGCGAAAGCCAGCTCGGATGGCGTATCCGTCCGTTTGGCAAAACGGCTTTTTTGCTGTTTGTTTTGTTCCATCTGCCATTGATAAATCTGTTTACGTTTTTGGCTTACGGGAAAGACAAAAAATGCGCCCAGCGCGGCGAATGGCGCATCCCCGAAATCCAACTGCATACGCTTGAGCTATTGGGCGGAACTATCGGAGCCATTGCCGGACAAAAGATATTTCATCATAAAAACAAGAAAAAAACATATATGGCAACGTTTTTTGCGACTATTTTTATCCAGGCCGGCATAATCGGCTTTATTTTGCATTATTTGAAACTGATTTGATTTTTTTACATTACCATTGCGCAGGTATAGAGCGCCTGGCGCGGTTCAATGTTTTGGCGCATAACGGCGTTAAATATCGGATAAACGCGTTCGCATTCCATAATTGATAGTTCTATAATTTTGCTGATTTTATGCGAAAACAGCTCTTCGGTATCCTGCAAAATTATTGAGTGTTTGAAAATCGGCATTTTTTGTTCACTCCAATAGGAAAAATGCCCCAACCATAAATTTTCGTTTAACATCGCCAGCAGTTCAAACATTTTGCCCCTGTCCACCGCTGATGCTTCCAAATTCAGCAGGCAAGATATATGCAGACAACGCATATATTCCTCATAAGCAAAAAAGACGAGCATATTATCCCATTTTCCCTGCACTTCGGCAACGAGTTCCGTTTCCTTGCGGCGGTCGTAGGATACTTTGTCCCGGGCAAAAATCCCCTCTATCGTATCTATCGGATTGTATAAATTTTCTTCCAGTGCCAAATTCATCGCCGCTCATTCCTATTGCTGTTCAATATGTTTTTTATTCTTGCAACACCCCGGCAACTTTAACAACCACAATATAGAGTTTTCCACTTTTTTAAGTAAAAAGTAACCTTTTTGTTTTTAATAAATCCTGTTTATTCATACACTTAGATTTTTCTAAAAGTTTTTTTGCTTTTTTGTGTGGATTATATTTTTTTGTTAATATAAATTTAACGGCGAGGAACAGCCTAGTTTATTTTCGGAGCTTCAGTGTTATGTATTTTGATTTTCCCGATATTTCGCCGGTTATTTTTTCCATCGGTTCGTTATCTATCCGGTGGTATGCCATGGCTTATCTGGCCGGCATTGTTGCGGCGTGGTGTTTGACGAAGCGCAATATAAATAAGTATAACCTCGGCATTAGCTCCGAACAGCTGGATGATTTGGTCTTTTATGTTACGCTGGGAATTATTTTAGGCGGACGACTCGGTTATGTCTGTTGCTACGGCAACGGTTATTTTTGGCAGAACCCAAAAGAAATTTTTGCCGTCTGGCACGGCGGAATGTCTTTTCACGGCGGAATTGTCGGAGTTATTGCCGGGTTGTTTTACTTTGCACGAAAATATAAATTTCCTTTCTTAAAAATAACAGATATTACGGCTCTTTATGTTCCTATCGGAATTTTTTTAGGGCGACTGGCAAACTTTGTTAACGGCGAATTGTGGGGACGGGTTACCACCGTTCCGTGGGCGGTGAAATTCCCCGAGGGCGGTTATCTGCCGCGGCACCCATCGCAATTATATGAAGCTTTAAGCGAGGGCGTCCTGATGTTTATCATTCTGAATTATTTATGGCGAAAGGCATACGTCAGGGCGCATTACGGAATTATCTCCGCCGTTTTTTTAATTACATACGCCTCTTCGCGCGTGTGCATGGAGTTTTTCCGCGAACCAGACCAACAAATCGGTTTTTTGATTGGCGGCGTTACAATGGGACAGCTCCTGTCTTTACCCTTTCTTTTGCTCGGGCTTTATGTTCTGCACCGGGCGGTTAAGGCTGCACCGGCGGCGTAACATCAGGCTTTGACGGTAATGTTGCGGGTAAATTTGCAGGCTTTTTGCAAAGCGGTTTCGGCGCGGGTTAAAACGGCGGCAGGATTGGCGTCGCTGCGTTTCTTATCGCTGACGCACTGAGATACGGTTAATTGAAGATGATTGTTTTCATTAAAGATAAAGATTGATTTTGCCAGCATGCGGCGGATATTTTCCGCCCGGCCAAAGCTTTCCGAAGCGTTTTCATTTTTGAAAACCAAAATAAACGCGTCTTCTTTGTAGGTATAGACCAGAACGTCTTTGTCGGCCTTGGCTATTTGATTTAAGAACATTTTTTTCAACAATAGCATTTTGTGTTCGCCGAAACGTTTTAAGAGCCGGGCGTATTCATCTATATACAGCACGGCAATGCTATATTTAAGAGGAAATTTGCTATCCGCCTCCCGACAATAGGCCGCACAGTTTTTAATGTCCAAATCTTCATCGCGGCTACGAATATAATATATATAATAAGCCGAGGCTAACAGCAATATCAATGTAGCCGCCCAAAAGAATAAACTAAACGCAAAAAGGTTATCGGAAAAATATATTCCCATGAAAACTGCCGCACCGACGAAGAACGCCGCAGCACTTAAAATCTTCCCCTGGTCGATATGGTAGAAAAACAGCACGACCAGACACAAAACAGCTATATTCAACGCCGGATAATTAAACATACCGACATGTTCGTAAAAATAAGACGAATCGCAAAGGATACCGGATTCGGGTATTTTTTCCAGAAAAGCCGTCTGCGCCAGCAAAAAGATATAGAACCAGCTCCAATGACGATTGTTTTTTCTAAACAAAAAATAGGCCAGCAACAAATCCGGCAACAACATGGCACTCCAGATATTATAACCGGCAGAAAAGATATAATCCTCTCCATAATCGTATCGCAGGTTGTTGATGACAAAATAACCGGCATAGATTACAGACGCCATCATAAACGAACTCATAATACGGAAATATCCGGCAAGCAACAATGTTGCCGCAACACTACCGATAAACAAGGCGTGGATAATGTGGTAATGGCTTTCGGAAAAATCCGATATGGAAAAGAAATAAACCAAAAACAAACTTAAAACAAACAGCGGCACAATGGCGCTTTTGTTAAAAGTTACCATTTTTTCCAATCCTGACTGCAAATTTATCACGCCGGCCTCTCCGAATGATTCTCCGTTTTTATCAGCTTGGACAGTTTATGCCAGCAATGGTTAAATTTTATTTACACATTTTAAAATAGAGCTGTCGCCATACGAATAAAAACGGTATTTTTCTTTAATGGCGTGTGCATACGCTGCTTTCATCCTTTCCGTGCCGGCGATAGCGCAAATCAACATAAACAGCGTTGATTTCGGCAGATGAAAATTCGTTATGATGTAGTCAATTATTTTAAATTTATAGCCTGGCGTAATAAAAATAGAGGTTTCTCCGTTAAACGGATGCAAAACGCCTTGTTCGTCCGCAGCACTTTCCAACAAACGGACAGAGGTTGTCCCGACGGCAATAACCCGGCGCCCTTCCCGCTTGGCTTTATTGATGACGGCGCAGGCTTCCGGTGTTATTATGCCATATTCGGCGTGCATTTTATGGTCTTTGGTATCATCTGCCTTGACCGGCAAAAAGGTTCCGGCACCGACGTGCAGGGTCAAAAACACTTTGGCAACGCCTTTTTCATCCAATTTTTTTAATACATTATCGGTAAAATGAAGTCCGGCGGTCGGTGCGGCAACCGCTCCCTCATATTTAGCATAGACGGTTTGATAGTTTTCCTTGTCATTATATTTGTTCCAAAGGCCAGATGTCGGCTTTTCGCGTTTAATATACGGCGGCAACGGCATCATTCCGTATTTTTCCAACTTTTTGGACAGGTTGTCTACCGGACAGAGAAATTCCAACAATACGCCGTCTTCTCCATTTTTTTCCAATACTCTGGCCTGAAAATCAGATTCTTCGGAAGAAATTTCCGATGTGTAAAAGGAAATTACATCATCGGAACGTAATCTTTTGGCGTTTTTAATAAATGCGTGCCAGGTTATGCCATTTTCCGGATGGTATAATGTTACCTCGACCTCCGCATTTCCCCTTTTGCCATACAAACGGGCGGGAATAACTTTGGTATCATTAAAAACCAGCACATCGCCGGCTTTTAGTATATCCGGCAAATCGTAAAAGTGGCGGTCGGTTATTTTATCTTCTTCGCTTAAGTCCAGCAGACGCGACGCGTCACGCGGGTTTGCCGGTTCCTTCGCGATTAAATCCTTATCCAATTCAAAATCAAATATGTCTACACGCATTTTTTATCTCCATTGCTGCCGCGGTTATAAAACAAAGTATATATTTTGGCAACTTAAATTTTGCTTTTCTTTTAAAATCAGAGGTCAACTCGACAATTTTTTAAAAAAATATTTATAATCGACAAAAAAAGTAGTTGAAATAATTTGAAAGCTAGTATATACTGCCAATAACAAGTGAGTGTTTTTAGGAGTAAAAAACAATGACAAATGCTTTTGACAGCATGGATTTAGCGCAGGCTTACGAGATTGCCGGCGGATATATAGACGCTGATGACGCGACATACGAAAAAGCCCTGGAAATGGTCAGAGCCGATGATGCCCGTTTTGCGGAAGAGCTGAAAAAAGCTCGTGAGGCGGAGCTTGCCCTTAAAGCGAAGCAGGAAAAAGAAGAGGAAATTACCGCAAGTGCCGAAGAAGTTTTAAATAACGCTGAATTTATCAAAAAAGAGTTTGAAAACAAGCAATTTAAGCAGCGTTTCTTTGAAGATGAAGAAATTAAAGAGGCCGAAGCCAATACGGTTATTTACGATGTTAATGAGCAAGGCGACGAACGCTTTGAACTTGAAGGCGAAGAAAAACACAAACACTATGAAATGCTTTTTGAGGCGGCAAAGCTGAACGCGTGGCGCGAAAAAGCCGGAAGCAAAGAATTTGCCGAAGCTAAAGATAAAGAGAAAAGAAAGAGCCTGTTTGAAGCCGTTAAACATTCGTTTTTGGGAACGATTGCCCATTTAAGAACTGCGGCACAAGTTGAAAAAGAAGTTCCGGAACTGCAAGAAGACGTAAAAAATAATAACAGGAACTCAATTGCTACAAAATTCAGCTCAATGGTAACAAAGCTGCATAATGCTCTTGATTTTAAAAAGAAAATTAAAGTTTCGTCAAGCGCCGTAATGGCCGCGTGTGCCGAAAGCGAAGGAAGAACCGGCAGTTTTGCCAAGAAGCTGGCCAACTTTGCCAAAAAGGCTTCCGGACATAATAAAGAATGTTTTGCGAAAGTTTCCATTTGGACGCACGAAATCAAAAATGCTTTCAAAACGCAGGCTAAGGCCGTTTGGGGGCAGCGCTATGAAATTATGGCAAATATCCGCGACAGAGCGCCGAAAATTATTACCAATATAGCGGCAACAAGCGTTCTTGTCGGGGCAACGGCTGCTTCAGCGCCGTGGTTGAGTGCGGCGGTTATCGGATACGGCGCATATAAAGCGTCTTCTGCCTGGGTATGGCCGATTATTACCAACGCCCGCAAAGAAGCCCGGTTGGCGAAAAAAGATCCTAATGCGCCCAAAATGAAGTTTTGGGACAGATTGAAACAATCTGCCAGTACGCTGGTTAAAACAAAAGCTTATTATAAAGAAGCGGCTTGGGGCAGCGCGGCAGGCTTTGTCGGCTTGGGGGCGGCAGGCTCTCTGGCCATGGCCGGCTCCGGAGCCTTGATACAAAAGAGCATGCAATCTATGTCCAGCGCAGCCGTTTATGCGGCTAACAGCCTGACCAATGCCGTCAAGAAGTTGCGCGAAAAAGACCGCAATGTGTTTGCCAAAGGCGCGGCCGTCGTTGGCGCGGCGATTACAACTGCCGTTCTGGTTTCCTGCGGCGAGAATGCCGAAAATGCCGTGCGTATGCCTCAACATAACGGGGGGCTTGATATAGATGCCGCAGATACTGTAGAAAAATTGCCCAGCGGATTGGGCAATCCGAATGCCGGCCAACCTAAAGATACAACTGCCGTTACGGAAGTTGTGCAGCAAGCGGAAACTCCGAAAATTACCATTCCCGAAAATTGGGATGAGAATATGGGAATTACCGAAGCTCAATGGACGCGTTTGCAGAGTTTCTGGGGCAGTAAAGAAAAATATGATGCTTTTTACCAGAAAATTACTGACGATATGCTTAAAGACGGCGGTATTTTTGCCGGAAAAACCCGCGAGCAGGTTTTGTTCCAGTATGAGCGCTTATCATCGTGGGATTTGACACAACACAAAGAAGTTATCAGCAAATTGGATTCTTTCTTTGATTGCGGCGGCGAGCTGACTGTTGAGGATACAAAAGCATTAAACGATGTTTTGCCGAACGGCGCAATTAAGGATATTAACGGAACGCTCAATGTTCAGGTTACCGGCAGAGAAATTGACTGCGGCGAAGACCCGGTTATACATACAGTTGAGACGACACGTCAGGATATTCCACCTGAAGCAGACCGACCGGATACTCCCGTCAATACCGGTAACGAAGAAAAAGAATTTACCCTGGGTGATGATGTTACTACTGTCACTAAAACACGTTCCGGTCCGGGCAAAATCTCCGGTGCTGTTAAATATCAATATATAACAGATGAAGACGGCAATATGACTCTTTTAGGCGATGGCGAACCTATTGACTTAAACGAGCTTGACAAAGGATCTTTTGACCAAAATCCGAATATTGTTCTCTCTGCCAATGGCGATTCGGGCGTCAGAGGCGAAAACAGCAGCTCTGAGGAGATTTCCGCCGAAGGTATCCGCCGTGAAAATACCAGCTTTAAAGAGATTTCCCCTGAGGAGCTTAATCACCTTAAAGGCGCTACTGCCGATGCTTCGGATCAACAGAAATATACGATAGACGAAGAATCTACCGTCCACGTTTATCAAGGTGCCTCAGATACTACCGGCAATGATGATTTGCAAAACGAAGCTGTTACCGATAATGCGACTTATACGGAGCAAATCGTTTCCGACTCTGATGATATTGCCAAAGGCACACCGGCGGCAGACAATGTTCCGGAGCGCGGCGGCTATATGAATACCGGTTTAACAGAGACGCAATACCATCGTTTGGAAACCTTTTTCAAAGACCAATTCGGCGAGAATGCCTTTGACGCATTGATGGATAAAATTCCTGATGAAATGAGAGCCAAAGGCGGCGTTTTTGAAGGACTGAGCAAAGCACAGTCATTGTTTGCCGTGCAACAAATGGTGGCGTGGTCTAATGACCAACATGGCGAATTCAGCCAGGAAATTACTGCCATGATGGAATATCTGAAAGACGGCTGCAAAGATACGCTGACTGCGGAAGAATCGGCTGCAATTAAAAAGATTATGGATGACGTCAATGAAAACGGAACCATTAACGGCATTACCGGTTCCAACAACAATGTCGTCAAATATTATCAAACAAAAGAGTGTAGCGAACCCGGCGTTTATAATATTGAAGAATATGAAGGAACTAGCAAAACGCCTTCATTTGGCGATAAGCTCAAACGTTTCTTCAAGCAACTTACAAATCCGGCTCCAGAGCCCTTTACCCTTAGTGATGATGTTATCTCTGTGACACATGTCAAAAGCAATCCCGAACCAGAGATTGTCGGTGTGCGTGTTTATGATTACACGAGTAAAGACGGAACCGATATTGAGCTTATTGGCAAAGGAAAAGACATGTCCCCTGAGGAGCTGAATGAGCATCTCGGGAAAACACCGCAGCAGAATCCCCGGGTTGTGCTCAGTGAACAAGGGTTCAGAGATGGAAATTCCTCTTTTGAAGAAATTACGGTTCAGGACGGAGCACCCGTG
>CALXYD010000014.1 GCA_944392865.1 uncultured Alphaproteobacteria bacterium
ACACAATCGGACTCTTTGCAAGGCTTGAAATACATACAAGAAAAGCACCTCAAAAGGTGCATTATCAAAAATGGTGCGAGATACTATGCAATTATCGGACTAATTTCTATGATGATTTTAAGCTTTTGAGTAGAAAATTACGAGACATTCACAGATGCTAATTTTGCCTTATTAAATATCTCAGCAAAATAAGTTCATAATACATACAAAAATACCTATCTGCACAATCGTTCATAAGATACTTCTTTGTAAAAAACAAGTTTAACTAAAAATTCGGAAAATTTTTCTATTGACTCGTGTTTGAAAATATGATATATATAATACTGTTATTTTATTATTTAACGACAAGGAGTGACAAAAAACTGATTCTTTTTATGTAAGGCATTAACATCATCACGCAACACCATGTGAGAAAAGTGACTGTGATGGTCGGATGTTAATTTTAAGGTAATTACTCTGATGAGGAGTAGTTGATTTTTATAGGTTAAACTAAGTATTTAGATATTAGACTAGACTAAAAGTTTAGATATTGCTAAAGAAAGGGTTTAAGTATAAAGGTCGGGCTGCTTTATTATAGAATGAATATAAGCTTTGTCATGAATAGGATACGCAGCAATCAATCAGGAGGAGACTAGAAATGGGGTGCTTGCCAGTTTTAGTTTTTGATTGAAATAAGCGGAGAAATTATTATGCCAGGCACTGCCTCGTAACTGGTTCTGCAAACTTCTAGTTCTGGTGTTGGAATTAGAACCTAGTAGGACAAAAGAGCGAGAGAGAGAAATTCTTTATGAATTTTAGCTCCCTTCGGGGAGCTTTTTTTTGTTTAACTTTTATTGTATCTAAGTGCGGATGATTTTTTTAATTCTTCAACATTACTGATTCCAATTATTTTCATTTTTATAGAATCCATACATTTTAGACTTAGAATATAAATATCTTGTGATTAAAAAGTCCGATAATTCTTTTAAAACCTTCAAATTAAAAACATCTAAAATCGGACTAATCGAAAGCCTTGGAATATATACAAAAAAAGCACCTCAAAAGGTGCATTATCAGAAATGGTGCCGCTAGTAAGAATCGGACTTACGACCCCGTCATTACCAATGACGTGCTCTACCACTGAGCTATAGCGGCGGTGTGCGCTTTCCTACGCAGTGGTTGTTAGCATAACCAAACTTTTTAGAAAATCAATAAAAATTTTTAAAAATATGTAATTTTTCACATTCCGACTGTTAGATGACTGAAATCCGGCTGGAGAAATGAATAATTTATTTGAAAAAAATATCATTATCCGATATAAAGCATATTGTTGTGATTCAGGGGATTTTTTATGACTGACAGCAGAAACACACATAAATATCAACGTCAAACAAGACCGGCGGAAAAGAACTTGCACTCTTTTTCTTTGCACCGTTTTTTGTGGCTTAGAAAAAATTTTATTTACTGCTTAGGAATAACCGCGCTCTTATGGATAGTCGGACTCGGCTATTATATTGAAAATTTTATCGGCTGGCAAAGCGTTTTGGCTATTGCCCCCGGAGATTTCGGTGTTTTTGTTATATCTGTAACGACTCCGCTGTTTTTGCTTTGGTTTTTGTTGGCCTACATTGAACGCTCCGGCAGTTTAGATGCAAATGCCGACTTATTCCGGCAGTATATTGACAGCCTTCTGTATCCGGACGACGATGCTTCCAAACAGGCTAAAGCTCTGGCAAAGACTCTGCAAGAACAGGTACAATTATTGCAAAAAGAAAATAAAGCAGTTATAGAACAATCCGGCAAAATTAAAGATGATTTAAACATGAGGCTGGAAGAACTAAGCAATATTTTGCAGTTGTTGGATAACTATTCCGCTTCCACTTTAACGGAGTTAAATGATGGTGTTAAAACTCTGGCGGATAAATGCACCTATATTACCGATAAAACTACGGATTCGGTCAGCATGATGCGCACTTGTTCGGCCGATATTGCCGAGAATGCCTCTATGTTTTTAAGCCGGATAAATCCTCTTTTAGATGAAATATCTGCGGTATCAGCCAAAGTTAAAAACAATATTTCCGATAACCAACAGAATCTGGCAGAGGTAAAAAAACAACTAGAACAAAGCTCCGATATAAGCCAAAAGCATATTGAAAATATGCTGGCGAAGACTGCGGAAAACACTTTAAGAATCGAGCAGTCTTTTTATAAGACGGCAGAAGAATATGATGTTTTATACAAACGTTTGGATACAAGCATTTCCAGCCTTGAAGGACGCGTTGAAGAGCAAAAAAGGCTTATCGGGACACAGACAAAAGTTATAGACCATAATTCCGATTTGCTTGCCAACAAACTATCCCGTTACGGCAAGGATATTTCTCAGGAAATTGATAAATTAGTCAAGAACTCCGTTGAGCTTGAAAAAATGACTAAAAAACAAATAAGCGCCTTAAAGACCGTCAATTCTGAGACAGGACGAGCCTTGCAGGGAATCGGTGATACCTTTGATGAAAAACGCGCCGATTTGGAACGTCGTTGCGAATATGCCGTCAACAGTATGCAAAATGTTGTTATAGCGCTTAACAAAGAAACGGATAAGCTTATTTCATTTACAAATTTGACACAGGCGAAGAATTTTGATTTGCAAAACATAGCCGAAACACTTGTTGACAAGGTTACGGATATTAGCGGTAAATTAGCCTTAAAAACCGATGCTCTTAAGGATAAGGCGGTTGATGTTATTGATAAATTTACCGAGGCCAATGAGCTTATTAACCGTAGCACAGATAAAATAAATGCCTCTTCTTCCGTGCTGGTTTCCAACAGCAAAGAGGGCGTCAAACTCTTGGAAGAGCAAAGCATTTATATTAACAATGCGATGGCAAATATGGATAAGGTCAAGCAGAAACTTGATGTGTTGCGACTCGATGTAAAAAAATCCGCAGAAGAAATTACGGCCGCTTTAGCTGATTATGAAAAGCAGATGGAACAATACCAAAAAAGCCAGGTTTTGGCGCAAACTCCGCTTACAGCTCCGCGTAAGGCAAATCAAGAACAACTACTTACCGCAGCAAAGAACATTAACGAATCCCTTTATATTTCAGGCATTAATGTTGAAAAACTTTATGCCGGGGCAGATGTTTTTGATTTGTGGGAAGAATACCTCAATGGTAATACGGCGGCTTTTATCAACGTATTGTCTCAAAGATTGACGAAACGGCAAATTGCAACAATTCGTAAAGCTTTTGACGATAATGCGCCGTTTCACAACGCGGTTATCAATTATTTGTTCCTTATGGATGTATTGATAAAAGAAATCGCTGCGGCCGAAGGGCTGTCCCATAACGAATTGATTAACTTTGCCGTCAATGCTTCGTTGGATAAAATCTATTTTGTATTGATAAAAACACTAAATAATGCGGAATAAAATGACGAAAATTATCGGATTAAACAGCAATGTTTTTTTAGCGCCCATGGCCGGAATTACCGACTATCCGTTCCGAAAAGCCGTTGCAAATAACAGAAATGTAAATCTATTTTCGGAAATGGTTGCAGTTAATGCAATTAACCGTAAGAATCCTAAGACCTACCGTATAGCTGATGTGCGCAATGAACCATATCCGGTTATTGTGCAATTAGTCGGAAACGACCCGTATTTATTTTCTGAGGCGGCAAAACTTGTTGCCGATTTAGGTGCCTATTCAATAGATATAAATATGGGATGCCCGGTCAAAAAAATTGTTGCAAATAACTCCGGTTCCGCGTTGATGAAAGATTTATGCCTTGCGGGTAGAATTATTGAAAGCACGGTTCGTGCGACTCCGTTAAAAGTTTCGGTTAAATTTCGTAAAGGATGGGATAACGAATCGGTTAATGCACCTCAGTTTGCGCAAATGTGCGAAGCAAGCGGAGCGTCTTTTGTTACTGTTCACGGGAGAACACGGGCGCAAGGTTATTCGGGACAAGCGGATTGGGATATTATCGGAAAAGTTAAGGATGCCGTTAAAATTCCGGTTGTCGGAAACGGAGATGTTTCCTCTCCGCCTTTTGCCAAACAGGCTATGGAAAAGACAAAGGTTGATGCGGTTATGGTCGGGCGGGCGGCTTTGGGTAACCCATATCTCCCGGGACAAATTGCCGATTATCTTGCTTCCGGAATACAATCAGCCCCCGTTTCTGCCGTGCAGGTAAAAGAAACTTTATTGCAGCAGTTAGCCGATATGGCCGACTACTATGGAGAAAATATGGCCGTTGCGATTTCTCGCAAACACGTTTGTTGGTATTCAAAAAATTTTCGCGATGCTAAAAGATTTCGCGAGACATATACCAAAATATCTGATTATCCAACAGCCGTTCAAGCTATTAACGATTATTTTTCAGTTCAGGAAAGGGGCTAACATTATGAGAATTTTGGTGGGCGGTGCAGGCAATGTCGGAAAAAGCATCGTGGATTATTTATCACAGGCAAATAATGATATTGTTGTTGCCGATATAAATAAAGACCAGCTCGATGAGCTGGCGAAAGAATTTGATGTCCAAACCATACAAGGCTCTATTTCCCATCCTGATATTATGGAAAAAATGGGCGCGAAGGGTGCGGATATTTTAATTGCCGTTACCGATAATGATGAAGTCAACCTGATAGCCTGCCAGGTGGCACATACACTCTTTCAAATTCCCAAAAAAATTGCCCGCGTTGATTCTGAATATTTTTTAAATCCGCTTTGGAACACGCTGTATAGTGACAGAAATCTTCCGGTTGATTTGGTTATTTCTCCGGATGTTGAAATTGCAAAAGCTATATTGAATCTCATTGAAATTCCCGGAACCACCGCGGTTTTCCCTCTGGTTGACGATAAACTCTATTTATTATCGTTTAAATGCGCCCCAAACTGTCCGCTTATCAATACTGAAATCAGCGAAATAAAAAAATACTATAACAGTCCGGTTATTCATATCATACGGGAGCATAAAAGTTTCTTTGCCAAGTTGAATGAAACAATCCGCGCCGGAGATGAAATATTTATTCTGGTTGAACAGGATAAAGTCTTTGATACGCTCCATGATTTTGGGGTAATGATAAAACAAAACGAAAAAATACTTATTTTCGGCGGGAATGCCATTTCTTATTATATTGCCGATGTTTTGGAAAAGGATGATGGGGTTGCCTCATGTAAAATTATTGAGGACAACAGCAAAATCGCGCGCAATTTAGCGGAAAACCTTAATAATACCCAGATTATTAAAGGCGAAATGATGAGTGATGTTATTTTGGAGGAAGCCGATATTAAAAATGCGGATACGTCAATAGCGGTTACCGAATATGATAAAGATAACCTTTTAGCCTCGCTTATTGCAAAAAAATATGGGGTGCCGCACACTTTATCTCTGGTCAACTCCAGGGCTTTTGACAGCTTAATTGATAGCGAACAAGACAACGTCATTGTTGACCGTTCGTTAATCACCACTTCGGCCATGTTACAAGATTTGCGTAAAGCAAAAATAAACAATGCCTATTGCTTAAAACGAGGAATGGGCGAAGTGTGGGAAGTCCGAATCGATAGTGACAGCCTTAACAGTGGCAAACGGATTGAAGAAATCAACTTGCCCGAAAAATGTAAAATCGGCGCAATTTATCGCAATGAGGAAATTATTTACCCCAAGTCGGACGATACCATTGAGGAAAACGATATTCTAATTGTTTTTGTTTCCCCCACGGCAATGCGAAAAGCTGAAGAAATTTTCCGTTATTGATATTTTAACGTCCCCGTCTATCCAAAATGATTCTGCCTATGCCGCGAATTATATCTCTGGTCGCTGCCCGCCTATTATATTCTCCATCTCTCATCTGTTCCCGACGAATCTCTCTATCGCCAGAACGATCATACGGTCCGGTCTGAAATCTGCGCATTTCCATACAGCTTCTTACTGTTGATACATAATTTTCGTCATAACGGCTGACGGCTTTGAATATAACTTTTCCTGTATCCCAATTGACATAGGCTCCTTCATACTTAACGCTAGCCCCTCTGGAGAGTTTTCTGTCATATACGTATTGTTCTTCATCATAGTTTCCATACTGCTCGGCTGCGGCAACCATAAAATCGGCACTTGCCTCCGTTTCCATATTTTCAGCCGGAGCATTATATATTTCTATTTTAGGTTCGGGGCTTTCCATTTCCTTTGCTTCACTTTTCTGCCCCATACCGGCTAACACCGTAATTCCAGCAGCCAGCAATTCTCTTTTTAATAAAGGGTTACGGCGCGTTTTTTTAACTTTCTCAGACATTAGTCTTCTCCTTTTCCTAACATTATCATAGATTTATAGTATCATATTTTTTACGTTCCGTAAAGTATTTTTTGCGCCGTCTTTTATTGCTGCTGAGTGCTATGTGGAATAAAAAACGATTTTACTGATTATAAAAAAAGAAAAAGCCTTGTAAAAACAAGGCTTTTGAATTGGAGCGGGCAATGGGATTCGGACCCACGACATCAACCTTGGCAAGGTTGCGCTCTACCCCTGAGCTATACCCGCATCGTTTTGCTTGGTTATTTCTAACATACTTATTTTTTATTGCAAGCAAAAAAACAACATTTTTAGCAAATTACATCTATCTTATTGTTTTTTCTTATGTATTTTTATATTTCCGTCCTTAATAAATTATATATAATTGCGTTTTATAATTTGTATAGTAAATTTTGGAGGAAATATGAAAAAAAATATTGCTATTACATCAACGAAAGAAAGGCGCTTTGAAAAAGAAGCAAAGGCCTTGAAAAAAAATTTGGAAAAACGAAAAAAACAACAGGCAGAACTGGAAAATCTTAAAATAAACGCACAACAACCAAGGACTAAAAACAATGGACAAGATTAAAATTATCGGTGGAAATCAACTCAACGGAAAAATTTATATCAGCGGCGCAAAAAATGCAGCACTGCCTCTGATATGTTCTTCACTTTTAACCGAAGATAAAGTTATTTTAAAAAATGTCCCCCAATTATCCGATATTACATTTTTAAACAGTTTACTGGAGAATCTCGGATTAAAGGTTATTGAAGAAGATACTTTATTGGAGTCTCATACAACAAAAAAGTATACTTATCAGGCCGATGATATTAAAGAGCTGGTAGCCCCTTATGATTTTGTGCGGAAAATGCGTGCGTCTTATTATGTTTTGGGACCATTGCTTTCACGTTTCAGACACGTGGAGCTTTCCTTGCCGGGCGGATGTGCAATCGGTGCACGCCCGATAGACATCCATCTCTCATCTTTGGAACAGATGGGAGCGGAAATAGAAATTAAAAACGGATATGTTATCGCAAACGCACGGGACGGACTGCATGGCGCACACGTTATTTTCCATAAAGCGTCCGTTGGAGCGACTTGCAATATTTTAATGGCGGCGACTTTAGCCAAAGGAATTACCAAAATAGAAAACGCCGCAAAAGAACCGGAAATAGCCAACCTTATTGACTTATTAAACAGTATGGGCGCTCGCATTGAGGGTAAAAACACCTCTATTTTAACGATAGAAGGCGTTGAAAAACTACACGGTGCTACGTCTACGGTTGTTGCGGATAGAATCGAGGCCGGTTCATACGCTATTGCTGCCGCTATTACCCACGGAAAAATTGAACTAATTAACGCAAATGCAGAACATTTGCAGCAGCCTTTGCGCGTTTTGGAAAGAATGGGGATAGAAGTTATTGAAAAACCCCATTCCATAATCATCAACGGTATTGATAAACATATTATCGGCGAAGATATTTATACGGATTATTATCCGGGTTTTCCGACGGACTTGCAAGCACAATTTATGGCATTAATGACGATTGCCGACGGTGCCTCACTTGTTACCGAAAGTATTTGGGAAAATCGTTTTATGCACGTCCCTGAACTTTGCCGAATGGGCGCAAATATAAACATTCACGGACACGCTTCAGCGATTGTTCGGGGCGTAAAGAAACTTTCCGGCGCTCCGGTTATGGCAACCGATTTACGCGCATCATTTGCCTTGGTTTTAGCTGGGTTAGCGGCAGAAGGCGAAACAATTGTCAACAGAGTTTATCATTTAGACCGGGGATATGAGAAGCTCGAGGAAAAGCTTAAGGGAGTCGGGGCGAATATCACAAGGATAAAAGAAACAGATTAAACGCCTGATTCTTTTATTGATGATGAGCGTAATTACGCAAAAGGTTTTGTAGTACCTTTAAATTACGACAAACACTTTGTTCTTGTTTGTTGTATATTGAAAACGTATTGTATGCCTTTTGAGCTATGGCTATTCCTTCACTCAAAGGTTCACCGTGGCGAATAAGGTTATTTATGCCAAGAATTGTTTGTGCCAACCAGCTATCCATCATATACATTTGCACGCGGCGCGGTGCTTTTTTATATTCTGCTGTTTGCTGCAAGATTTCAAGCGTTTTGCGGCTATCGGTTATAACGCTTTTAGCTTTGCTTATGCTGTCAATCCGATTGCGGTAGTCGTAAATCGGAGCAGGCAAAATAGAAATCAACGGATTATGCATAAATGCACGATAAACAAAAACATCGTCTTCTACGCACTTTGCTTTTATCGGGAAAGACAGATTATTATTTTTAATAAAACTATTTTTGAAGAACTGCCCTCTCACACCTGTTCCGACATAAAATAAATCGCTATACGCGTTTTGCGCCCGAAAAGGGGAAAACAGAGCTAATTTATCTAACTTCCTGGTCGGAAATTTTGCAATTCCTTTTACTTCATCAGCGGCCTGTTCTCCTCTGGTTTGGCGCACCCACTCTTTATCATAAACATCATAAAATCCTGTCAGCAACACATCCGGCCTATCTTGGCTTAAAATTTGAAATGCCTGCGAAAAGGCATCCGGTTCCAACCAATCATCGCTGTCAACAAACGTTATATAGCGATTTTGAGCAATTTTAATTCCGGCATTACGGGCGGCGGAAACACCTTGATTTGTTTGCGAAATGACTTTTATGTTTTTATATTTATCCGCGTACTCTTTTATTATTTTCGCCGAATTATCGGTTGACCCGTCATTTACAATGATTATTTCAAAATCGCCATCCTGTTTCACTATGCTGTCCAGACAGTCGGATAAATATTTTTCTGCATTGTAGACCGGAACAATAACGCTTACGGTTATTTTTTGTTTTTGCCAGCCCCAAAAGCAAAGTAATACCAGCATAAGAGCAATGAATCCGGCTAATTTATATTTTCCCATTTAACAGTCCTTTAAATACAGTGTTTCAGAGAATTTTCAGTTGATTATACAAAGGGCGGTCTGTTCGTATGTTTATATAATGACAACCTAATCTCCGGCAAAAATCTTCCATATTTTTTCTTTTTTCCGCAAAATATTCGGCATACGCTTTTTTAAAATCAGGAGAAAATGTATTAAAAATCAGCTTCTGCCCCTCATATTCCGCGGAATATTCCCCATCTTCCGGCGCCGTTTCTTCCAGCAAATCATACACGTTGACACAATATACGCGACAGCGCCTATTTAAGGCAACTACTGTTTTTTTTGTATCATCGCTGATGTGGTTATAGTTGCTAATGATAAATATCTGCGCTTTACTTTTCAGATTGTATTGCAAAAATTGCAGCGGCACCGATAAATCAGAAATATTATCTTCTCCGGTTTCTGTCGGTTCTTGCAAAGTCGCCATGCTCGCATCTGCGATGGCTTTAAAAATTGCCATCAGGTTTCGCTGATTATTTTGCGGTTTAAAGAATCTTGAATTTTTACCATCAAATAAAATTAAACCAAAGCGGTCTTTGTTTAATAAACTTTGCCATCCGAGCAATGCGGCCAATTTTGCCGCGGAAACGGATTTCAACTCTTTTTTTGTGCCGAAAACCATATACGGCGATAAATCAAGAACAGCGTATACTTCCCTGTCTTTTTCTTCAGCGAAAACTTTTGTATAAACATCGCCTTTACGAGCCGTTACACGCCAGTCAATATCCCGAACATCGTCGCCGTAACCATACGCACGGACTTCTTCCAACTCCATTCCGCGCCCTTTAAACGCCGAACGAATATCACCGGCCTGATAAGATGTTATATTGTTATGGCGGCGGCGAATATACGGCAAATATTTCTTTAAGGACACCAGCTCATCCATTCTGACGCATAGTCCTTTCAGCTTATCTTCCGTTTTTAATTTTCGCTTAAAAAACATCTGTTACACCATTTAAATACACCGTATTATTAAGGCAACGGAACAAATTTCAGCAACATTCCTATTATATCATCCGAAGTCAGTCCATCGGCTTGCGCTTCAAAACTCAAAATAATGCGATGACGAAGAACATCATAAACAACCGCATGAACATCCTCCGGCGTTACAAAATTTCTCCCTTCAAGCCACGCATTTATTTTAGCGCATTTATCCAAAGCGATGGTCGCTCGCGGGCTGGCGCCGTAGAGGATTTTTTCTTTTAACGAGATATCATATTTTTCAGGATGACGTGTGGCGACTATCAGTTGCACCAAATACTCTTCCAATCCTTCGCTGACATGAGTTGACAGGACTTCATGGCGTGCCGCCAAAACATCTTCTATGGAAATTTTGCCCACTTTATTGATAAATTCGTTCCATGCTTCATTCTGAGCTTTTTCGCCCAATTGTTCCGCCCTTACCAACTTTAAGATTTTTCGCTCCGTTTCAATATCCGGCTGGTCAATTTTAATATACATCAAAAATCTATCCAATTGCGCTTCCGGCAGATTATACGTTCCCTCCTGCTCTATCGGGTTTTGGGTTGCCAAAACCATAAACAAATCAGGCAATCTATATTGTTTTCCGCCTACGCTGACCTGCCTTTCTGCCATAGCCTCCAGCAAAGCAGATTGCACTTTTGCCGGCGCACGGTTAATTTCATCTGCCAAAACAAGATTTGCAAAAATCGGTCCCTGCCGAAACTCAAAATCGCCACGCTCGGCAATATAGATGTCGCTGCCGGTAATATCCGACGGCAGCAAGTCAGGTGTAAATTGTATACGGTTATAATTGGCGCGAATACATTCGGAAAGCGTTTTAATTGCCTTGGTCTTTGCCAATCCCGGAGCTCCCTCCAACAGCGCGTGCCCATCTGCCAACAGGGTAATAATCAATTTTTTTACCAACTCTTTCTGCCCGACAATCCGGCTGTCCAAATATTTTTGCAATGCGCCGATTTTTTCCTTAACTTCGCTCATTATCCCCCCAATGTTTTATTTCTGTTCTAAAAAAGCACAAAAAACTTTTATTTAAAATATTATCCTTTATAAAGCATTATATATGGGTTTGGGAAACAAAAAACAAGAAATTTTATGCGATGAGTAACATTTTTGACTTTAATGACAATGATGACGCTTTAAATGTGCCGGTTTATGATAACATAAGCGCGTTAAAGCCTGCGCCTTCTTTTTTAAATGGTCTTAATCCGGAACAGAAAGAAGCTGTTTTGAAAACGGAAGGCCCTTTGCTGGTTCTGGCAGGTGCAGGGACTGGCAAGACGAAGGTTTTGACGACACGGCTGGCGTATATTTTACACAATAATAATGCACGTCCCTGGAATTGTCTGGTTGTAACCTTCACTAATCGCGCGGCAAACGAGATGAAAGAAAGGGTGCGACAATTTATCGGCGATACCGTTAATATGGTGTGGCTCGGGACATTTCACAGCATTTGCGTTAAAATACTCAGAAAATACCCCGAACTCGCAGGACTTAAGCCGAATTTTACGATTCTCGGCGAAGATGACCAGAAACGGGTTATCAAGAAAATCCTGCAAGACCATAATATTGATGAGAAACAGTATTCGGCGCAGGCTTTTTTGGAGAAAATATCCCGCTTTAAGGATAAAGGACTCACAATTGATAAAGTTACAGCGGACTACAAAACGAATATTACCGCTTTTGTTTATCAGGAATATCAAAAAAGACTGATTGAGCTAAACTGCGTGGATTTTGGCGATATCCTTCTGTATGTTTTGGATATTTTAAGAAAAAATGAGGATGTGCTAAATGAATATCAGGAGCGTTTCAAATATATTATGGTTGACGAGTATCAGGATACCAATGTTACACAATATTTGTTACTGCGACTATTATCACAAAAACATCGCAATCTTTGCTGTGTAGGCGATGATGACCAATCCATTTATTCCTGGCGCGGCGCGGAGATTGAAAATATTTTAAAATTTACGGAAGATTTCCCCGAAGCGGTTACAATCCGGTTGGAACGCAATTATCGTTCGGTTGCCAATATCCTGAAAGCCGCCTCGGCAGTTATCAGCCATAACACCAAGCGACTCGGAAAGATATTAAAGGTTGCCGAACATAGCCCGGTATCTGAATGTGAAAACGAAAAAATAAAAGTTGTCAGTACTTATAGCGGCGATGACGAGGCTAAATATATTTCACAACAAATCCAGCGCCTCAAATACGACGGATACAATTATGACCAGACGGCAGTTTTAGTCCGGACGGCCTCACAGACCAGAGCTTTTGAAGAGAGTTTTATTAAAGACGGTATCCCTTATAAAGTTATCGGCGGGTTAAAATTTTATGAGCGCGCAGAAATACGCGATATGTTAGCTTATTTTCGTTTAATCTTGCAACCCAGCGATGATTTGGCTTTTGAAAGAATTATCAACAAACCTGCCAGAGGAATCGGAGAAAAAACGGTTGAAAAATTTCGTAATTTTGCTCAAGCGGAAAGAATCCCCTTGTATCAAGCGATGTTTCAGATGGTTGAAAACGATGCTTTCAGCGGTAAAACCAAACACGCTCTGGAGAATTTCATACAGCTCATGACAGAGTGGCGGAAAGCTCTTCCTGCGGTTTCGCTTGGAGAATTGGCGGAACAGGTTATTGAAGAATCCGGCTATATGACAATGTTGGAACAAGACAAGTCTGTTGAAGCACCGGGAAGAATTGAAAACATCAAAGAGCTTATCAGCGTTATGAGCGATAAAGACAATTATCCGGCACTTGCCGACTTTTTAGAGCACGTCAGCCTGGTTATTGATAATGAATATAATGACAACGCCAATAAAGTCATCGTTTCAACCTTACATGCCGCTAAAGGTTTGGAATTTGACGCCGTCTTTCTCCCCGGTTGGGAGGAAGGATTGTTTCCACATCAAAAATGTCTGGACGGCGACGGAAGTATTGAAGAAGAGCGACGACTCGCTTATGTTGCCATAACACGGGCGAGAAAGCTTTTATATATAACGATGGCTTTCAACCGTAAATTATACGGACAGTGGCAAAGCAATATGCCGTCCCGTTTTTTAAACGAGCTGCCTCCGGATTGTATTGAACTTATAAACAATACGGGATATGCTCCTGTTTCCGCAAAATCTGAGCAATATGGTTCATACCACCATAGCGATGACGGCTATCAAAATAGCAGAGACTCTCGCAGTTATCGTTCTTATAACAATTACGGCAGTCGTTATGGCGATAAATCTAGAAACAAAAATCGCAACGGCTTTTTTGACAGTTATGAAAGCGTTGCATACGATGTTTATGATGATGAAGACGCTTATTCCCGCCCGAAAAACGATTATTTCTACCAAACAAAGAAAATTTCGCCGCTGGTCGGGAAGAAGGTCTACCACACCACTTTCGGTTATGGCAAAATAACACAGGTGGACGGCGACAAATACGAGGTCTTTTTTGACAGTTGCGGCAAAAAGAAAATTATGAAAAGTTTTTTGGAGATTTGCTAGTTTTTACTATTGCCGAGGCATTATTTACGGAATGAGAAATATTTGTGCGTAAAAAAGGTCAGGATTGTAACGATAACGACACAGCAAATTTGAGCAACAGCTTTGTTTAAGTTTGGAACATCAAGCAAGAAGCTGTCCGGCGATAATTGTTGCTCTATGTGAATTACCCTCACAAAGAAAGCCAATAACCCGATATTCATAAAATACAAAACCACATACGAAGAAAAGGCTTTAGTATATTCGCGCCAAAACTTCCCCTCACTTTGAAAGACATAGTAACGCATTGTTATAATTGAAATATTGATGTTTATTAAATTCATCAACAGCAACGACAACTGTTCGCGCCCATTGGTTACATACAAAAAAGCATAATAGATAAGAAAGGAAGTCAGCGTATTAAAACCGCCAACAAGAATAAATCTGATTTTTTGATTAAGTTTAAACCAGATATTCTCCACATATTTATACGCACGAACAATCATTTTTACACCCTCTGGTTTTAGAATATTTCCTTTTTTATTTTTTTCCATCTTTATTTTGGGTTAATTAACTTTATTTTGTTTCACCGCCGCCTTCTTTAAATACACCGTTTAAATACATCGTTTTTATAATTTATTTTTTCAGACAGGTTATCAGATTAAATTTAAACTTGCAAAAGAAGCAAAATATGGTATTAGGTTAGGAAATTTTTTAGGAGATTACAGATGGCTGTTGATAATGAAACGGTAAGGAAAGTCGCATTTTTATCCCGCCTGAGGGTTGAGCCGGAAAAGCTTGAAGAAACAAAGCAAGAATTCAATAAAATTTTGAGTTGGGTTGAGGAATTAAATGAAGTGGATACGGATAACGTTAAGCCGCTTGTTTCCGTTAATGACGAATCACTGACAATGAGAGAAGATGTCGTAAATGCCGGACAGATGAGCGAAGCCATCTTGCAAAATGCACCGGCACAGGAATTTGGATATTTTGTTGTTCCCAAGGTTGTGGAGTAAAGAGATGACAGATTTAACCGATTTAACCGTATGTTCCGCATTAAAAAAACTAAAAGCTAAAGAAATTTCGCCGGTTGAGCTGACAAATGCTTATATTGAAAAAGCGACCACCGGTCAAAAATATAATGCGTATGTTTATATAGATGAAAAACAGGCTTTGGAAAAAGCCAGAGAATCCGAAAATCATTATTTAAACGGGACAAACAGGGCTTTAGAGGGTATTCCGCTCGGGATTAAGGATTTGTTCTGCACAAAAGGAATGCAGACGACGGCGTGTTCGCGTATTTTGGGTAAATTTACGCCGCCTTACGAATCTACAGTCACGCAAAATTTGTTGAATAGCGGCGCTTTATTCTTAGGAAAATTAAACATGGACGAATTTGCCATGGGGGGGAGCAACGAAACCAGTTGTTTCGGCACCGTTGTCAATCCGTGGAGCAAGGCAATTCCTCTTGTGGCCGGTGGTTCTTCCGGCGGTTCGGCAGCAGCCGTAGCGGCAAAAATGTGCGCCGCGGCAACAGGAACGGACACTGGCGGCTCTATTCGCGAACCGTCGGCTTTTTGCGGCGTGACCGGAATTAAGCCAACCTACGGACGCTGTTCACGTTATGGAATTATTGCTTTTGCTTCATCTTTAGACCAGGCCGGACCGATATGCAAAGATGTCGCCGACTGCGCACTTTTGCTCAACAATATGGCGGGTTACGATGCAAAAGACTCCACTTCATCAAAAAAAGAGGTGCCGGATTTCTGTTCTTTTATCGGACAGGACATTAAAGGGCTGAAGGTCGGCATTCCCAATGAATATCGTTCGGACGGATTGAATACCGAAGTTGCCAAATATTGGGATACAGCGGCAGAAATGCTAAAATCTGCCGGCGCTGATATAGTTAACATCAGTCTGCCGCATACTAAATATGCGTTGCCGGCTTATTATGTTATCGCTCCGGCAGAGGCGTCCTCCAATTTGGCGCGTTATGATGGGGTTCGCTACGGTGTTCGCGTTGACGGGAATGGCTTGGATGAACTCTATATCAATACCCGGACTGCCGGATTTGGCAAAGAAGTCAAACGGCGTATTCTTATCGGGACATACGTTTTGTCTGCCGGGTATTATGACGCCTATTATCTTAAAGCGCAAAAAGTTCGCAGATTGATAAAAAATGACTTTGATGAAGCTTTTAAGCAATGCGATATTATATTGACCCCAACGAGCCCGATAGAACCTTTTGCCATCGGCGATAAGAAAATGGCAGAGAATCCGATAAATATGTATTTGAACGATATATTTACGGTATCGGTTAATTTGGCCGGACTGCCCGCAATGAGTCTGCCCATCGGCTTGTCGTCAAACGGGTTGCCGCTCGGGATGCAGCTTATCGGCAGAGCTTTTGACGAAGGGACAATATTTAAGACGGCTTATCAGCTTGAACAGTGTGCAAAATTTGTCAGGATGTAAAAAAATGGCTGAGTATATCATTGAAACACCGAAAGGGAAATGGGAAGTTATCTGCGGATTGGAAATTCACTGTCAGATTATTTCCAAGTCAAAAATTTTCAGCGGCGCTTCCACCGAGTTTGGCGACGATGTTAACGAAAATGTATCGTTCGTTGATGCCGGAATGCCCGGAATGTTACCAACGCTTAATATGGAATGTGTCCATCAGGCAATTAAAACCGGTTTGGGATTGAATGCAATTATCAATAAATATTCCGAATTTTCGCGCAAAAATTATTTTTACGCCGATTTGCCGCAAGGCTATCAGATTACACAATTTCAATATCCGATTGTCGGAGAAGGTTTTATTGATATAGATTTGGAAGACGGCTCCAGCAAACGTATCCGTATAGAACGGATGCACATTGAGCAAGATGCCGGGAAATCAATACATGACCTAGACCCGCATAAAAGTTTCATTGACTTGAATCGTGCCGGTGTCGGGTTAATGGAAATTGTTACCAAGCCGGATTTCAGGTCACCGGAAGAAGCAGGCGCCTTTTTGCGCAAGTTGCGTTCTATTGTTCGTTATCTCGGAACCTGCGACGGCAATATGGACGAGGGTGCTATGCGTTGCGATGTCAATGTTTCTGTTCGCCCATACGGTTCCGATGAATTACGCACTCGTTGTGAAATGAAAAATGTCAACAGCGTTAAGTTTGTTATGCAAGCTATTGAGGCTGAGACACGCAGACACATTGAAACATACGAATCGGGCGGCGAAATCTGCCAGGAAACACGCCAGTTTGATCCGCTGACATCGTCAACAAAGGCTATGCGCAAAAAGGAATTTGCACAAGATTATCGCTATTTTCCCGAGCCGGATTTGCCGCCTTTGGTGTTAGACGATGCATTTATCAATAAAATCAAAGAAGAGATGATTGAACTTCCCGATGCGAAGAAATCTCGTTTTATCAATAAACTTGGCTTAACGTCCTATGATGCCATGGTTATTTGTGAGAATAAAGAAGTGGCTGATTTCTTTGAAAAAGCTGCGGAAGGACATGATGCCAAAAAGATTGCGAACTGGCTAATGGGCGATTTTTTCGCGATGCTTAACCGGAAAAATCTGACTATCGCGGACTCGCCGGTTAGTGCGGAAAATTTAGGCAAATTAGTTGAACTCATCAGCAAAGATGTTATTTCCGGCAAAATTGCCAAAGATGTTTTTGAAATTATGGCTGATACGTCGGAAGACCCGGAGAAGATTGTTGAAGAAAGGGGTCTGAAACAAGTTACCGACACGTCCGCTATTGAAAGCATTATTGATACGGTTTTGACTGCGAATCCGGATAATGTTGCCAGTTACAAAGCAGGCAAAGGCAACCTTATCGGCTGGTTTGTCGGGCAAGTTATGAAGCAATCACAAGGAAAAGCGAATCCGGGATTGGTCAATAAGTTGCTTAAAGAAAAGCTTGATCAATAGAAAAATTTTCCTAAACTTTAGGTTTGTTTTGAGGCTGTCCAGCAAAAATAATGCTTTGTAAACATAGACCTTAGTTTTATGGCTCTTTATTTTATCTAAACTCCTTTTATATTTACATCAGTAATTGAAAGGAGTTTTGCCATGCATAAAGTAAATATTGCCAATTACGTCGTTTTTGACATTGCGAATCGCTTTAACCTTGATGAGAATCGCGATATGGATGCCGAATTAGTTGAAATGGTCGCCAATGCCTGGCATAAAAAACATTTTGTTTCAGGCGCCAAAGAACCCGAATATTTTCGTTCCGATACCATAAAGCCGAGTTTTTGGATTTAGAATCGAGAAAAATTTTCTTGTCAAGATAGCTTTATTTTGAGCTTTAAAATAATTCTGCAATTCATACCTAGATACCGTTGTTTCATTATTTTAGCGAGGTATGACAATGGTAAAACGAAACAGAGATATGCTAAAGGAGAATTTGGTATTTGTCGGCACAATTTATGACAGCTTTGAAGCTCTGGAAGAAACACTTGGCAAATTAAAACTTGAACGTCCGCTGTTTATTACACATATCGCCAAAATGGCCTTTGCTGAGGAAGTATTTAAGCGAGTTGAAGGCACTCCCGAATTTTGCAAATTTATCTCAAAACCATCCCCCGTAAATAAGCATACCAATATTTCACATATATATCATTAGTATATTTGTTAGTATATTTGTTTAGTTTGTCATTTACAAAAAAAATAAACTCCCGCAAAGGGAGTTTATTTTTGAGATTTTTTACCTCTAGCCGATTGTGCCAAAGTAATTTTCTTCGTCTTTATGATTTACTGCCCTTAAATCAAACAGATTTAAGATAGAAGCAGAAACATAAATTGAAGAATATGTCCCGATTAGCAAACCGGCTAAAATCGTAAAGGAAAAGCTTTCCAGCGCATCACCGCCCCACAGATACAGGGGGATAACTGCCATCAATGTTGTTACACCAGTTAACAACGTGCGGGAAAATATATCATTGATACTCTTATTTATAAGCTCTTCCTGAGGCATTTTCCGATATTTTTTGAGATTTTCTCTGATACGGTCATAAGTTACAACTTTGTCGTTTACGGAATAACCGACCAGAGTCAAAATCGCAGCAACCGTTGTTAAACTGAAATCAAAACCGAACATTGATAATAAACCGACGGTTATTACCGTATCGTGGAACAGTCCTAACAGCGCGCCGATTGCAAACTGCCATTCAAAACGCACCCAGATATAAATCGCAATCGCGGCAATAGCTAATACCGATGCAATGATACCGGCCATTTTTAACTCATCGCCGACTTGCGGACCGACTGTTTCAACCCGACGGTATTCATATTCATTTCCCAGAATATTTCTGATTTCGGCAACTGCTTCGCGCTGGGCTACTTCATCTTTGTCTTTAGCCAAAGCGCGAATCATTAACTCGTCGCCCTCAAGGCCGATTGTCTGCAAATTAAGTTCACCCAAATCTACCGAACTCAATTTGTTGCGGATTTCTTCCACATTTATCGGTTTTTCCGATTTTATTTCAATTAAAACGCCACCGGAAAAGTCAATACCAAAATTAAACCCTTTCAGATACATACTGGCAAATGATGCAATTACCAGAATCGAAGACAAGATGTAAGTAAAGCGTCTGGCCTTCATAAAATTGATGTTTGTATCTTTCGTTATCCATTTTAATATAGTCATTTTATTATCCTCATCTTTCAGATTGGCAGAGCTTTGGGTTTGTAGCGGTTAAACCACGCGGCAATAATCAGACGCGTTACCGTTACGGACGTAAACATTGATGTTACAATACCGATTGCCAATGTTACGGCAAAACCTCTTACCGGACCACTGCCGAAGTAGAACAAAACGGCAGCAGCTATCAATGTTGTCAGGTTTGAATCGATAATCGTTCCCCAAGCAATCGAGAATCCGCTTTCAATTGCATCTTTGATAGATCTGCCGTTTTTAACTTCTTCACGCATACGCTCAAAAATCAACACATTCGCATCAACGGCCATACCAATTGTCAAGATAATACCTGCGATACCCGGAAGCGTTAAGGTTGCATTGATTAAGCTCAAAGCGCCCAGCATTAAAAACAGGTTCAGGAATACCGTAATTGTCGTAAACACGCCAAACAGGCCATACGCCAAAACGAGGAACACAACCACGCCGATAAAACCGATAATGGAGGCAAAGATACCGGCCTCAATAGAATCGGCTCCCAGACCGGCACCAACCGTTCTTTCTTCCAAAATATTGAGCGGTGCGGGCAAAGCACCTGAACGAAGCAACAAAGCCAATTCCTGTGCGCTTTCAGATGTATAGTTGCCTGTAATTACACCGGAACCGCCGGTAATTGCCGACTGAATTGTCGGGGCTGAAATAACTTCATTATCCAAAACGATTGCCAGTTGTTCGCCGACGTTGTTTTTGGTAACTTCACCGAACTTTTTGGCGCCGAGGTTATTAAACTTAAAGCTTACCGCAGGCGCTCCATCCTGGAAAGAAACGCTCGCATCCGTTAATGTTTCACCGCCGACAGCCGGTTTGCGGACAATAACATACTGTTCACCTTCAATTCCACGGATAATCCGTGAAGAACTTTTTAATTTTCCGCGTTTTGCCTCGGTTACGGTAGTTGAACTGTCTACCAGGTGGAACGTCATTTTTGCCGTTTTACCAAGTAAGACCTTGACATCTTCCGGATTTTGGATACCGGGAAGTTGCACTAATATTCGTCCATAACCCTGGCTTTGAATAATCGGCTCATTGGTGCCATATTCATCTATACGTTTACGGACAATCTCAATTGATTGATCAACAAGCTTTCTTTTAATTTCATTTAATGCCGGCTCATCATACGTTATCAAAAGCGTATCGTTTCCCTCGTCCGTTACCTTCAGGCCGTCATCCATTTTTCTTAGAGGAATAATCGCCTTTGAACGAGAATTGGCATTTTCAATCCGGACTTTCAGCCCTTCTTCATTTGAAGTTATTTTTTGGTAACGGATTCTGGAATCCCTTAAGGCTGCTCTGGCAGAATCCTCCAAAGCTTGCATTCTGTCTTTTAATGCGGCGTTTATATCCACTTCCAACAATAAACTTGAACCGCCCTGCAAATCCAACCCCAAATTAACGGGTTGCCACCAAGACGGCAAAGTGTTTTTTGCGTCTTTGACGAAGTTCGGAACAGCATAAAATATGCCTATCAAACATATCGCCAAAATCATAATTACTCTTTGCAATGACAATTTGTACATTATTTTTCTCTCTTTTAATTACTTGTTCCCAGAAACTTTTTCTCTTACGCTGGAGCGGGATATTTTTACCTCAACCCCATCGGCGATTTTTACGGTCAGCACGGCTTCGTCCGCATTGATAACCGTTGCATAAATTCCGCCACCTGTAACAATTTCATCATTCGGCTTAATTGAGTTCAGCATATCCTCATGTTCTTTCATCTTTTTTTGCTGAGGACGAATCAGCAAAAAGTAAAAGATGGCAAAAACAAGTATCAACTGAAGAATAAAACCGGCCATAGGGCTTGGCTCTACCGCCGCAGCCGTTTCTGCCGCAGCCATTGCTTCTGTTATGAACATTATTTTCTCCATATTAAAGTTAACTTTCGTGGGTTGAGTTTAAGCACAAAAAATAAGCCAGACAACCTAAAACGAAAAGATTTACCACGAAAATTTATTTTTTGAGATGTTTGTTTTTAATTTTACGGCAAATATTTGCGCGGATTAACCGCTTTTTTGCCGGCGCGAACTTCAAAATGCAATTGGGGAGAATTTACGCTTCCCGTGCTACCGACCGTTGCAATTTTTTCACCCCGTAAAACTCTTTGCCCTTTTTTTACAAACAGTTGCTGGTTATGTGCATATGCGGTTATATAGCCGTCGCTATGTTTTATCAGAATAAGATTGCCAAAGCCTTTTAGCTCATTTCCGGCGTAAGCGACGATTCCCTTATCTGCCGCTTTGACATTCGTGCCGATTGCCGCTTTTATATTTATTCCGTCATTACGACGCCCCTTGCCGACAATACCAAAATTAGAAACAACCTTTCCATTTACCGGCCATATAAATTTGCTTTTGCGATAAGAAGAAACTTTTTTGCGCGGCGTGCTTTTGGCTATATATTTTTTCTGCGCCTTGGAAGTTGATACTTTTTTGACCGTGGTTTGTTTTGATGCTGATGTTGTTTTCTTCTTTACGACCATTTTAGGAGCGGTTTTATTTTTTGAATAGCTGTAACTTGATGTTCCGCCGTGAGTTGCGGATGCTATCTGATAAGACGAGCTGCTTCCAACTGCAAGGCTGCCCGGCAAGGCCAAAACCTGGCCGACACTTAATGTATACGGAGCCTCCAAACCGTTTAAGCGGCTTAATGATGTTAAATCCACATTATATTTTTTAGAGATACTGTAAAGCGTATCTCCTTTGGCCACAATATGCGTCTGACGCTTGGGCAGGCGCAAAGTCTGCCCGATGCTTAGCGCATAGGGCGCGGACAAGCTGTTTTCCTCAATCATCCCGCGAAGCGGCACCTGATATTTACGCGAGAGGCTGTATAGTGTATCTCCTTTTTGGACAACTACGCTATTCGGCGTGTAGTTATAGCCATAACTGTTAAATAGCGGAATCCCTCCGCTGCGCGCATAGCAGCCGGCAAGCAACGGCAATACCAGTAATGTTATCCATATTTTTTTCATTGTTTTTCCCTGGGTATTATTTTTTGTTTTATACGCAAAATGCTAAATATTCGTTAAACCGTTTTGGAAACATATCTTGATTTTTGCGTAACCTTGGCTTATACAATGAAAATATCAAATAATTATTCACAACACGGTAAAGGAATATCTAAAAATGAACAATCAGCCGAACATTGTTGACGAGAGCGGCGATAAATATAAATTCGGCTTTGTAACCGATATTGAAGCGGATATCGCGCCCAAAGGGCTTAATGAAGATATTATCCGACTTATTTCCCATAAAAAAAATGAGCCGGATTGGCTACTGGAGGCGCGCCTTAAGGCCTACCGAAAATGGTTAACCATGACAGAACCGACCTGGGCTAAACTTTCATACGAACCGGTTGATTATCAGGATTTATACTATTATTCAGCCCCCAAACAAGCTGCTAAGCCCAAAAGCCTTGATGAAGTTGACCCAAAATTGCTTGAAACATATAACAAACTAGGTATTCCGTTGGAAGAACAAAAAGTTTTAGCCGGCGTGGTGGCTGTTGATGCCGTGTTTGACAGTGTTTCGGTAGCAACAACCTACAAAGCGCAACTAAAAAAACAAGGCATTATTTTTTGCTCCATATCCGAAGCGGTACAAGAATATCCCGAACTTGTGCAAAAATATCTCGGTTCGGTTGTCCCTTATACGGATAATTTTTTTGCGGCGCTTAATTCCGCCGTTTTTACGGACGGTTCTTTTGTTTATATTCCAAAGGGCGTTCGTTGTCCGATGGAGCTTTCAACATATTTCCGCATTAACGCAAAAAATACCGGGCAGTTTGAACGAACCCTTATTGTCGCCGATGAGGGAAGCTATGTTTCTTATCTGGAAGGATGTACTGCCCCGCAACGTGACGAAAACCAATTACACGCCGCCATTGTTGAGATTGTCGTGCATAAAGATGCGGAAGTGAAATATTCAACCGTGCAAAACTGGTATCCCGGCGACAAAGACGGAAAAGGCGGCGTTTATAATTTTGTTACGAAACGCGCTTTATGCGATGGTGAAAATGCCAAAGTATCCTGGACACAGGTTGAAACCGGATCGGCAATTACCTGGAAATATCCTTCCTGTATTTTGAAGGGAGACAACTCCCAAGGGGAATTTTATTCCGTAGCACTTACCAATAACCGGCAACAGGCGGATACCGGCACAAAAATGATTCATTTGGGCAAAAATACAACCTCTAAAATTATTTCCAAAGGGATTTCCGCCGGTTTTTCCAATCAAACTTACCGAGGATTGGTCAAAATCGGGAAAAATGCCGATAATGCGCGCAACTATTCACAATGCGACAGCCTGCTAATCGGGCAAACCTGCGGTTCGCACACGGTTCCATATATTGAAAACAGCAATAAATCCGCTATTTTGGAACACGAGGCGACTACTTCAAAAATCAGCGATGAGCAATTGTTTTATTGCAAGCAGCGTGGATTGTCCGAAGAAGACGCCGTCAGCCTGATTGTCAGCGGCTTTTGCAAAGAAGTTATGCAAAAGCTGCCGATGGAATTTGCAATAGAAGCGGCAAAACTTATAGATATTTCGCTTGAAGGAAGCGTCGGGTAATTGTTTTGCATTTAAAACCTGTAAACTACTCCTATTGATATTTCCGTTTCATTATTATTGTGCTTATATTTGTTTATTTCTGCATAAACTTCGTTGTTATGTGAAATTTTGTATCCGGTATATAGTTTATACTTTCTGTTGTAGTTCATATTTTTTCTTTGATTGGCATAGATTGCTTCAAACGATGTTGATATTTTTATTTTATCCGAAAAATTAATTATACCTCCGATCTCTGGGGATATGTATAAATTTTCTCCTTTATTATGTCTATACCCAAGTTTTATTAACGTATAGAATGTTATGCCCATGCGTTCTGAACCTATACCTCGCCCTATTTCTATGGTTGGTTTAAGATTTGAAGTATATTCGTGCAAATTATTTTCAAATGCTAATTTAAAATATTGTGAGTAATCTTGTTCAATAAAATAATCTAATATTGATTTTGTTTTTATAATATTTATGCTTTGAATAAATGCTTTTTTGCCAGTATAACCTAACTCAATTTCTCCCAACTTGCTCTCCATCTCATCATAATATGAATTATTTTTATCATTTATGTCCTGATAGACCGGGCTTAATTTTAAGTTTATATGATTTTTGTTTGTGTTATGGTAGCTTATTTCAATACGACTAGGGTTATTTGTTGTTAAAATATCTTTTACTCCATGTCGGGATATTTTTGATTGCGCATATTTTGTCGGAATAAGCGTAATTTTTTTGATTTTTTTCTTCTTTTTTAGATACTTGATATATTCTATGGGCGTTATAAACGGTTTAGATTTCTTTATATCAAAATCTTGATTTGCTATTTTTAATATATTTATAATTGCAGAGGAGCAATTATTTGAAATCAGAGAATATTTAATATTCTTTCCTCTCAATTCCCAAATATGTTGTTTTATTAAATCTATTTCTTCCGGTGTTAATGTTATAGTAAATTCCCAAATTGACCTTTTTTCCTTACCTAGATAAGTTTGCATCTTATCTCTATATGGAGATAAAGAGTAAACTCCATTTAATTCTGCCATAATCATTTTAATGTATTTGTCTGGTTTATTGTCCAATATGGCTGAATAGCTTAATGCGTGCTCTATTTCTTTGTTTTGTACCTTTCCCGTCAATTTTAAGAATGTGTGTCCCATTACGGAAGATGGGTAAAGATTATTTTCTGCGGCAAAAACAATAGATACCTGATCAATTGGAACTTTTGACCAATATTCTTTATACTCTTTACAAATGGAAGTGTCATACTTTCTTTTTTCTGATTTTATTATATAATTATATCTTGCTGGATAATTGCAAACAGTTTGTTTTTGTTTATTACCTTGAAACAGCGCATTTAATGTTGCCACGTATTCGGCTTTTGGATTTCTATAACCTTGTGTTGACAAGAAAAAATTACTGTCTGCATTTATGGTACTCTTTTCACCTACGTAATGAAGTAAATTTTTCCATTCTTCGGAGTTATATGGTTCTATATTAACTCTAGCATTTGCCGAAGTTCCTATTAACCATACAACTCCACAAAATATTTTTATAAATAATTTCATTACCTTATATATTGATCTTGATAATATGGATATCTTTCCGGCTCATTAACTTGCACAATTACATTATCATCATATTCCCACATAGCTCCTGATGCCGAATCTGTTGTAGAACCGAAAAAGCCTCCCAATATGATATTTCCCCAAAACCAATTGTTCATTTTAGACGGTACTGTGGTTGTTTCCGTATTGTATCTATTATTCACTTTTACTATGATATCTCGTTTACTTTTTTGTACATTTATTGTTTGGGGTATTTGTGTTTGTCTAACACCATTTGCCGTATATATAGTGGCATTTGTTCTTCTACCATTGCTTGTTGTCAAATTAACATTCTGACTAGTCCCATCCATAATTGTAGCACATCCAACTAAAGGAGCAACTACAAATATCAACATAAGTTTTTTCATAACTTTCATTCTCCTGTTTTTGTTCATGTAAAAAAAATCGCCTAAATTGAGGCGATCGGAGAGTTAGAAAATCATGTTTACTGAAATGACCGTTTTAGCCTTTAAAGCCAACAGAGCTTCTGAACATACGCTAGAACCTCCCCGACCATTTGACAGTCGGGGATATATTTATTGTTTCCGCATTTTGCAGATAACAATATGACGATACTATATCCAGCACCGCAGTAAACAACAGAGTTTTCTAAGACTCCGAGCTGCCTCCAGCTCTAACACAATTAAAACTTTAACTGTGCTTTTTTCAGGATAGCAAAATCGTCTGATTAGTCAAGAAGATTATTTTCATTATAAAAAAGGACGCTTTAAGGCGTCCTTTTTGTATGAGTTTTTAAGAATCTATTTTGCGCTATCAATGATTTTTTGTGCGTCTTCAAATGTCAAATCTTTGCCTCGCAATGCATTAGGTATCCGATAATTATTTTTGCCGCATTTAACATACGGACCATAACGCCCAACTGCCAGCAAAATATTCTCTTTTAATTTCGGGTGAACACCCAAGACTTTCGCTTCCGGCTTTTCCACCGCGTTTTGCAAAAGTTCTTCTGCCCGCTCTTTGGTAATATTAAAAATATTATCATTACCGGTTAAAGATTTGGATTTTAGCCCTTGTTTGATGTATTGGCCGAATTTGCCGATATTAACGGTTATGCCCTCGCCTAAATCTTTGGGCAGGCTTACCAGAGTTTCCGCCTGTTCAAAAGTCAGCGTTTCCGGCGTGACGAATCGGGGAAGAGCAATACGTTTCGGTTTTTCGGTTATCGCTGTTGCATCTTCGCCAAGTTGGACATAGAATCCATACGGCCCCTTTTTCAGATAGACATTCAGCCCGTTGTGGCTGCCCAAAAGCTTATCTTCCGGATTGGGTTTCCTTTCCTGCCCCTGTTCCTCTTCATCCTTTGTATCCGTCAAAGGTTTTGTATATTTACATTCCGGATAGTTGGAACACCCTAAAAACGCGCCGAATTTTCCTAATTTTATGCTCAGATGTCCTTTGTGACATTCCGGACATAAGCGGGAATCCGAGCCGTCTTCTTTGGGCGGAAAGAGATGATAGGACAAGACTTCATCAATTTTGTTGATTACTTCGCTGACTTGTAACGGCTGGACGGCCTGAATATTTTTATAAAACTTGTGCCAGAATCCGGTCAGCAATTTTTTCCATTCCATCTCGCCGGCGGATACGTCATCCAAAAATTCTTCCATTTGTGCCGTGAAATCATATTCCACATACTTTTTGAAGAAATTTTCAAGGAATATGGTTACGATACGCCCGCGATCTTCGGGTATAAAGCGCATTTTTTCAACTTTAACATATTTGCGCTCCTGCAAGACGGCAATAATCGTTGCATACGTGGACGGGCGTCCTATTCCCAGTTCTTCCAGTTTCTTTACCAAACTTGCCTCGGTAAAACGCGGCGGCGGCGTGGTATAATGTTGTTCGGGCTTTATAGCCTTTTTGGCGACGGCTTCATCTACTTCAACATTCGGCAGTAAACGATTTTCATCGTCTTCATTTTCATCATCGCGGCTTTCCTGATATAATTTCAGAAAACCGTCAAAAGCGATGACCTGACCGTTGGCGCGTAACAAAATCTTTCCGTCTTGCGAAAGCGAATCGATCACAACTTTATCTAAAACGGCCGGTTCCATCTGGCAGGCAATCGTCCTTTTCCATATCAATTCGTAAAGTTTATATGAATCCGCATCCAGCTTGCCCTCCATTTTTTTGGGCGTATTCATTACGTCTGCCGGACGAATCGCCTCGTGCGCCTCTTGGGCGTTTTTTGACTTGGTTTTATATTCTTTCGGGCTTTTCGGAAGATAATTTTCACCAAAATATTTTAAAATCGCCTCACGGCAGGCAGAAATTGCCTCAACGGAAAGGTTCACGGCGTCTGTTCTCATATAGGTAATATAGCCGTTTTCATACAAGCTTTGGGCAACCTGCATTGTTTTTTTGGCTGGAAAACGCAATTTTCTTGCCGCTTCCTGTTGCAATGTGGAAGTTGTAAACGGCGGCGCAGGATAACGGTTAGCCTTTTTGCGCTCAATTTTGGATATTTTAAAATCCTGTGCTTCTATCTTGGCTTTTGCTTCTTCGGCCTTTTCTTTGGTGTTGATGTCAAATTTCTCCAGTTTCTTCCCGTCCAGATTTACCAGGTGGGAGGGAATCAGCGCTTTTTCCGCCGTTTCCAAGTCAACATCAATCGTCCAATATTCTTCGGGCTTAAATTTTTCAATTTCCATCTCGCGGTCGCAAATCAACCGTAAAGCCACCGATTGGACACGTCCGGCAGACTTAGAGCCGGGAAGTTTGCGCCACAATACCGGAGAAAGCGTAAAACCTACAAGATAGTCAAGCGCACGGCGCGCCATATATGCAGACACAAGATTATCGTCTATCTGGCGCGGATTTTGAATAGCCTCGGTTACGGCGTGCTTGGTAATTTCATGAAAAACAACACGCTCAATTTTTTTATCTTTCAGTTTCTTTTTGGCTTTTAATTCTTCCAACAAATGCCAGGCGATGGCCTCTCCTTCTCTATCCGGGTCGGAGGCGAGGATCAGTGTGTCGCAACCTTTTAAGGCCTCAATAATATCATTCAGACGTTTTTTTCCGCCAGAACTCAATTCCCAAACCATACTGAAGTCCTTATCCGGATCAACAGAGCCATCTTTGCTCGGCAAATCACGAATATGACCGTAGCTGGCAAGAACTTTATAGTCTTTGCCTAAATATTTATTTATCGTTTTTGCTTTTGCCGGAGATTCAACAACAACCAATTTCATCTGAAAAATCCTTTAAATCTTCCCTACTCTGTTGCCCGGAAGGCGTGTAATTTTATCATCCAACTCCAATTCGACAATCATTGTCAGAACTTTCTCGGTCGGAAGATCCATCGTTCTTATCAGTTCATCAATATCTTCTCCGCTAGAAGATATTAACGAAAGCAACTTATCATATTCGTTATTTTGTTTCGGACTATCGGAATTATTTTCCGGCTTGTCAAGCGAATATTCAAATAAATCATCCGTTTCGGAAACTTTTTCCAGTATGCGCGGTGTGAAAGTTACTTCTGAAAAATTAAAATTCTCAACAATATCATCGGCGCCATCCACCAATGTCGCGCCATCTTTTAGCAATTTGTTGCAACCGTCCGAACGCCCGTCATACGGCGCACCGGGAACAGCATAAACATCGCGCCCCTGTTCAAGCGCCTGATGTGCCGTTATCAATGAGCCCGAGCGTAACCCTGCCTCTATAACCAGAACACCCTTGCTTAATCCGGAAACAATACGGTTGCGACGCGGAAAATTCGTTGCTTGCGGACGGGTGCGAAACGGATATTCCGTTAAAATCAGCCCATCTTCGGATAATTCTTTATACAAATTTTCGTTTTCACTCGGATATACAACGTCTATTCCCGTTCCCAGCACGGCAATTGTCTGCCCGCCGGCCTTGAGAGCGCCGCTATGTGCGGCCGCGTCTATTCCGCGAGCCATTCCGGAAACTATGGTTATCCCTCTCCGGGAAACATCTCCGGCGATTGTTTCCGCCATTTTTAACGCGCTTAAAGATGCGCTTCTTGAACCTACAACCGCAAGCATATTACAATTTTGCAATAACTCCAATCTTCCTTTCGCATAGAGAATCGGCGGTGCATCTTCAATTTGCTTTAAGTTATAAGGATATATTTCATCGCTTGAGGTTATTATTTCAACACCTTTGATTTCCGCCTGCATAATTTCCTCTTCGGCTTTATTGCGCGGAAACAGTTTTTTCTTCAGCGACACAGCCTCCAATGCTTTATCAACATCACCAAACCGGCTCAGTAATTTTTTAAATCCTATCGGGCCGATACCTGTCGTATTTATCAGTTGGATATATGATGTAAGTTTTTTCCTATCCACGGTTATTCTTTCTTACTTAATTATTGTTGTTTTTTGAGGTGAATTTTGCTTTCTTCCCCTTTTATAAGCCGTTTAATATTAGCGTGGTGCCGCACAATTACCAAAAGGACAATCAGGGTATAGAATATCGTATATTCCGAGGTCGGCGCCAGAAAAAATGAGGCAACGGGAACGACAACCGCTGCTGTCAAAGCAGCAAGAGAAGAATAGCGAAAAGCAAATGCCATTGCCAACCAGACCAGCAAAGCAGCAAGAGCAACCGGCCAACAGGTTACCAAAAAGAAGCCAAAGCTGGAAGCGACTCCTTTTCCGCCTTTAAATTTCAACCATACCGGAAAATTATGCCCCAATACACCGCACGCACCGGCTATCAACGATGCCGTGACTCCATACTCTCCTCCGACAACAGCTCCGGCAATTATAGCCGCAACACCCGCTTTGAACGCATCGCACAGAACCGTTAGCAGGGCTAATGTTTTATTTCCGGTACGCAGGACATTTGTCGCCCCGATATTGCCGGAACCTATTTTTCGGATATCTCCATATCCGGCCATTTTAGTCAACACCAAACCAAAAGGAATTGACCCGACGATGTAACCCAAAACCGCACTTAAAGCATAACTCAGCACCGGCATTATCTTTTCTCCTAAAAACAAATTCGGCTTTATATTAGGGATACCGATTAAAATTTCAACTTAAATTTACATCGACATGTGCATTTTATCTTTCTGTATATTAGGCAGAAAAAAATAATGACAAAGCGATTTAATTGTTTAATATAGAGGAAAATATCTGAGATGAGGAATTTCATGAAAAATAAATTCAAACGAATTTTATTAAAGCTTTCCGGCGAAGGGCTTTTAGGAAATAAGCCGTTTGGAATTGATGAGGCCATATTGGACATGGTCGGTGAGAGTATAAAAAAAGCCAAAGCAGAGGGAGTTGAGATATGTATCGTTATCGGCGGCGGAAATTTTTACAGAGGCGTCAGCAACACCAATAAAGCCGTCAGCCGCCCAATCGCAGACCAGGCCGGTATGCTGGCCACGGTTATTAACGCTTTATTTTTGAAAAGCACCTTAAACAGCAAAGGTATTGAAGCGGAAATACTATCGGGGCTTTCCGTTCCCCAAATAGCCGAAACATATTCTTACCGCACAGCACAGGATATGCTGGCGCGCGGAGTTGTGGTCATATTTGCCGGCGGAACGGGAAATCCTTATTTTACAACAGATACGGGCGCAACGCTCAGAGCTTTAGAAGCGAATTGCGATGCTTTGTTTAAGGCAACTCAAGTTGACGGCGTATATGATTGCGACCCTAAAAAGAACTCGGATGCCGTTCGCTACACCTCCGTTTCATACGATGAAGTTATCGCAAAAGAATTAAAGGTTATGGATATGACGGCAATTTCCATGGCGCGCGAAAATAAACTTCCAATTATTGTTTTTAAGCAAGAAAATCAAGATTCCCTGTTGCAAGCTCTGCGACGTAAGGGAAATTACACCATTATAGAATAATTTTCAAAAGAGAGGAAAAATGACAGATTTTGAAACAATCAAAACAGATACAACAGAACGTATGAATAAAACGCTGGAATCCCTGAGCGGCGAATTTGGCGGGTTGCGTGCCGGGCGGGCACACGCCAGTTTGCTGGATAATATCATGGTTGAGGCTTACGGGAGCCCTACACCGATAGCCCAGGTAGGCACTATCAGCGTTCCGGACGCCAGAACATTGTCGGTCAGCGTATGGGACAGAGGTTTGGCAAAAGCCGTTGAAAAAGCTTTGAGAGAATCCGATTTAGGCCTGAATCCGGTTTCTGACGGGCAGCTTATCCGTATTCCAATTCCCCCGCTATCGGAAGAAAGAAGAAAAGAGCTGGTTAAAATTGCCGGAAAATATGCCGAACAGAACAAAGTTGCCATCCGCAATATTCGTCGGGATGCGCTTGACGAAGTAAAAAAACTGAAAAAGGATAATCTTATTTCTGAAGATGAAGAAAAAAGATACGGCAATGAGATTCAGAAATTAACAGATGATTCCATAAAGAAAATTGATGAGATGTTGAGCAAAAAAGAAAAAGATATTTTACAAGTATAATAGAAGACGATGACTACTGAAAATTCATGCCAGCACGTTGCGATTATTATGGACGGCAACGGACGTTGGGCGAAAAAAAGAGGTATGCCCCGAACATACGGACACAAAAAAGGAGCTGAAAACGTTGTAAAAATTACCCGGTCGATGAAAGAATCCGGGATAAAATTTTTAACGCTCTACGCCTTTTCTACCGAGAACTGGCAGCGTTCAAAAGATGAGGTTGACGCCTTGATGCAACTCCTTAACGAATACCTGGATAAAGAATTAAAGGAGATTATGGAAAACAATGTCCGAATCCGCTTTATCGGTGAGCGATATATGCTTTCCCCCTCTATTCAAGAAAAGATGTTGCATCTGGAGAAAGAATCCGCAGAAAATACGGATTTAACTCTTTGTATCGCCCTTTCCTACGGCAGCAGGCAGGAGATTTTGGCTGCTACCCAAAAGATTGCTCAAAAGGTTGCTAGCGGAAAGATGGATGTTTCGCAAATTACGCAAGAAGCATTTTCAAATGAACTTTACACAAGAGATATACCTGACCCGGATATTTTAATCCGTACCAGCGGCGAACAGCGAATCAGCAATTATTTATTGTGGCAGTTAGCTTATACCGAGTTGTTTTTTACGGATACGCTGTGGCCGGATTTTGATAAGAATGAATTATGCGATATAATACAAAGTTTTAACAAAAGGGAGAGAAGATATGGGAAAAACTGAGCTTTCATCGTTGCAAAAGCGGGTGCTTTCTTCACTGGTTATGGTGCCTGTCGCCATTTCCGCGTTAGTTGTAGGGCATCCGTATGTTGATATTCTTATTTTTGCAGTCGGCGCGATGCTTTCATGGGAATG
>CALXYD010000015.1 GCA_944392865.1 uncultured Alphaproteobacteria bacterium
CGTCACTGCGAGAGAGGCGCATTTATGCGTCGAACGCGGCAGTCCAACGGCAGGCAAAGGTATAGTGTGCTTGCAGGTTGGGTATGCCCCGCAGAGCGGGGGCAAGCACAGGCAAGCTGTGCTTGATAGCATATTATTTAATGATGTCTAGGTATAAACGATGAAAAGTAGTTGAAGAAAAAGCAGGTGCACAAAAAAGCGGGGGCGTGGGTGGAAAAGCCCCGGGTTTCGCGGGGAAATCCGGGGTTAGAGGAAATTTAGCCGTGTTATTGCGGAATTATACCGCGTCGGCGTTGGTCAGCCCAAGAGCTTTTTCCACCAGGTTTTCTTTTCCGGCTTAGCGTCCTCGGCGGCGGGTTGCGGCGTTTCCGACGGTTTTGCCTCTTCGGCGGCGGCATTGTTATCGCCACTGCCGCGGCTGTAACGTCCGCGCCCGTTGCCGCTCCGGTGTTGGTCAGCCCAAGAGCTTTTTCCACCAGGTTTTCTTTTCCGGCTTAGCGTCTTCGGCGGCGGGTTGCGGCGTTTCCGACGGTTTTGCCTCTTCGGCGGCGGCATTGTTATCGCCACTGCCGCGGCTGTAACGTCCGCGCCCGTTGCCGCTCCGGCGTCCGCGGCGGTAGTTGCCGCTTCGTCCGCGTCCGCGACCGCGACGGGTGTTTTCCTGCACGCTATCCGCCTCATCCGTTTCGTCATTTGCGGCGGCGGTTTCCTCTTCCGTTTCGTCTTCATCGCTGTTTGCATAAGTGTCGGCTATTTCCTGCGGGTAGGCAGTGGCGGCGGCGACCGCTTCCGGTTTGCTCTTCTGAACGCGGGTTTTGTCTATCTTAAAGTCGCCGATGTTTTTGATTGAACCGTCGGCGGAGATGACAATTTCCATCCCGTATTTTTCTTCCAGTTCCGCCAATAAGCGGCGTTTCTGGTTTAGCAGATAAACTGCAGTATCCTGCGGAACGCGCGCTTCCAGATGATTGAATGCGCCTTTGATACCTTCTTCTTCCAACGCACGGACGACCAACATCGCACCGGACTCGGTTGAACGCAGAACGCCCTGGCCGCGGCAATACGGGCAGGTTACATAATTGCTTTCCACAAACGACGAGTGCATCCGCTGGCGGGAGATTTCCAACAGCCCGAAAATGCTCATTTTGGCAATTTGCACGCGGGCGCGATCCTGCTTCATCGCCTCTTTCATCCGTTTTTCAACCGCGTGGTTGTTGGCCGGTTCGTCCATATCAATAAAGTCAACGACAATCAGCCCGGCCAGATTGCGCATCCGCAATTGTTTGGCGATTTCGTCGGCCGCCTCAAGGTTGGTCTTCAGGGCGGTTTCCTCTATGTCCATTTCTTTGGTGGCGCGGCCGGAGTTGACGTCTATGGAAACAAGCGCTTCGGTCGGGTTAATCACGAGATAGCCGCCGGAAGCCAGTTGAACAACTGGATTGTGCAGCTTGTCAAGCTCTTTTTCCACCTGATATTGCTGGAAAACCGGAATGTCGCCGGGCTTGCGGCATTTTATTTTGCGCCCCATGTTCGGCGAAAGTATTTTGCTGAATTCTTTGGCGGTCTTGTAGGCGTTGTCGCCGTCAATAATCACTTCGCCGATGTCTTTGGTATACATATCGCGCAATGCACGTTTAATCAGGTCGCCTTCTTCGTATATCAACGCCGGTGCCGGTGTGCTTAAAGCCGAATGGCGAATGTGGTTCCAGGTGCGGATAAGGTAATTGTAGTCGCGGACGATGTCGCTTTTCTGCTTGTCTTCGCCGGCGGTGCGGACAATCAGCGACATATCGTCGCTTAACGGCAGTTCGCGGATAATGTCCTTTAAGCGTTTGCGGTCGCTCGCGGAAGTGATTTTGCGCGATACGCCGCCGGATTTGATACGGTTGGGCATCAGCACGCAATAACGTCCGGCAAGCGACAAATAAGTCGTGCAGGCGGCGCCTTTGTTGCCGCGTTCTTCTTTGACAATCTGTATCAGCAGGGTCTGCCCCTCGCGAATCACATCCTGAATGGCGGAGCGATGGTAGAGCTTGCGGGCGAAAATCAGCTTGCGCTGGGTTTCCAGATAGCGTTCGGAATCGGCGTCGTCGTCATCGTTGTCAAATTCTTTGGCGCCGGCGGAGATTTCGTCATCATCGGCGGCGGAAAGGGCTGGCGCGCCGTTTTCATCATCATCGTCATCGTCTTCATCGCTGTCGGCGTCATAGTCTTCGGCGACGCTTTCGCCAGCGGTAATGCCGGCGGTTTCCGCGGAAACTTTGTAGCCGGTTTTGCCGGCAGATTTGGCGCCGGAGCGACGGCCGAGAAAACGGGTGCGGCGCGGGCGGCGGGCGGTTTTTTTATCGGTTTCTCCGTCGCTTGCGGTTTCTTCTTCGCTTTCAGAATTTTCGTTTGCGGTTTCCGCTTCATCTGTTACAGGTTCATCTGTTGCAGGTTCTTCCTCCGGGGTTTCAGCCGCGGGAATTTCCGTGTCGCCAGCCGGAGCGGCGGTATCTTCCTGTGTTGCCGGCGCGTCGCTTACGGGAGATTCCGACTCCGGCGCGTCGGGTTCATCTTCCGCTGTTGCCGGGGTTTCCGGCTCCTCCTTTACAGGTTCATCTGTTGCAGGTTCTTCCGCCGGGGTTTCCGTTGCCGGGGCAGCGTTGGTATCTGCCGGGGTTTCGCTGTCTGCCGGCGAATCGGCGTTTTCTTTCGCTGTATTTTCTCCTTCGGCGCTTTCTTCCGCTGCGGCGGCCGCTTCGGCTTCAGCTTCGGCACGGCGGCGCGCTTCATACTCGGCGCGCTTTTGTTCGCGCTCCAGCCGGCGGCGCTCCTGTTCCGCCTTGTGTTCGGCGATGTTTTGGCGCTTTTTCTCAATTATCGCGTCAACTTCCGCGGCTACCTCGGCTTTTATTTCATCGGAAATATTGTAGTAGTCGGGGTGAATTTCGCCAAATGCCAAAAAGCCGTGGCGGTTGCCGCCGTAGTCCACGAACGCGGCTTGTAAAGACGGTTCAATGCGGACGACTTTGGCGGTGAAAATATTGCCTTTGATTTGTTTGCGGAGGCTTGATTCAAATTCTACATCCTCAACCTTGTTGCCATCCACGATAACCACACGGGTTTCTTCCGGTTGAGTGTCATCAATCAACATTTTTTTCATAACTGTTATTTCCTAACTAATAATTATCGCCGCGATATGTCCGTGCAGGCGATACTTGTGTCTTCATCTCTTGAGTTTGCGGCGGCGAAAGGGGAATATCCGACCGGCGGGATTTGTTGTTGTTGATTGCCTGCCGCCAAGGGGATATGCGTCCGTTTGCCGCGGCGCTTTTCTGCCGGTTGCGCAGAGGCGCGATATACCGAAGGCAGGGCAGCAAAACTCTAAGCTATCATTAGGCCGCCGTTGCTCCGGCTTTCCGGAATTTAAAAGCACCGGCTCTATCTATAATGCCCTTTTTTATGATTGGCAAGAGGAATTTTTGCCGGCGGGGGACTTTTTTACGCGTTTTTTTGCCGGCGGGCGGGGGTGTTGGGGGTAGGGGGGGCTTTGGGGTGCTCGGGGGAGTGTGCGGCGGGGCTGATGTAGGGGCGTGAGTTTTGGCGCTTGTGTGGGTGGGGGCGGGTAAGGAGGAATTTTGCGGATGAGATGGTCAGGCGGATTTGAATAAAAAAAGCAAAACAGGGAAGAAAAGGGCTTGACAAGTGTCATAGTAGGGGGTAAAGTGTGTTCATAATCGCGATAGTGTGTCCGTGAGGGCAGTAAAAGGGCTTGGCAGAGATGCACGGCTCTTTTTTTTGATCGGTGCGCGTGAAGGGCGTCGGTTTTTTTATGGTTATGGCCGGTGCGCGTGGAAGGCGCCGGTTTTTTTATGGCTTTAATCGGGGGTGTGTCGCGTGGAGGCGGGTAAAGCCCTATCGGGGCAAATATGGCGGGTGGCGTTTGGTGGATGAATGGGTTGAATAGGCAGTTTGTGAAGAGAAAACAGGGCGCAAAAAAACGGGGGGTTCCGCAGGACGTTTCTGTGGGACGTCGGTTGGAGAACCCCGCGGAGCGGGGGCAAACGCATAGAATGCGTTTGTTGGCATATTTGTTTGTGAAGAATGTTATTGAAGGGTAAGTGTGAGTAAAATTTGAGGTATGGAATGGTGCAATAAAAAAAGCGGGGGTTCCGTGAGGGAACCGCCGCTTTTAGTTTTCGCAGAAAGAAATGTTTTAGCCTTTTGCCGATTTAGCCATCAGCTCGTCATAGCGCTTTCGGGCTTCGGGGCAGAGTCCTCCGCCGTGTTTGGTATACTCCAGCATAATCTTAGCGGCTTTCTCGTCGGGCAAGTCAAAGATTTTGAGCTGAGTTTCCCAGTAGAGCCTGTGATGCTTGACATACTCCAGCAGAATCTCGGCGGCGTTCGGCAAGCCAAAGACTTTGAGCTGACATCCATTGTAGTAGTAGAGCGCGCGGCCGTGCTTGACACACTCCAGTATAATCTCAACGGCTTTCTCGTCGGGCAAGTCAAAGACTTTGAACTGAGCTTCTTTGCAGAGCGCCCAACCGTGCTTGACATATTCCAGCAGAATCTCTGCAACATTTGGCAAGCCAAAGACTTTGAGCTGGGCTTCGTCGCAGAGCCAGTAGTCGTGCTTGACGTACTCCCGCATAATCTCTGCGGCTTCCTCGTCGGGCAGGTCAAAGATTTTGAGCTGAATTTCTTCGTCAATTTCTGTGACCAAGTGCGGAATGACTTCGTCGGCGTTCAGCAGGTTGAACATTTCTTCGATGAATTTCTTTTGTTTTTTTGTTTTCATAATAGTGTTTTTTAATTGGTTAGACATAATTATTTTTTCTCTGGGATGGTTTATACTATAAGTTTTAGACAAACACAAGAGTTTTTTGTGTTTTTTTATATGTTTTTGTGTGGGTGGCGAAACGGCGGGAGAAAAGGTGGGTGGAGGAAAGGGTGGAGGGCGTTTGGGGTGGGGTGGTTGAAGATGGGGAAGCCCCGCGGGGCGGGGCAAATATGACATTCGCCATATTTGTTGGCTGATTTGTTGAAATGGTATTGCAAAATTTAAGACAGGTAAAAGGGGCAAAACAGAGAGCAAGGCAGAAGTATGTAAAGCCCTGGCGGGGCAAGCGCACGAGGTGCGCTTGGTGGATAGATGGGTTAAGATAGCAGAGAGTTTTTGCAAAGAATATGAGCGAATCTCGCAAGCGGGACAGTGACCGCGCCACGGGCGGTGCGCGCCACACCTGCAGTGGTCGCGCCATCGGCAACGTGGTGCAAAGTGCCACGAACGGGCAATCGTAGTTAAAGCCCTGCTTAGCAGGGGCAGGCAGCGGCGAGCGTTGCCTGTTGGATAGATGATTGAGGCTGTGAGGTCTTTGGGGGATGGAAGATAATGTTTCTTTTTGACTGGTGTGCGTGAAGTGTGCCGGTTTTTTATGGCTTTAATCGGGGGTGTGTGGCGCGTATGCGGGTAAAGCCCTATCGGGGCAAACGCATAGAATGCGTTTGTAGGATAGATGATTGAGGCTGTGAGGTCTTTGGGGAGATAATATTTTCTTTTTATTGATCGGGGTGCGTGAAGTGCGTCGGTTTTTTTATGGTTATGACCGGGGTGCGTGAAGTGCGTCGGTTTTTTTATGGTTATGACCGGGGTGTGCGAAGTGCGCCGTTTTTTTTATGGTTATGGCTGGGGGGGAGAAGTGTGTCGGTTTTTTTATGGTTATGGCCGGGGTGCGTGAAGTGCACCGTTTTTTTTGTCGGCTTATTTTAATTTTTTTTTGGAGGAAAACAATGTATAATATGGAAAAATGGTGTGCGCGGTTGATTGAACACGAGGGAATGCGGCTGATGCCTTATCGCTGTCCGGCGGGGAAGCTGACTATCGGCGTCGGGCGCAATCTGGACGACAATCCGCCGACGTTTGAGGAAAAGCGGGCGCTGGGCGACTATATGCACGGGATTACCGCCAACGCTGCGAAAATGCTGCTCAGAAACGATATTCAGCGTTGCTATGCGGCGTTGAAACGAACGGTGGCGGGGTTTGAGGAGCTGGATGAGGAAAGGCAATATGCGCTTTTGGATATGTGTTTCCAACTCGGGGTTAAAGGGTTTCGCAAATTTCGGCGCTTGCGGCGGGCGGTGGAGAAGAAAAATTTTGATATGGCGGCGTTTGAATGCCTGACTTCAAAATATGCCGCGCAGACGCCCAAACGCGCCCGGCGAATCGCCCGGTTGCTCAAATTCGGGGTGTGGCGGTAGGCACGCGCGGGGAAAACCGGCGTTGAAATTCCGTTACTGGCGAAATTCGGGGTTGTAGACGATGTTTTCTATCTCGGCTTTGATTTGGTCGGGGTTGTCTATATCCACGAAGCGCACTTCGGAGGCGCCGGTGCCGGAAAAGCAGATTGTGCCGTAGCCCATCAGCCGGCCGAGGATGGACTGGCGGATTTCTATGGACTCGACTTTGCCGTTGTAAAGCTCTTCGGATTTGACGCTGATAATGCCTTTTTTGCAGATAACCCGCTTGTTGGTAACCGCCATTTCAACCGAGGCTTGTTTTAGATACATACACAAAGAGAAGAATATCAGCAACAGCGCCAAAAGCCACGCCACCGGAATATCGCCGCGTTCCTGCGCGCCCGAGCCGTAGGGAATGCACCAGAAAGCCAGCAGCGCAAATATCAGCGACGGCAGATAGTTGAGCCAGTGCAGGCGGATTTCCACTTTGATTTCTTCATCTTGAGAGAGCGACCTTTTGACGTATGACATAGCTTGATTTCTCCTTAGCCTCGTATTTTGTTGCATATCGCGTTTATTCTACCGGCGGCGTTTTTAAAAAGCAAACAAAAAATGCGGACGGCGGAAAAAACGGCGCGGATTACATACCTTTGCGGACGAAAATTTTGCCGGACGGTATTTATTTGTTAAGAAATTGCGGCTATATTGGCGGCAAAAGCTTAATACAACGCGAAAAAGGGGATAATATGATGATTTTCGGCATACCGGCGGCGGTAATCGCCAGCATTGTTCTGGCGCTCAGCTACGCGGTGCTGTTTACGGAAAAGATGAACCGCGCGGTGGCGGCGATGCTCGGGGCGTCGGCGATGGTGCTTTTGGGCGTGCTCAGTTTTGACGAGGCGCTTAAAGGGATTGATTTTAATACCATCGCGCTGTTGACGGGCATGATGATTATGGTCGGAATTGCCGAACAGTCGGGCGTGTTTCAATATATGGCGGTGAAGTCGGCGAAAGTGGTCAACGCGAATCCGCGCGGGCTGCTGGCGGCGCTCGGCGTGGCGACGGCGGTGCTGTCGGCGTTTCTGGACAACGTGACGACGGTGCTGCTCATTGTGCCGGTAACGATTGAGATTGCGCGCAAGCTTAAAGTTGAGCCGTATCCGTTTTTGCTGATGGAAATTTTTGCCTCCAACATCGGAGGGACGGCGACGCTTATCGGCGATCCGCCGAATATTCTCATCGGCGGCGCGGTCGGGTTGTCGTTTACGGATTTTCTTAAAGAGCTGACGTTGTTGGTGACGATTACGCTGGGACTGCTGTTGCTCGGGTTTGATTTTCTTTGCGGGCGGAAGATGAAAGCCTCGGACAGGGCGCGCAAAACGGTGATGAAAATTGACGAACGGAAAATGATTACCGACCCGGTGTTGGTGAAAAAATCCGGCGCGGTGCTCGGGCTGGCGATTGCCGGCTTTCTGACGGCGGAACATCTGCATATCGCCAACGGAACCATTGCGCTGTTCGGGGCGGCGCTGCTGTTGGCGCTGGCGACGCGCGGACAAAGCCATGAAGAACGCGACCGGCAGGTTGAGGCAGCGTTTGACCGGGTGGACTGGACGACGATATTTTTCTTTACCGGCCTGTTTGCGCTGGTTTACGGGTTGGAAGTTACCGGCGTTTTGGAAATGCTCGGCGAAAAAGCGTTGTTGCTGGTGGACGGGAGCGTGCAGAAAGCGGCGTTTCTGATTTTGTGGGTGTCGGCGCTGCTTTCGGCGGCGATTGACAATATTCCGTTTGTCGCCACGATGATTCCGCTGTTAAAATCTATGGAAGAAGGTCTGGGCGGGCGCGAGGCGATGATGCCGGTCTGGTGGGCGCTTTCGGTCGGTTCCTGCTATGGCGGCAACGGGTCGCTTATCGCGGCGTCGGCCAACGTTATCGTGGCGGGGATTGCGGCGCGGGACGGCCATCCGCTGAATTTTCTCAAATTTTTGTTTTGGGGGCTGCCGGTTACGATATTGTCGGTTTTGGTCGCCAGCGGGTATTTTTATATTGTGCATTTTATGTGATGTGAGGACGGTATGGACGCATACGGAACGGAAACGCTGTTTTTCGGAATGAGCCGGACAACGGCGGCGCTGGCGGCGATGGGGGTTTGCTATTTCTTTTTGTTTACCGAAAAGGCTAACCGGGCGGTGGCGGCTTTGCTGACCGGCGCGGCGCTGGTGTTTTTAGGTGTGATTTCGCAAGAGGCGGCGGTGGCGGCGATTGATTTTAACACGCTGGCGTTGTTGACGGGAATGATGATTATTGTCAGCATTGCGGAAAAGTCGGGTATGTTCCAATACGCGGCGATATGGGGAACGAAAAAGGTGCGCGCGCATCCGGCGGGGATTTTGGCGGTTACCGGTATTATTACCGCGCTGTTTTCGGCATTTTTGGACAATGTGACGACAGTGCTGCTTATCGTGCCGGTGATTATGCAGATAGCGAAAAAGTTGGAGGTTGAGGTTTATCCGTATTTGCTGATGGCGGTGTTTTCTTCCAATATCGGGGGGACGGCGACGCTTATCGGCGACCCGCCGAATATTCTCATCGGTTCGGCGCTCGGGCTGTCGTTTACGGATTTTCTGGTTAATTTGGCGCCGGCGGCGGCGGTGATTCAGGCGCTGCTGATTGCGGCGTTTGCGCTGTTTTGGCGGGGAAAGCTGGAGACAACGTTGCAAAACCGGGCGCGGGTTATGCAGATTGATGCGAAGGCGGCGATTACGGACGCGCCGTTGCTCAAGCAGGCGTTGGCGGTGCTGGCCGCGGTGGTGGCGGCGTTTATGGCGGCGCACCATATCGGGCTGGAGAACGGATTTATCGCGCTTTTGGGGGCGGCGGTTATGTTGCTCCTTTATACGCGCGGGACGGATAAGGAAGAGGCTGACGCACGGGTGGCGGCGGCGCTGAAAGGTGTGGACTGGACGACGGTGTTTTTCTTTACCGGCCTGTTTGTGGTGGTCGGCGCGCTGGAGCAGAGCGGGTTTTTGCGGCGGCTCGGGCTTTATTTCGTTAATCTGAGCGGCGGAGATATTGCGGGCAGCACATACATTGTGCTTGGCGTGTCGGCATTGCTGTCGGCGGTGGTGGACAATATTCCGTTTGTAGCGACGATGATTCCGGTGCTTGCGGCGATGGAAGAAGAAATGGGCGGGCGCGAGGCGATGATGCCGGTCTGGTGGGCGCTCTCGCTCGGGGCTTGCCTGGGCGGCAACGGGACGCTTATCGGCGCGTCGGCGAACGTTATTGTGGCGGGAATGGCGGCCAGGGCGGGCAAACCGATGGATTTCCTTAAATTTCTGTGGTGGTCGCTGCCGGTGATGTTGTTGTCGGTGCTGATTGCCGGCGGGTGGCTGTTATTTTTGCTCTAATTGCGACAAGAGGCCAAGGTGGGAGCAAGGCCGGCTAACAGGCAGGCGGAAACAAGGCATAATTTTTTCATCGGGTATTCTCCTAAAAATAGTTATTGGGCGGCAGAAGAATCGTCAGTAGGTTGGATAAGCTGTTTATCCTGTTGTTTTTTTACGGCTTCTTTATCCAGTGTTTTTTCCTGTTCGCTCATCATAAAGTATGCCAAATTAAATGCTGTTGAAAATGTCAGGTCAACGCCTTCAAGGTCATCCTCAAATATCCTGTCCCCTGCGGTTCCGGAAATTCGCCGTATGGGGCTTTCACAACCGAGAGATATGTCTTTTACCAGATGTTTTTGGGTTGTTTCGCCGGTTTTTTTATTGGTTGCATATTCTATGATATTTACTGTATTAGCACTCATATACAGACACCGGCTTGATACAACCAGATCAACCGGCGAAACGGTAATGTCATACTTTAAAAACTGGGTCAGCTCACATTTGTAGGTGAACGGCTGTTTTGACCAGGAGAAATTGTTGATAATCATAATGTCGCTATCCATATTCGGGGCGGGGTTGCGGTAGAAAAATACCGGTGTGCGGTTGTCTAAGAAATCAGAAATTTTAGAACCCTTTAACGTGTTGTATTGAATATCAAAAAAGCCCATGCTACGGTTGCACTCAACACGGACGAAATCGCCGTAACGGTCAGCGGAGGCCAGGGAGGGGATGAGGCCGGCTAACAGGCAGGCGGAAACAAGGCATAATTTTTTCATCGGGTATTCTCCTAATACAGTTTCTTTCAAACGGGTTCGGTTGTTTTTTTTTGCTCTTTAATTTGTTTATATGCTATTTTTTAGAATTCTTTAATTTCTTCATCGGTTATTGGTTTTCCCAGGTTATTATCAGGTGTTTGGAGAAGAGGAGCCCACTCTTCAAAATTTAAGATAAGTTCCGTATCTTTATCCGAATATATGACACCTATGATTCTTCCTATATGAGAATTACAACCGATGGCCAGATTTTTTATCAATTGATGTTCGGTGGTCTTGTCGGTTTTAGGGTCTGTTCTGTATTCGGTAATGTTAATGCGATTGGTTGCGGCATATAGACATACGTTTGACATAACCTGATCAATCGGCGAAACGGTAATATCGTACTTCAGTAATGGGGATAGTTCGCATTTGTAGGTGAACGGCTGTTTTGACCAGGAAAAATTATTGATAATCATAATGTCGCTATCCATATTCGGGGCGGGGTTGCGGTAGAAAAATACCGGCGTGCGGTTGTCTAAGAAATCAGAAATTTTAACGCCCATTATGGCGTTATAGTGAATATCAAAAAAGCCCATGCTGCGGTTGCACTCAACACGGACAAAATCGCCGTAGGCATCGGCAGAGGCCAAGGTGGGAGCAAGGCCGGCTAACAGGCAGGCGGAAACAAGGCATAATTTTTTCATCGGGTATTCTCCTAAAAAATCAACTATGCCTTGCATTATAGCCCGCCTATTTTAAGTTGCAAATGTTTTTTTAATAACTATCCGGCTGCAATGTCCGCAACAGGCTTTGGACATAGGCATTGCGCTTGGTTAAGCGTGTGTTATTGCCCGTGCGTGAGCTTTGTGCTACCATTCTATTAATGTCTCTGTTGGCAACAGCATCCCAGAAAAGTGGGTAGCCATCTTTTCCTTTGCCGTGGTCATTTTCGTCTTTCCAGGTTTGAATGTAATCAAACTTTTTCAGGCCGAGGTTATAAGCCATATCCACCAGCACAATCTGCAAATTGAGCGGCAATTTCTCAAAATCAGGGATTTTTCTGCGCTTGCCGGGGGTGTTGTTGTAACGGCGGATGATGTTGCGGACGTCATCAATCGCGCCGCGCAACCGGTTTTGATACATCTGTTCCACAGTTTCCGCAGACAGGCGCAGCTGGCTTTCCTTTTCATACCCTTCGGCTGCTCTTATGGGCTCTGATTTGAGCTTGTCAATTTTGGCAATCTCATTTTTCATAAGCGCCAGGTCAGCGGCGTTATTTTTATCCAATTGGCGCCGTTTGTGAGTTTGCGGATCTTCATAGAGCCAGTTCAGTTTTTCCGGAGCGGCGTCTATGTTTGCGCCAACGCCGATGGTTTTAAGGGCGCTGGTGTCCAGATATATATAATCAAAGATGCCTTCTTGTTCTTCAATATGCGGGCGCATGGTGGTGTTGACGAATCTATCTTCATCATAGACGTAGGGCGAATCGGCGCTCGGGCGGGCGTCACTCTGTGTGCCGGCATAGGCGTTGGCGGCGTAGCGGCGCTCGGGAGCGGCGGAAAGCCTCATCTCTGCGGGTTGCGCGGACAGGGAGAGTCTTCCGGCAGCGCGTTCGCGGAGAACTTCGTTAAGATATTGGCGCGAGAATTTGAAGTCAATATCTTCGGCGATGGTGGAAAGGCGTTCCACTTCGTCCGGGTCGTTATGGTATTTATCCAACAGCCGGTGAAGAGTTTGCTTTTTTTCATCTTTGTAGCTGTCTTCTTTCCAGCTTTCATCGTCAAATATGTTGTCGTTCGCATAGATGTCTTTTGTGGTTAGCATGGTTTGCTCCTTTTGATAAATAAAGTTGATACAAAAAATGCTCCGCGTTTGGGAGCGGAGCATAAGGTTAATATCATCGGCGCAGGTATAATTGTGTCATATAAATCATATATTGATTTAAAAACGGACACAATTTTGCGATGATACTTTTTTTCATAACAGACTATGACACAAATGTCAATAGTTTTTTTAATATTTAAATCATATTTTTTTTAATACACAAGTGAGAGGGAAAAGGGGGAGGTGGCGGAAGGGGCGGAAGCGGGAGGTTGGGGCGAAATGGAAAATGGATTGAAAGGGGGCGGGGATATGGGGGAGGGGAGGCAGCGGAGGGTTATGGGCGAAAGGGGCGGAAGCGGAGCGAAAGGGGGAGGTGGTGGACGAAAGGGGCGGAAGCGGAGCGAAAGGGGGAGGTGGTGGACGAAAGGGGGCAGGGGGAGGTTGCGGGCGAAAGGAGAGTTACATACGGCGGCGGTGAAAAATACGGTTGAAAGGCGTTTTAAAGCGCTTGACAACTTGGCGGACGCGCATATTTTGAGGGGAGGTTGGATTTATTTTGAATTTTTAACGGAGAGGCAATGAATCGGAATGTGGTTTTCGGCACGCTGTTGGCGGTTTTGCTGCTGGCGGGCGGCGGTTATTATGCATACGACCGGCTGGAGGGGCGGAAGGCGCTGATTGAGGCGGAAGAAGAAGTAACGGCACCGGGCGAGTTTTCGTTTGCCAGACTTCGACAAAAAGCGAAAGCGCTGGCGGAAACGCCTTATAAAAAACCGGAAGAACTGCCGTCGGGCAAATTCCGCGGGCTTGATTATGACGAGTATCGCGATATCCGCTTTAAGCCGGCAGAGGGACCGTGGGCGAAGAGCAAGCGCCGGTTTGACCTGCAGCTTTTCCACGCCGGGGGAATGTTTACCGCGCCGGTTAAAATCAACGAGATAATCAAGCGCAAGGCGGTGCCGCTGGACTATCATCCCGAATATTTTGATTACGGAAAGAACGATATAAGCGCGGCGGATTTTGCCGAAGTTAAAGACGGGGGGTATGCCGGTTTCCGTCTGCATTATCCGCTGAACAGCCTGGACTATTACGACGAAGTTATCGCCTTTTTGGGGGCAAGCTATTTCCGCGCGCTGGGGCAGGGGCATAAATACGGTTTGTCCGCCCGCGGGCTGGCGATTGATACGGCGTTGATGAAAGGCGAGGAATTTCCGGCGTTTACGGAGTTTTATATTGAGCGGCCGCGGCGGAACGCACATGAGATAAAAATTTACGCGGTGCTGGACAGCCCGAGCGTTGCCGGGGCGTATTATTTTAAACTCAAGCCCGGCAAGGATACGACTATGGACGTCAGCGCGGCGCTCTATTTCCGCAAGCCGGTGGAGAAACTCGGCATTGCGCCGCTGACTTCAATGTATCTGTTCGGCGAAAATGCCAAGAACCGGTTTGACGACTATCGGCCGGAAGTACATGACAGCGACGGGCTTTTGGTGCATAACGGGGCAGGCGAATGGTTGTGGCGGCCGTTGGATAATTCCAAATTCCTCAGGGTCAGCTCGTTTGAGGACAATAATCCGCAGGGGTTCGGGCTGATGCAGCGCGACAGGGCGCTGGCGCATTATCTGGATTTTGAGGCGAATTATCACCAACGCCCGAGCCTGTGGGTTGAGCCGCTCGGCGCCTGGGGCAAAGGAACGGTGCAGCTGGTGGAAATTCCGTCACAGCAGGAAATTCACGACAATGTGGTTGCCTATTGGGTGCCGGCGGAGGAAATTGAAACCGGGCGCGAGTACCGTTTCCGCTATCGCCTGCATTGGACGAACGATGTTGATGAAGACGACGTCAAAGCCAAAGTTTACGCCACTTATACCGGCGTGGGCGGTGTGATGGGCGTGTTGGGCAATACCGGGCGCAAGTTCGCGGTTGAGTTTACCGGCAATACGTTGCGGCGGAGCTTCGGCAATGAGGAGCTTGAGCTTGACGTCAGCGCGTCGGAAGGGAAAATTGAGCGCGCACATCTGGAATACAATACCGAAACCAAAGGCGTGGTTGCGTATTTTGATTTTGAGCCGAACGGCAAGACGTCCGAACTCCGGCTGGCGCTGAAGCGGGAAGGGGAAATCATTTCCGAGGTGTGGACTTACCAATGGCTGCCGCAATAAAAGGTGCCGGCGATGAATGACGATATTGACACGCTGGCGGTGGTGCCGCCCGAGAAACCGCTTAAAATGCGGACACAGCCGATTGTGCCGCCGAGTGCGAAAAGGTTATGGCAGAAGTTGTGGCTGAAATCGCACGAGGGCAAAAGCGAACGGCGCTCTGCTTTATCCACGGGCGTGAAAGCGTGGTATGGCGACGATTATGCGAAGCTGGTGCGCGGACGGCGGCGGCGGCTGGCCGGGCTGGTGCTGGTTACGGTGCTTTTGGGGCTGGCGAAGTGGATGGCGGCGATGCCGTCGGATATTGCGGTTTGGACGCGGGCGGCGGTGATTGTCCTGTTTATTTTGACTTTCGGGTGGATTGCGCTTTATTTCTGGTCAAGCATTTTCGGTTTTTTACAGTTGCTCAAACGGGCGAAAATGCCGGGGCTTAAGTATCCCGGCGATGTTGAAGCGGCGCTTGATGCGGCGTTTGTCGCGGCGGATGGCGGCGATGGCCGGGTGGCGGAAGCGGTGCGCCGGGCAATGGCGGATATTCACAGCCGGACGGCGGTGTTGATGCCGATATATAACGAGGAGCCGGCGCAGACGATGGCGCGGCTTTTGGCTATCGGCGAAGATTTGGGCAGGTTTGGTGGCGGCGGCAAGTTTGATATGTTTGTTTTGAGCGATACGACCGATCCGAAAGTATGGGTTAAAGAAGAGGCGGTGTGGTATCAGGCCAAGAAAAGGCTGGAGCGGCTGACGGATGGCGGCGTCCGGCTCTATTACCGGCGGCGGGCACAGAATACGGCGCGGAAATCCGGCAATATTGAGGATTTTTGCAATCGTTGGGGCGCGGAATACGATTTTATGATTGTGTTGGATGCGGACAGCCTGATGACGGCGGAAACAATTGCGGAAATGGCGCGCCTGATGGAGGAAAATCCGCATGCGGGCATTATTCAGGCATCGCCGCAGATGATTAACGCGACGAGTATGTTTGCGCGCGAACAGCAGTTTGCCGGCAGAATCGCCGGGCCGGTGGTCGGGGCGGGGCTGGCCTATTGGCAGGCGGGAAACAGCAATTACTGGGGGCATAACGCGATTATCCGCACGCGGGCGTTTATTGAATGTTGCGGGTTGCCCAAACTTAAAGGAAAAGGGCCGTTCGGCGGATTTATCCTCAGCCATGATTTTGTTGAAGCGGCGTTGATTGCCCGCGGCGGCTGGTCGGCGTGGCTTTTGCCGGAGCTTAAAGGGAGCTATGAGGAGTGTCCGCCTTCCATGATTGATTTTGCGGCGCGTGACCGACGCTGGTGCCAGGGGAATTTACAGCATATCAAAGTGTTGGTTTCGCGCGGGCTGCATCCGGTCAGTCGGGTGCATTTTCTGACCGGGATTATGTCTTATCTGTCGTCGCCGCTGTGGCTGCTGTTTTTGCTGGCGGGGCTTTCCATGGTGCTGTTTCGCGAGTTTGTGCCGCCGCAATATTTCGGGCAGACGTATTCTCTGTTTCCCGAGTGGCCGGTGTTTGACAAGGCGGGAACTATCTGGCTGTTTGTCCTCTCCATGGCGATGCTTCTGGTGCCGAAGTTTTTAGGGCTGGCGGTGTTTTTGCGGCAAAACCGGCGGCGGCAAAAAGCGGGTAAGCCGGGGCTTTCGGCGGCGAAAACCGCGGGCGGTTTGGGGCTGGAGATTGTCGTTTCCACGCTGATGGCGCCGGTGATGATGTTGTTTCAAAGCAAATTTGTGTTTGATATTCTACGCGGCAAGTCGGTGGCCTGGAACGCGCAGAACCGCGGCGACGAGGGGACGGACTGGCGGACGGCGTGGCGCGTTCACAAGTGGCATACGATTTTGGGCGCGGTAACGGCGGCGGCGGTGTGGAAATATGCGCATGTTCTGTTTTGGTGGCTGTCGCCGATTACGCTGGGGCTGGTGTTGGCGGCGCCGCTTTCGGTGTTTACTTCGCGCGTTTCCGTCGGGCAATGGCTTAAAGCGCGCGGCTGGTTTCTTATTCCCGAAGAGGCGGAAAAGCCGGCCGTGGCGCAACGGGCGTCTTTCTGGTTTAGCGAACTGGCGCCGTTTGAAGCCGGGCAGGGCGGCTGGCAAATGTTGCAACAAGATGAGATGTTGCGCTGCCTGCACCGCCGGATGTTGCCGGTGAACGGACCGGCGCCGGAATTTGCGCCCGAAGTGGCGGAAGCGGCAGCCGAAAAGGTGGCGAGAGGGGAGAAGTTGGAACGGGAAGAGGAGATGTATTTACTCTATAAAGGGTAAAATTTTGTGATTGAGTTCGCGGGAGATTGCCAATCTCTAGTGCTCACGACCTCTATGTATGTTGCATTTTAGGGTATGGCTTCCGCATATTACTTGTAAAATTTTGTGCGCACCGTGGCGCCACGGGCAACGGGGCTTATGTGAGGCAGGTAGAGGAAAAAGTGCGGACAGTATGTGGCATTTTGCGGGGCTATCGGTTAACGGCCGCACTCTATTACGAAGAGGAATTTCAATCATCTTGAGTGGGGAGGCTGTCCAGTATCAACAGGCGATTGTTGTCAAGTAAGATTTTTTCCGGAGCGTCCATACCGACGATGACGACATCCGATTTTGCGCCGCCCAGCCACCAGCCGACTTCCGCAAAGGTGCTGCCGTAAGAATATATCGCCGCTTTTGTGCGTCCGAGGAGAAACATATCCGCTGCGGCGTCAACCATTGAAAGGTAATCTTTATCCGGTAATTCAAAAATGCGTCCGGCATAGCGTTTGTGAAACGGGGCGGCGGTTTCTGCCGACATGGCCGAGAGGAAAAAAGCGGTGTCCGGCGGAAATTTATCCATGGCGGCGAAGAATTTTTCCGCCGGTTCGTTGTTGTGTCCGTGAGCTGCCCAATCCGGCGCATTACGTACTTGCACGGCAACGGCATCGGGCGGCAATCTGACGGCGTCTATCCGTTTTTGCACGGCGGGCGCGGGCTTTATTGCCGCGAAATACGGGCGGTAAATCTGTCTGATATGTTCGGGGATTTGATTGTATTTCGTGTCTATCAGAAAAGGCCGGCCATCTGTGAAATCATCGCGCGTAATAAGAAGGGCATATTCGCTGACATAGGGAATAAGCGGTTCGGTATAACTGAACTCTTCTATTTGCACGGGAGAATTATATTCGGTATATGTTATCGGCCATGCGGGACGGAATAAATCCGAAAACCGCGCGCTAACCCACCCTTTGTCCGGCCAATACAGATTGAGATGGCGGGGTTGATAATAACGCAGATATGAAACGGTTTTTTTCAACCGGTTGCCCAGCCCGGCCGTGGCGGCGTATCTGAGATGGAGAATGCCGTTGCGGGCGATTGGTATCAGAGGCGTTGTCGGGGAGCTGCTTTTCTGTGCCGGAGCGGATAAGGCCGGAGCGATAAAAAGTAAAAAGGCAAGCAGGGTGCGGCGTATCAGCATTTTAATTTTCCGTTTGGGGCAAAGACAAGGCGAGGCGGAGAAATGAAAAGCGGGCGGCGCCGTAAGTGCGTTCGTCGGCCAATTCCAATTCCGGCGGCAGGGGCAACGCCTCATCGCGAGCGGTTTCGGCGATAATCCAGGCGTTCGGCGCGCACCAGCCGCCTTTCAGCAGAGCCTGCAGCGCCGGGGCGGTCAAGCCCTGATTATACGGGGCGTCTAAAAATATCAGGTTGCAGCTCCGGCGGGCGGGCGGCAACAGGCGGGCGTCGCTTTGGATGAATTTTGCGTTATTGATTTTACAGGCGGCGGCGTTTTTTTTCGCCAGCGTCAAATTCGTGTCCACAAAAACAACCGTCTTCGCGCCGCGCGAACAGGCTTCCAGCCCGAAGGCGCCGGTGCCGGCAAAGACGTCCAGCACATCACATTCCGCCAAAGGAAAATCCAGGCGCGAATTTAAGATATTGAAAACCGCCTCCCGCGCGCGATCCGCTGTCGGGCGGATGCGGCTGTCCGCCGGCGTAAACAGTTTTTTGCCGCGCAGTGTGCCGGATATGATACGCATTATTTTTTCTCCGACTTTTCTTTTTGTTTTTTATCTTGAGCGGGGGCGCGGCGTTTTTCCTCCTCCGGCAGGGCAAAGAGCGAACCAAGCTGCTCTTTCAAAGTTTTTTGCGGAACTTCGCGCACTTCGCCGCGTTTGAGCGAACCCAGCTGGAACGGGCCGTAAGACAGGCGTATCAGACGGGAAACTTCCAACCCGACGGACGCCATCAGGCGGCGCACCTCGCGGTTTTTGCCTTCGTTTAACGAGATGGTAAGCCAGGCGTTGGCGGACGGTTTGGCGGCGGTTTCCGTTTCTTCGGCGGTTTTGCCGGGGCGGTTCTTTGTTGTTTTCAGGCTCTTTTCCGCGGCGCCGGGGCGCTTTTCCAGCGTGATTTTGCAGGCGCCGTAAGCAATCCCGTCAATTACCGTGCCTTTTTCCAACTGTTTTAAGCGGTGTTCGTCCAGTCGTCCGCGGACACGGACTTTGTAGCGGCGGCTCCAGCCGTTTTCCGGCAATTCCAACGCGCGCGACAGGCCGCCGTCATTGGTCAACAACAACAGCCCCTCGGAATTGAGATCCAGCCGGCCGACGGAAATTACCCGCGGCAGTCCGGCCGGGAGGTGGTCAAATACGGTGTCGCGCCCTTTTTCATCCTTATGGGTGGTTACAAACCCGGCGGGTTTATGATAGAGCCAGAGGCGGGGTTTGTCTTTGGGCTTAATCCTTTCGCCGTCAAACAGTATATTCTCATCGCCGTTGACTAAAAAAGCCGGCGTTTCCACGGTTTCGCCGTTGACCGTAATGCGTCCCTGTTTTACCAGTTCCTCGGCTTCGCGGCGCGAGGCGATACCGGCGCGGGCTAAATATTTGGCTATGCGTTCGGGCATTTTTCTTTTCCTTTGTTGCTTTGGTTGCGGAAGGTGCGGGCTATGTCCAATGTTCCTGCTCCAACAGCAGGCAGGCTTTTTGCGACACCGCCAGATATTCGTTGACGACGGCGTTTATTTCCTGCACGCGTTCGGGCTCAATGTGCATCGCGGCGGCAATATCCAAGATGTAATCAATCTCGCTGTCATCCAGCGTGTTATCTATATTGGCGACCATACACATATCTTTTATCAGCATCAGCGCCTTTTTGCGGTCGTCTATCATCCGCGCCTGCATTATCAAAGCTTTGCGGTCGGAAGACTTAATCATATTGGCGAGGCTCTCGCCGCTGACATCATATTTCAGCGCCGCTTCTTTCAAATAAAGCAGCTCCTCGCGGCTGACCAGACGGTTGGCGGCGACAGTGCCGCAGATGATTTTTAAAAATATAAAGCGCTCGCCGGCGGAAAGCGTGTTGATGAAATTTTTATCCGGGTAAAACATTTTCCTTCTCCGATTGTTCTTTGCCAGAATAAGCGTTTTTTTGCGATTTGTAAAGGATTTTTTTACCAAACCGGCGATAGAAACGGATTATGGCAATTAAAAGTTCGGCCAACGGTGCGCCGGCCGGACGCCGGAGCGAAAAACAAAGTTGCATAAAGGGAGAATTCACGCGTGTTGGGAATGAGAGGGTCTTTTTTTAAGTCGGTGGTGCTGAACCCGCTGGTGTGGCTCGGGCTGACGCTGACCGGCTTTACCGTCCATTACGAGGGATACCGCCACGCGTTTGAAGTGTTTTTTGACCTGCAGACATACGGCTATGTTGTACTGGCGGCGGCGGTTTATGTCGCCCTGTTTAACCGGCAATATAAAAAAGGCGGGCGACGGATAGATATTTCCGAAACGCTCGGCTCGGTTATGGAGGCGATGCTGATTATTCTGTTTGTCTGGGGGCTGAGCCTTTTCCTTTTTGTCAACTATCACGTCGGCGGAATGAATTACAGCGCCGAATTGCGCGAACGCTACAAAAAAGCCGGCTGGATTAAAAACGATAACGCCGCCGAAGATTATGAAGCGGTGCGGCAAATGACTTCCGGCATTTTGGAAGACGGCAGTATGGAAATGGAAGCCGGCAAGAGATATAAAGTAACGCCGCAGGCGGACGGGAGCGTGGTGATAGAAGTACTGGAAGAGTAGCCAAGTTTTGCAGGTTTCGGCGCGGATAAAAAAAGAAAGGAAATGCTATGACGGAGCAAGAAAAAAAGTCTGCTTATAAAGACATATCGGCGGAAGAAATGGCGGCGTATTTTCAGAGCGCCCTGAACGGCGATACGATGAAAAAAATCATTAACGGCGCGCCTACTATCTTCAAAGCGGAGGCTTTATATCAGAAGGCGGCGAAAATGCTGCTCGGCTATGTATCGGCAACGGGCGACCTGTCGGCGCAAAAGCAGAAGGTCTTGTTGCAAACTTTTGCCGAACACGGCAGCGAGGCGCTAAAGCCTTATGATGAGCGATTGAAAAGTGACGGTGCCGGAATTTATTTTTCCAAATATATCGTGCCGGAAATTATAGCCTATCATGCGAAAAACAGACCGGCCGGGGAAAAAGACGGCGCAGAGGCTTTAACGGGCTTGCTGGAAGCTGCCTATGCGCAGGGGCATTGCGGGAGTTTTTACACGCACGCGTTTAACGGCGCCCTTTATCGTGAAGTGAGACAAAACGGGCTGGATATTGCAAAAGAAAAGTTTTTGAATGAATATGCCGTGCTGCAGGAAGTCGGGCTGTTTCAGCCATTTAAGCGCGGTGTGTTGTGTCTGGCCGATTTGAGCGAGGCGAGTTTCGGCTATGCGCAGGCTTCGCCGGAAAGATTGCACCGAACGCTGGAACCGCAAAGCAGGCGGGGCAATGATGAAACGCGGCGGGAATATCTGCGGCGCGGGCTGGAAGAATTTTTGGAACGCCAAGACAATATGCCGGAGGCGGAAAAGCAAAAGGTGCGGACGGCCGGGCGGCGACTGACCGATTTTTACACGACGGGAGAAGCGCGAAAGTCGGTTATTGCATTCATTAAAGATGAAAAAGCGGCGGCAACAGATACTCAAGGCGGGAGTGAGGCCGTCCGCAAGAATTTTGCGTTTTATTTTGGCCGAGCCATGCAGATAAAGGGGCGGCGGCTGGATTGGGACGAAACTTTGCGTAATCAGTGGCGCGATTTGCAGGACAAAGGGTTTGAAGGCGTGTGTGAATTTATCCGGACTTATAAGGCGCAAAAACCGGAGGCGGTTATGTTTGACGAAATTATCCGGGATGCCGCGGCCGATACCATCGGCAATACTTGTTTGCAGAATTTTGCATACGGCGGAAATGCCGACGGCTATGGTGTGCCGGGCGGAAAAATCGCGGCGGACAAGCTGGCTTTTTGCGTGTTTGACAATCCGGGAGACGCTTATGCCCTAGAACAGAAAACAATTGCCAAAGCGGAAAAAATGCTGGAAAATAAATATAAACGCCAGTGTTATGAAAACGTATACAGAGCCCCTTTGCTGCGCGGGGTGGAACCGGCAGAGGATTTTGAAACATTTTGCGAAAGCCGCCCCGAGCTGACGCATATGCGAAAAGAGGAAAACGGCGTTGTGCGGCTGGTGGAAAATCCGCACTTCAGCGCATGGAAAAAATTACGAGGCTATGACAAGCCGAACAGTATTGCTTCTATAAATTTGCATAAGTTGGCACGGGAGGCGGTTTTGCGAAAAGCAGATGCTGCGGACAGTTATGGCGGCGGATACGGCAAAGCCGGGCGAGAAGCCTAATCGGCGGCGGTGCCGGGGCAATACCTGAGGTGTTGAGATAAAAGCATAAAAAATCCTCCGCGGAACGGTCCGATTTTCGGGGACAGTTTACATGCGGAGGAGGATTTCTTTTAAAATTTGAACCAGGGTTCCAGCTTTTCAGCCTTTGCCCATATTTCGGCGATAAAAGCCGCAAGTTCGGGCGATGGTTCACCGGGGTTCAGTTCTTTTTCGCGACGCCTGATTTCCGCGGCGATGTTTTCCGGGGCAACGGCGATGTTGTTCAGAGCCGGGCCGGGGAAACTTACGCGGCGCATGAGGATACCTTCTTCCTCATAAAATTTACCATGGACGGAGATTGAGTTGTTTTTCGGATCCATGGTGATGAATGCTTTGGCGTTGTTGCCTGCTTTTCTAGCGGCATAAGTTTTGTCGTTTGTTTCCATAATTGTGTTTTTTGAGTTAATAATATAAGTTTTCTGATAAGGTGTATAGCATAGTTTTTGAGGGGTGTCAACATCTTTTTTGTGTATTTGTCATATTTTTTTGTCTTTTGTGGCGGCAAGATGATTTGGGGAAAGCTTTATAGATGGAGGGCGTGTAAAGTTTGTGGTATATAGAGAAGTAACAAAAAAGCGGGGGTTCCGAGGGGGGAACCGCCGCTTTGGGTGTTTTAGAAAAAGATGTTTCAGCCTTTTGCCGATTTTACCATCAGCTCGTCATAGCGCTTCTGGGCTTCGGGGCAGAGGCGGAAGCGCTTGGCATACTCCGACATAATCTCGGCGGCGTTTTCCAACTCAAAAATCTTGATTTGAGCTTCGTCGCTGAGGTATCCATAATGCTTGACGTATTCCAACAGAATCTCGGCGGCGTTTTCCAAACCGAAAATTTTGAGCTGGGCTTCTTTGCAGAGTTGCCAGTGCTTGACATACTCCATCAGAACTCTCATGGCGTTTTCCAAGTCAAAGATTTTGGGCTTGGCTTCGTTGCAGAGCCTGTCGTGCTTGACATATTCCAGCAGAATTTCCGTAGCCTTGGCGTTAGGCAGGTCAAAAATTTTGTTCTGAGCTTCGGGGTATAGTTCTCCGTTGTTTTTGGCGAATTTCAGCAGAATTTCTTCCCTGTTTTCCAAATCAAAAATTTTGATTTGAGCTTCGGCGCAGAGATTCCGGCCATATCCGGCGTATTCCGACAGGATTTCCGCGGTATTCTCCAGCTTCAGGATTTTGAGTTGGGCTTTGTAGCATAGTCCGTGGTTTTTGCCATGTTCCAGCAGAATTTCCTGCCAATTTTTTAAGTCAAAAATTTTGAGTTGGGCTTTTTGGCAAAGTTCGTGGCGCTTGATATATTCCCGCAAGATTTCTGCGTTGTTCTTCAGGCCAAACATCTTGAGTTGGGCTTCGTCGCAGAGCCAGTCATACTTGAAGTATTCAAGCAGAATTTCTGTTGCTTTGTCGCCCGGTAAAGCAAAGATTTTGATTTGAACCTCATCGCAGAGGCAGCGGTCGCGTTTAATATATTCCAACAAAATATCCGCGGCGTTATCCAGCCCAAAGATTTGAGGTTGGAGTTTGTCATTTATCCTTGAGCCTTCTTTGACAAGGTGCAGGATGATTTCTCCGGCGTTCGGCTGAGCGAACATTTTTTTCGTAATTCTTGTTTTTTTCATAATAGTGTGTGTTTAATTGTTTAACATAATTATTTATTTCTAGGTTGGTTTATAATATAAATTTTAGACAAATGCAAGTGTTTTTTGTGTTGGTGACGAAAAGGCGGCGGCTGGAAGGGGACGGCGGTTTTGTTTTCGGCAGTCCCTTTGAGCTTTTCGGCATAGTGCTTCCAGGGCGAAAAAATCAGGCCTGGCGGCGGCGTTTGGCAAAATTAAAAACAAAGAGGCGCCAAAGCGGCAGGGCGTAAACGCGCTCAGGGGCAAAAAATCGGGTTTTATTTTAAAAGGTGTGGATAAGCCGTGCGACGGATTGGCAATTTTTTTGCGCTTTTGCTATATTAACGGCAATGAGTGTGTTTTATTTAGAGGAAAGGCGCTATATCAATGGCTGATGATAATGACGATATGAATGAAAACAACAAGTTAGAGAACGTGCCGGCAAATGACGGGGCGAACGGCGCCAGCGACGGCAATGCGGCGTTGACCGCAGCGACGGCGGTGGATTTGCCGAAAGAAAATATTTCTCCGACGATGATTGTGGAGGAAATGCGCCGCTCTTATCTTGATTATGCGATGAGCGTTATCGTTTCCCGCGCACTGCCTGATGTGCGCGACGGTTTGAAGCCGGTGCACCGGCGGATTATTTACGCCGCTTATGAAAATGGCTATGACTACAACAAACCGTTTAAGAAATCGGCGCGTATCGTCGGTGAGGTTATGGGTAAATATCATCCGCACGGCGACAGCTCGGTTTATGAGGCAATGGTGCGCCTGGCGCAACCTTTCTCCATGCGCCTGCCGCTGATTGACGGGCAGGGAAATTTCGGCTCTATGGACGGCGACTCGGCGGCGGCCATGCGTTATACCGAGGCGAGGCTTGCCAAAGTGGCGCACGCGCTGATTGAGGATATTGAATGCGATACGGTTGACTTTATGCCGAACTATGACGAATCGCTGCAGGAGCCAACGGTTTTGCCGGCGCGTTTTCCGAACCTTCTGGTCAACGGCACGAACGGTATCGCGGTCGGTATGGCGACGAACATTGCGCCGCATAATCTCGGCGAAGTTCTGGACGCCTGCACGGCATACGTTGACAATCCGGATATTTCCATTGATGAGCTTATCCGTATCGTTCCGGGGCCGGATTTTCCGACCGGCGGGCTGATTTTGGGCTACGGCGGCGCGAAAGCCGCCTATAAGACCGGGCGCGGCTCAATTATGATGCGGGCGAAATGCACGATTGATGAAATCCGTAAGGACAAAGAGGCGATTGTCGTGCATGAAATTCCGTATCAGGTCAACAAAGCGATGCTGGTGCAGAAAATCGCCGAGCTGGTTAAAGAAAAGAAGATTGAGGGAATTTCCGACATCCGCGATGAATCCGACCGGCAGGGCGTGCGCGTGGTGATTGAAATTAAAAAGGAATTTCAGGCGGACGTGGTGTTGAACCAGCTTTATAAATTTACGCAGTTGCAGACCAGTTTCGGAATGAATATGCTGGCGATTAACGGCGGGCGACCGATGATGATGAACCTTAAAGACATTATCGCCGCGTTTGTCAAATTCCGCGAAGAGGTTATTCGCCGGCGCACGGTGTTTAAACTTAATAAAGCCCGCGACCGGGCGCACGTTTTGGTCGGATTGGCGATTGCGGTTGAAAATCTGGATCCGGTGATTGAGCTTATCCGTACCGCGGCGAATCCGAATGAGGCGAAAGACGCCTTGTTGGCGCGCGATTGGCCGGCGGGCGACGTTGAGCCGCTGGTTAAACTGATTGCCGAACCGGGGCGCGAAGTTGTCAACGGGACTTACCGCCTGAGCGAGGCACAGGCCAAGGCGATTTTGGATTTGCGCCTGCAACGCTTAACCGGACTTGAACGCGACAAAATTCACGATGAGTTGCGTTCCATCGGCGTGGAGATTGAGGAATATCTGGCGATTTTGAGCAGCCGCGAAAAGCTGATGGGAATTATGAAAGACGAGTTTGCGGCGATTAAAGCGGAATATGCCAATCCACGCCGCACGGTGATTGAAGATATTGAAGCGGATACCGATATTGAGTCGCTTATCCAACGCGAAGATATGGTGGTTACGGTTACCGAAGCCGGCTATATCAAGCGCGTGCCGCTCAACGCCTACAAAGCGCAACGGCGCGGCGGCAAGGGCAAATCCGGCATGACGACCAAGGAAGAGGATTTTGTTACCCGCCTGTTTGTCGCCAATACGCATACGCCGGTGCTGTTCTTCTCGTCCCGAGGCATTGTCTATAAGATGAAAGTTTACAAGCTGCCGCTCGGGGCGCCGACTTCCAAGGGCAAGCCGTTTGTCAATCTGCTGCCGCTTACCGAGGGCGAAACGATTACGGCGATTATGAAACTGCCGGAGATTGAAGCCGAGTGTAAAGACCTGTCCATTATGTTTGCGACCGCTGCGGGCAATATCCGCCGCAACTCGCTGATGGACTTTGTCAACGTGCAGGCGAACGGCAAAATCGCGATGAAACTTGATGAAGGCGATAAACTCGTGAATGTGGCGCTTTGCGATGACAACAGCGATGTGATGTTGGCGGCAAAATCCGGCAAGTGCAACCGTTTCCCGGTGGCGGACTGCCGCGTGTTTGTCGGGCGCAATTCCAGCGGCGTGCGCGGGATTAAGCTTATGGACGGCGATGCGGTTATCTCCATGTCCATCTTGAAGCACAGCGATGCGACGACCGAAGAGCGCGATGAGTATCTGCGCCTTTCCTCGGCGCTTAAAAAGTCGGATATGCCGAAAGAGGGCGAATTTGACGAGGCGCAGGCGTTTAACGCTTTAGAGCCGCAAATCAGTTACGATTTATTCAAAGAAATGCGCGACAATGAACAGTTTATCCTGTCGGTTACGTCCACCGGTTACGGCAAGCGCACTTCCGCCTATGAATATCGGATTACGGCGCGCGGCGGGCAGGGCGTTGCGAATATGGAAATGTCCGAGCGCAACAAAGAAGTCGTCAGCTCTTTCCCAATCAAAGATGATGACCAGATTATGATGGTTACCGACGGCGGCAAGCTTATCCGTATGCCGGTTGAGGATATCCGTATCGCCGGGCGCAAGACGCAGGGGGTTATCCTGTTTCGCACCGCCGATGACGAGCGGGTGGTTTCGGTTACCTGGCTTGATGCGGACGATGACAGCGGCGACGATTTGGAAGAAGAGGAGGCCGTGGTGGAGGAGTTTGGCGGCGTTGGCGCGGATGATTAAAGGGGGAAATTTTGGCATCTAATCGCGGATGGAGGCCTGTCCCCAAATGCTCACGTACCTCTATGTACGCTGCGCTTTGGGGCAGGGCTTCCGCAGCTCACTCGCAAAAAAATCCGCCTTTAATGACCTGAAATTGGCTAAGGGGCAGTGCTTCCGCTGCTCACTCACTGATTGCCACGCACCTTGAGGTGCTCGCAACGGCTTTGCCGATTTTCCGCCTTTAATTCCACGAACTAACAGAGGAAACATCCGCTTCTATCTGCGCAAAATTTTGTGGCAGCGCCAGTGCCCGCGGCACCTGCAGTGCGAGCCGCACCTGCATAAAGGGGTGAGATCCCGGACGGGTGGTGGCGTGGTGTTCCTGCGGTTATTTCGCAAAAGTGCGCGCCGCACCTGCATAAAGGGCGATGTGCCATGACCGGGCAAAGAGGGGCGGTGTGTTACGCATGGGCGACAGAGGCAAGGGTGGCGTGAGGCGAGAGGTTGTGGGCAGAGGTAACGGGGTGCTATTTGCGGCAAGGGCGGTGTGCGGCAGGTTTGGTTTTCCGGCGGCTCGTTTGTGTTTCTCTGGCGGCAGGTTTGGTTTTCCGGCAGCGGTTAAAAAAATATGCACACGCTGAAAAAATGTCTTGCAAAATTTTTGGCGGGCGGCTATAAATTTTCTCGTGCTTGCGGCGTTGGCGCCGTGCCGCCGTCTGTATGCAGGTGTAATTCAATGGTAGAATGAGAGCTTCCCAAGCTTTTAATGCGGGTTCGATTCCCGTCACCTGCTCCATTTATTGAAATGCACCTTTCGAGGTGCTTTTTTGTTATGTAAACTAAGGCTTTCCGCCAGTCCGATTTTTTAGATTTTAAAATAGGCAATTTTCAACAACTTATCGGACTTTTTGGTAAAATTAATAATATATTTGACCTTTTAAAATTACACTCTGTTCCATAAAACATAGTATTTTTGGGCTATAAAAATGTCCTACCCTTAAATGAATATTAACCAATAATAAATACAGTATAGACAAAGCGTTAAATTATCTTTAAGGGGAACGAATTATGGTAGAAACAATAATTGATTTCATTTCAGGAATTGAAATAAAAAACGCTGGACCAGAAGAAATATACGCTACTCAACCATTTTCAAAATCATTAGTTGAGGATTACAGTTATCCTGTAAATTGTATAACTACACGACCACAAGTTCGTATTCCAAAGACACCTTCCGATAGAAAAGGTTATCCAATGGATATTGTCGTATATGAGGATTCTTCTAAAACGAAAATAAAAATGATTGTTGAATGTAAAAAACCTGATATAAAGTTATCAGCATCTGACCAACGACAATTAGAAAATTATATGAACCTTTCAGATGTAGAAATAGGTGTATTATTCAATGGAAACAATAGTATTTATTTACATAGAAACAAACAAAATCAGTTTGAAGAAATACCTGCTATTCCAAGATATGGTGAAAAATTATCAGAAATAGGACTATTTACAAAAGACCAATTAAAGAAAACACATAACTTAAAATCAATATTTAACGAAATTAGAGGATGGATAGTTGCAAACGGAAATATAACGAGAGATGAAACCATTGCAAGCCAAATGATTATTTTACTTCTCTGTAAAGTTTTTGATGAAAAATTCACAAAAATAACAGATAAATGCGAATTTAGAGTTTCGTTGTCTGATACAGATGATGATGTTTATAATAGAATAAATCAATTATTTACGAAAACAAAAAATCTTTATTCAGATGTATTAACTGACACTGATAAAATAGAATTTGATGGTAAAACATTAAGAGGAATTATAGGCAAAATACAATCTTTCAAAATTATGGATACTGAAAGAGATATAATGGCAGATGCTTTTGAGGTTTTTATTGATAAATCTGTTAAAGAATCAGAAGGACAATTTTTTACTCCAAGAAATGTTATTAATACCATTATTGCTGCCATAGATATAAAAGACACAGATAAAATTATTGATAGTGCTTGTGGTAGTGGCGGTTTTCTTGTTGAGGCATTAAAAACCGTTGAAACAATAATAGATAAAAAAGGTAATGAATATGGATGGAATGAAGCAACTAAATTAGCACAATGGCAGTCATATGCTATAAAAAATATAAGAGGATTAGAAAAAGACCCATTTTTAGCAAAACTTTCAAAATCTTATATGGCTATTTTAGGTGATGGTAAAGGTGGTATATACAGAGAAGACACCCTTGATTTACCGCAGAATTGGCAACAACAAACTCAAAATGAAATAAAATTGGACTCTTTTGACATTTTACTTGCTAACCCGCCTTTTGGTAAAAACATTAAAGTAGAAGGCAAAGATAAATTATCTCAATATACTTTGGCAAAAAAAATTGATTCCAAAGGTAAGCAAACATTAGTAAAAACAGGAAATGTATCAACTTTATTTTTAGAAAGAAACTTACAATTTTTACGAAAAGGTGGTAAAATGGGTATCATTTTACCTGAACCTTATTTTGCTCTTAAATCATACATAAATTGTATGGATTTTATTTTTAATGGTAATAATGTTATGTGGGTAATTGATTTACCTCAAAATACTTTTAGACCACATAATAATGCCAAGTGTTGTGCGATAATAATTGAGAAAGGAAAACCTCAACAAGAATATATAAATATGGCTGTTGCTGAATATATAGGGCACGACCATCAAGGAAAGGCTATTTATAACGCTGATAAAACTGTGAAGGATGATACACCACAGATAATTAAAGAAATATTAGAGCGAAGAGAAAATAATGGAGAATTAAAGTCAAATTATAAAAAAACACTAACATTTAAAGTAAAAGCATCTGATGTTATAGAAAAACATATATTAGTTCCAAGATTTTATTGGAAAACAAAATTAGATTTAATAGAACAAGATGCTAAAAATAAGAATATTAACTTAATATCATTAAAAACTCTTATTGATGATGAAATTGTTGAAAGTTTTAGCGGACACGGCTCTCCAAAGGGAGAACTGAAAGGAGAAGGTGATATTCCTTATATCAGAGTGAAAGATATTGTAAATTGGCAACCATATATTGATATAACATCCTTAATCCCAAGAGATGAATATGAAAAACATTTTAGTTCTAAAAAGGCTCTAAAAGCAAAAGACATATTATATGTAAGCAGAGGAAGTTATAGAATAGGTAGTGTGGCAATGGTATCTCCTTATGATGGAGAAATGTTGCTAACGAGAGAAATCGTGGTTATTAGAATGAAAAAATTGGATAATAAGTATGGACTAACGCCAGAATATCTATTGTATGCTTTATCACATAAATATGTATGGGAACAAACGGAAAATAAAGTATTCTACGAGCCTTGTTTGCCGAATATTGATGATAGATGGAAGGAAATTATGATTCCTATTCCTAATGATAAAAAAACATTTCAGGATATTAAAAATCGGGTTGAAAATGCTATCAAAAATCAGTGGAAATCAAAAGAAGACATTAAAACCTTAAAAGAAGATTTTGATGTTTTTATGGTATGAAAAATAATCTCTGTCAGATTCTGACAGAGTTATAAATATTATACTTGATTATTGAATTTTTTGCTGTTATCAATGGTGGTGAGCGGTGGTTATTTACATCCAACTTGTTTGCCACCTTGATAAACAACTAATTCCCTAAAACATAATTATCATTCTTTTAATATCTTTTTAAGGATATTATAAGGCTTTTTTAATGTTTGCCAAGCAAAAAATACTATGTTTTATGGAACAGAGTGTAAAATTATAGGTATTTACTTATTACAAATGAAGTTAAGGAGAAGAAAATGGTTAAAAACATTGGCATGATTGGAGA
>CALXYD010000016.1 GCA_944392865.1 uncultured Alphaproteobacteria bacterium
AAGTTTATGGCGTTAAAAAGCTTTGGGGCGATTATAAAGTTGATCCCAGTGATTCCTCTCCAAAGGTTCGCAAAATAGTGGATATGGTTAATCAGGCGTTGGTAGATAAATTGGGCATTGACAAGATGCATATTACTAGAGAAAGTCGTTTGAAAGATGATTTGGAAGCAGATAGTTTGGATAAAGTTGAACTTGTTATGGAGTGTGAAAAGGCTTTTAATTTTTATATTTCGGATGAGGTGGCTAGCAAGATTCAAACGGTTGGTGATGCGTATGATTGCCTTTATTACTATTTGAAAGGGTAGTTTTGCTTCTAATTGAATTTCTGAAAATTGAGATTAAAAAAGCATCTTACCATTTGGGTGAGATGCTTTTTTGTTGGTTAAGTTAGCTTGAGATTAGTCGTTGGCAAAGGTTTCTTTTATTTGCGTAATGTTTTGGCAAAGGCCGTCGGTACCGGTTTCAACAAGAATGCCCCATAAAGTGATTTCTTTACCATTGGCCGGTGTCAGGCGGTTTTGCGATGTCAGTTTATCAGCAAGCCTGTCCATCGGCGCTTGCGGTTCAAATCCCAAAACGGATTCAAAGTCGCCGCACATGCCGACGTCGGTTATATAACCGGTTTTTTGCGGTAAAATGCGCGCATCGGCGGTCGGGACGTGTGTATGTGTACCGGCGACAAGGCTGACGCGGCCGTCAAGATAATAGCCTAAGGCAATTTTTTCGGAAGAGGCCTCGCCGTGAATATCAACCATTATTGCGTCAATGTTTTTGCCTAACGTGTAAAGTTTTAACAAGCGTTCCAGCGGTTCGGCAATACTGTCGGCGGCAGGCATAAACACGCGCCCCAAAACCTGGGCGATGAGGAGTCTTTTGCTGTTGGATTCTATTATTTGCCAGCCTTTTCCGGGGAGCGCGTCCGGATAATTCAGCGGGCGGATGATTTTTTTGCAACTGTCCAGATAGGGGTAAATTTCGCGTTGCTGCCAGATGTGGTTTCCGGTGGTCAATCCGTCAACACCGGCATTTAACAAGTCATCGGCAATGCCCGGGGTTAAACCGAATCCGTGTGCGGCGTTTTCGCCGTTGGCAATAACAAAATCAACGGCGTATTTTTGCCGAATTTCCGCGATATGTCTGGTAATAACGTTGCGGCCGGCGCGTCCGACAATATCGCCGCAATATAGAATCTTCAAAAGTGCGTTCCTTTAGTTATGGTTAAAAAGGCGGACCGCCCAGACCGTAAATCAGATCATTCTATCCGATACCCGCGAGATAAGGTGGGCACCATATAACAGGACCACGATCCTGACAGTGACAGTTCCCTAATAAGTAGTGTTGGCCCGGAAGATATGCGGTTCTCTACGCGAAGGGCAGTCCGTTATGTTATATAGTTATGTTAAACGGATTTTAAATCAGATGCAACAGATTTTATCGCCTCATTTAAAGAATTTATACTGTTTGCCAATTCGGCATCCAGCGCGGCGAGTTCGGCGGCGGAAACGGCGTCGGCAGGCAGAGGCGTCTGAGTTTGCGCAGCGGTATTTTCCTTTTCTTTAGCGGCGGCGGCTTTTTTTAGTTCGCTTAGTTCATCGGCTATGAGCAGACCGACCATTGCCAAAAGCTGGTTTTCGTTGATATGTCCGAGGGCGGCGGTCAGCGCCTTGGCTTTTTCATCCAGCAACCGCCCGAGTTTCATTATCTGGATTTCCTGTCCGTTGTCGCAGGAAATGGCATATTCGCGGTAGTTGATGGTGATGATAACCTGCGCCATTATTTCTCTGCTCCGGAAAGTTTGGTGATAACGGCGTCAAGGCGGGCGGCTTTTTCTGCGATTTGACGGCGCAAGTCCTGCAATTTGTCAGCAGTTTGGCGGCTTTTCCGGGTGGAAGATTGGGCGGTGTCCGCCAACAATGCGGCAGTTTTCTGCAAAGATTGCAGGGCGGCAACCGTTTGGGGGAAATATTTTGCCTTATCTTCCATTTTTTGACTTCCGTTTCTTAAAACAATGTGTTATCTTCTTTATTATTAAGGTTTAATCGCATGATTTACAAGAGGCAAAAAGACTTATGCAAAAGATTATTGTCAGGGTTGATACGGAGAATCAGGCATTGCTTGAAGAAAAGCTGACGGCGCAATGCTATGTTTTGGCAACGGCATTGGATGGCGAATATTATCGGAAATTTGCGGCGCGGACGGCATACGCAGAGAAGCTGTTGCTGTTTTATGGCGAAGATGCGGTTTTTCGGGCGCGGGAGTATGGTGCGGACGGCGTGGTGTTGGACTTGGGTGCTGAGGGGCTTAAAGAAAAAATGGCGGCGGTGCGCCGGGCGCTTGGGAAAAACAGCGTGGTTGGGCTGTTTACACGCAACCGGCGGCACGAAAGTATGATTGTATCTGAGGCAGAGCCTGATTTTGTCGTTTTCCGGGTGTGGAAAGACGGGTTTGACAAGGTTAAGGAATTAACGGACTGGTATAATGATTTTTTCCTCATTCAATCGGCGGCGTGGGTGATGGAAGAAGGCGTTCCGGCGGAGGAGCTGCGGACGGATTTTGTGATAAAATAAAGGCAAATTACGAGGTTCTTGTTATTTAACATCGTAATATTTTTTTGTCAAAATACGATTTTTGTTGCAAAATAAAATTTTTGGGTTATGGTGGCGGGCAGAAAGGGCTTTGCCTATAATATGCGTTGGCGCGGAAGCCCGAATATCAGATTAGTTTTTCAAGATTTTAACATTGTAAATATGGAGAATAAATAAATGAAACAGTTAGCCGGAGCAATCAGAATTGGCTGGGTTATTGAATACAAGGGGAAACCGTGGACAATTACCAAGGCTCAACACATTAAACCGGGTAAAGGCGGCGCTTTTATGCAGGTTGAGATGAAGTCGGTTGAGGAAGGAACCAAGACCAATGAGCGTTACAGAACCGAAGATACAGTTGAAAAAATGATGGTGGAAGACAAAGATTGCCAGTTCTTGTTTGAAGACGGCACCGGTCTTAACTTCATGGAAAGCGAAACGTTTGAGCAATTTGCCATGCCGGCGGATATTTTGGGCGACTCGCGTCCGTTCTTGACCGAGGGAATGGTAGTGCGCATTTCTCACATTAACGACAGGCCGATTTCCGTGCAGTTGCCGCAGCAGGTTGTTTGCACCGTGGTTGAAACCGAACCGGTTATCAAAGGGCAGACGGTTACTTCTTCCTATAAACCGGCGCTGTTGGACAACGGAATGCGTATCGGCGTGCCGCCGTTTATCGGAACGGGTGAAAAAATCGTTGTCGGAACGGAAGAAGCTAACTATGTAGAGAGAGCGAAATAATGGCGTATATTTCTCCGATGCTGACAAATATCGTTACGGCGGTAAAAAAGGCATCAATCAACTTAAACCGTGATTTCAGCGAGATTGAGCGGTTGCAAAATTCAGTCAAAGGCAGTTTGGATTTTACGCGAATCGCATTTGATAAAATTCAAAAAGGGTTGCGCGCCGAATTCGGGCGGATTTTGCCGACGATTCCGGCGGTTATGCCGACAGACAAAGTGCCGCAAAACGGGATGTTTTTAGCGATTTCCGGAATTGAGGGGCTGGCGAATTTTGCGCACGGCAATCCGGAATTTGCGATATCCGCAGCACTTGTTGACGGACAGACAATTTTGGCCGGCGTGGTTTATAATCCGGCGCGCGATGAGCTGTTTTTCGCTGAGAAAGGCAAGGGCGCATATAAAGAGGGCTTTCGGAGCCACGAGCGGCTGCGGGTTGCGGCGCGGGCAGAATTGGACGGCGCATTGGTAGCGGTAAAACCGGCGGCCGATGATGCCGAACTGACGGCGAAGATTGTCAACAATACCGTGCGGCTCTGTCGCGATATTCGTGTCAGCGGCGCCGTTGCGCTTGATTTGGCATACGTTGCGGCCGGAAAGCTGGACGGCGTTATCGCCCCGGGGACAATGCTTGCCAGTATGGCGGCGGGCGTTTTGCTGGTTAAAGAGGCCGGCGGGCTGGTGTTGGATATGGAGCAGGAAGACACGCGCACCGAAGATTTGTCGCGCGTGTTGAATTCAGGCAATCTGATGGCGGCAAGCTTTAATCTGAGCCAGAAAATCGCCAGAATTTTAAAATAAGTTTAAAATTTTGCAAAATTATGCTTGCAATCTGTAAAAGTGTAGTGTATAAGGGGCATAAATTTTGAAGAAGTTTAGTTTGTGGAGATAATAATGAAAAAAGGCATTCATCCTGAGTATCACGAGATTACTTATGTTATGACCGATGGTACCGAAAGCAAAGTGCGTTCAACCTGGGGCAAGCCCGGCGACAAAATGACGCTGGAAATTGATCCGAAATCCCATCCGGCGTGGACAGGTATTCACCGTATGGTTGATTCCGGCGGACAGGTTGGCAAGTTTAACAGCAAGTTTGCCAAGTTTGGCTTGAAAGCTTCGCACTAATTTGCTTTTGATTCGCAGATTTTGGGAAGAGCCTGTATCAAAAATGCAGGCTTTTCTTGTATGGCAAGCGAATTTTGGGGGCGGAAAGCGGTAAAAGTTTATGTAGACAACGCGGAAAAGCGCTTGTCTATCCGATAAAAAAGATTTATTCCTAATGTAACGGTTGGTTTTTTAGAGAAAGGATAAGAAAATGACAGCACCATTGATGCCGAAAGCAACGGCGGTCTGGCTGGTTGAAAATACAACGCTGACATTTAAACAGATTGCAGATTTTTGCGAACTGCACGAATTGGAAATCCAGGCAATCGCAGACGGCGATATTGCTTATAATATCCGCGGTGTCAGCCCGGTTTCCAACGGACAGTTGACTGAAGAAGAAATTAAACGTTGCGAGGCAGATGAAAAAGCTTCGTTGACGGCAATTCCGCTGGAAAAGAGCGTCAAAGAACGGAATGCCAAGGCAAAGAAAATCCTTTCGCCGACGCAAAGGGCGGAAAAACCGAACGCGATTTTATGGATTCTCAAGAATTGTCCGGAAGTTATCGATTCGCAGATTTGCAAGCTTATCGGAACGACCAAGCCGACGATTATGTCTATTCGCGAGGGAACGCACAGCAATATGGCAGAGTTGCGTCCGGTAAATCCGATGGCCGTCGGGCTTTGCTCGGAAAAAGATTTGGAGAAGGCTATGCTGATTTCGCAACAGCAGGCAGAGATTAAAGAAAACAAGGGCAAGAAGAAAAAAGCGACAAAGAAGAAAGCCGCAAAGAAAGCCGTAAAAGCGGCGGCACAAGAAGAAACAGCGCCGAAGAAGCGCGGCCGTCCGAAGAAGTCCGAAGAGGAAAAAGCGGCAGCGAAAGCGCAAAAGAAGGCCGGAGCGAAGAAATCGGCTAAAACAAAGAAAGCGACGAAGGCGAAGAAGACCGCAGAAAGTGCGGAAGCACCGGCTGAAGCATAATGTTTTGCGGCCGTTTTGAACAGTGTATTTAAAGGGGCGGGCGACTGCCTCTTTTTTTGAATGGGAGGTTAAGGGCGGAAGACGAGTTGTCCGGAGATAGGGCGGTATAAGCGTTGGTAAAACCCTGGGGAGGCGTGGCGTCGGGATTCTTTTCAGACAATAAAAAACCTTGAAATCTGCGGGCGTGTGCACACAAGATTTCAAGGAAAAGTTTATTCAAGCTTGTCGCTGTTGTCAGCGGCAAGATCTTTTTTTATCTGAGCAAGCTCATTTTTGATGAGTTGCTCGACTTTTGTTGGGCAAATCAGGTGGAAAATCCCGAAGCCGCCGACTATGATTGTCGCGCTTAGGATTCCCAAAAAGATAGACGCCACCAACAACCCGAACGGGTTGTCGAAGATTGCGTCAACGCCCGAAACAAAGGCCATAACGCTCCCCGCAATGGCGAAAAGCGCAAATGCTGTCGCGTAGGCAGCAAGAATTTCTTTTTTTTCCATTTTTTTATTTTTTTAATGATTTTCTTACTTTTCAACTGCCGAAGAAAAATTAGCAGGTTAAAATACAGATACGAATCGGGAAAATCACCGCAAAAAATAAGCAATGAAAAAAACACCGAATTATAAACATATCTATATTTGAACAATATCAGAATATCATATTTTTTGTCGACGGTCAAATAGAAAATACAGGTGGAAAATATACGTACCCCGATGTATAAAAAGCTTGCACTTTGAAATTTATCTGGTATATATAATAGGTGGAAAGCGGTGGAAAGTCAGTATAAGGGGTATGTGTCATGAAACATCTGATAGAAGTATATCCTTTTGCGTACCATAAAATTCTGGGCGGTCAGCGGCAGATTGATTTGCGTTTGTATCTGAAAAGATTTCATAATATACACGTCGGCGATACGATTGAATATGTCAATGCGGAAACAAAGAGCTGTTTGCTCAGAGTGGTCAAAGGAATAGCGTTATTTCAGGATTTTGAAACATTGATAGAAATGATGCCGCCGGAGCTTATCGGTTACAGCAGCCGGGAAGAAATCCGCCTGCGGGTGGAACGGCAGTATTCCAAAGAGGAACAGCAAAAATACGGCGTGTGCGCGCTGTTTATTGCCGAGCCGCAGTCGGCTAAGGTGGTTAAACTGAACTTTTTGGAGCGGAGCGCATAGCGGCGGCGGTTAAAAATGTTTGCGGAAAGCCTCGCGCAGTTTTGGCCCGACGTGTCCAAGTTCGGGGATTATTTCTATTTCCGCATTATTTAGGGAGCGGTAGAGTTCCCAAGCGCCTTTTAAGGGGCAACACATATCAAGCCGGTTATGGACAATGAAAGCCGGAATGTCTTTTATTTTTTCAATATTTTTCAGAATTTCATTTTCAGCGAGAAAATAGCGGTTGGCGGCGTAGTAAAGGCCGATGCGCGCCGAGTTTATGGCGGCGTTGTCAATGGGGACTTCTTTGAATCCGGCGTCCAACTTGCCCATCTGATATTCATAGTGCACCATATATTTGATGGCGGTCTGGATGGAACCTAAATCATCGGTAAAGGCAAGTTTTGCGTAATGCGTATAAGGGTTTTCGCCTTCGCTCTGGCGGCGGATTTCTTCCAACAAATCGGGATAGAACAGCCCGCTGTCGCGAAGCATCCATTCCATATCTTCGCGGCGGGCAAGGAAAACGGCGTAGAGGCAGAGCTGTTTTACGCTTTTAGGGTATTTCTCGGCAAAGAGCAACGCCAGAGTTGAACCCCAGGAACCGCCGGCAATGGTTACCGGTTCGGCGATGTCCAGATATTCCAAAAGGCGTTTGCCGTCTTTGACGAGGCGTTTGGTGTCGTTTAAGTTGACGATGTCTTCGGCGTTGGAGCATCCGCAACCGCGTTGGTCAAACATTATGACGCGCTGTTTTTTTAAGTTAAAGTATTTGCCGTGGCTGTCTTTGCAGTTGCCGCCGGGGCCGCCATGGAAAAACAATACGGGGTCGCCTTTGGGGTTGCCCATTTGCTGATAATAGATTTCGTGCCCCTCAAATTCCGGCAGATACCCTTTATCAAAAACTTTGTTGTTGAAAAATCCGAACATTGCTTTTCCTTTTGCCTGTTTGTAGTAGTGTCACAGAAAAGGCGTTAATATTTATTTAATTTTGGGGATAAATTATGAAAATCGTGGGAACGGCCATCATTACCGACAATAGCGGACGGGTGCTTATCGGACAGCGTCCGGAAGGCAAGGCTTTAGCCGGATTGTGGGAATTTCCCGGCGGCAAGCAAGAAGAAGGTGAAACGGTGGAGCAGTGTATTGTTCGTGAAATAAAAGAGGAGCTAGACGTTACCTGTGCGGTGGGCGAATTTTTGACTGAAACGACAAAGGTTTATCCGCACGGCGAATTCCGGCTGATGTTTTACAGAGCCGCGCTTGCGGACGGACAAGAGCCAAAAGCGTTGGTGCACCAGCAACTTAAATGGGTTAAGCCGGAAGATTTGGGAGAGTATGAGTTTCCGCCGGCGGATTTGGAAATTATCAATTTTTTGCAGCAGAAATATTAAATGTTTTTATTTTACAAAAACGGTGAAAAAGAATGTACCGGATAATTTTTTTAAAGTTTTTTTAGGGTTTTGCGGTTTATAATACGTCTTAAATTAAAGAAGTATTGTGCCGGAGACTTTGGAATATGGCTTGGAATAAGAAAACCGAAATTATCGGCGCCGCGATATTGGGCGGCTTTTTGCTTGCACCGGCGGAGGGCGGAGCATACGCCGTCAGCCCGATAGAAATTTATATGCAGGCAAGAGAGGGCAATTACGATTATTTTAACCGGCTTGCCCGTTATAGAAATGCTATCAATATGCAGGACGCAACCGGCAATACGGCGTATTGTTTCGCGCTACGTTATAAAGATACGGCGGCGCAGGAGATGTTGGCCGGGTATGGGGCAAATACGGCGCATCCATGTGTGAAAAAATTGCAGGAAGAACAGGCAGCACAAGCGGAAAGGGCGCAACGGGCGGCACAATACAGGCGGCGTTCGGGATTTTCCGGCAGCCGCTATGCCGATGACGGAAATAATTACCTTTGGTGGGGTGTCGGCGCATTGGCGGTTGGCGGCGGTATAGCGGCGTTGGCCAGCAGTGGCGGCGGCGGTTCAGGCGATGGTAGTAGCGGCGGCAATAGCGGCGGTAATAGCGGTGCTAAACTGGACAAAGAGCCAACAATTGATGCAAATATTTTCAAAACCGAGGAATACAAATCCGGTAATTTGTTACCCGGTATGAATGCGGCGGAAGCATACAGTTATATGTATACTCAAGATGAAGAAGGCGTATTGCACAGCCATCAGGCCAATTCGGACGAAGCGTTGGAAAAAGTGCGGGTCGGCTTGATTGATACCGGGGTTGCCAATAACCGCGATTTGGCGGGGAAAATCGTCAAGTCGTATGATATTAACAAATATAATGACATAGGGAATATTCGCGGGCATTTTGAAGGCAATCTTGAAACGTATATTTTCTATATGCCGGATGCAGAGTCGGGCGACGGAGATTATTATTTTCTGCAGGTTGACAGTTCTGACGCCACCTATCCAATCCCAGTGAGCGTAGATGTGGCCGGGGTGGGGTTGACGGAAAGCCAACTCAATGAGGTTTTAGCAGCGTATGGGCTGTCGCAGAGCGACTTTTATGTGATGAACGGCGGCGGAGGCAATGCGGCAGGAACAAGCGCCATCAATAATTTTGTGCCCGGCGATATAAATAATTGGTGGCAGATTGCGCAGCAACTCAATCACGGGACACATGTGGCAGGTATTATTGCCGGCAGTAAAAATGATATGGGGAGCCATGGAGTTGCATTTGAAAATGCAGAAATCGTTTCGGCAAGCTGGGATTTGGAAACGCCTATTTTTGAAACGGTCAAAAGTATGGTGGACAATGATAATGTTAAAGTGTTCAGCAATAGTTGGGGGTATTCAATTCCCGAAACCGGCCTGACAGCGGATAATGCCGATATGTTGCCGCAAATTGATGAAGGCAGTGTGCAGTCTTATGCCTACGCGGCGAAGAATGGCGCGGTATGGGTGCAGGCTACAGGAAATGATAGGCAGCAAAATGCGGCGGCACATGCAGGTATGGGAAATCTGGATTTATCCGATTATGGTTATGACGGACCGGGGAAATATGAAGTTCCTTTTCTGGCCGTAACGGCGTTAGATGCGGCAACGGCAGATTCATCCGCGCCGTCCGGCTATCTGGCGGATTATGCGAATTGGTGCGGGTCGGCCTCCGGCTACTGTATCGCGGCGCCGGGGACGAATATAGAATCAACGGCCGGTGCTGACGAGGGCTTTGTTCATAGTAATGGAACGTCAATGGCGACGCCGGCAGTGGCGAGCAGCGTGGCTTTGTTGCAGGGGTATTATCCGTGGCTTTCGGCGCAGAATGTGGCGTATATTTTGCTTGAAACGGCAAACGACCAAGGGGAATATGCCGATAAAAATAGATACGGGCAGGGCGCGCTTGATTTGGAGGCGGCGGTTACAACACCGATTGACGGCTTAGAGTTGGCGTCATCTTCGTCTTTTGATTCGCTGACGCCGACAGGGATGTCCAAATTGTCATTGCCGACGTCGGTGCAAAATAAAATATTAAAATCGTTGCCGAAGACCGTAACGGCGTTTGATGCGCTGAAGCGTCCGTTTGAATACAGCACGGACAAGTTGGTTAATGAAACGCACGCTTCCAATGCAAATTTCCGTAATGCCGTTTCCCGTTTGGCTCTGGGCGGTAAGAAAAAGACGATAAAAGACGACAAAACCGGTTTTGCGTTCACGTCAAGCGAGAGTATGGACAACGGCGGGAGAGCCGGGTTGGCGACGATGGAGGTTACGCACGAAACGGACAGCGGAAGTACCCGTTTTTATTATGCCGAGAACAGTCGCTATGATACGCCGGAAAGCGTGTTGACGCCGACGTCTAATCCGTATTTGGCGATGAACGAAGCATACGGTGCGGAAAATACGATGAATTTGAGCGATACGTCACGTTTGAAACTTTCGCTGCAAACCGGTGAAAACGGTTTATATGAGCGTGATTATGAGCAGGACAATCATTCGTTTACGGAGCGTTCTTACGCTTTTACCGGCGAATACAGCTTTAATCTGACTGATTATTTAGAGTTGGCGGCGCTTGGTGGTATGTTGAATGAAAATGAGGCAATGCTCGGAATGAACGGGACGGGCGGTTTTGAATTTGGCGATACGTCAACCTATTATATGGGATTGCGGGCTGCGCTGAATCTGACGCCTGACATATCGTTAATCGCGGCGTATTATCGCGGCTTTACGCAAGGGGCGGATACGCCGATGTTGGCAATTTCGGACTTGCAGACGGAAAGTTTTATGCTGGCCGGGGAATACCGCCTGAATGCAACGGATAAAATTGGCGTCAGCTTGTCATCGCCGTTGTCGGTGGTTAAAGGGAGCGCGTCGCTGATGTATGCGAACGGGCGCGACAATTATTCGGACACGGTTTATATGAATAAACTCAAGATGTCGCTGACGCCGGAAGCGCGCGAATATGATTTGGGCTTATATTACCAAGGGCAGCCGAAAGAAGATTTGAGCCTGACCGGAAAAGTGCAGGCGCGGTTTAATGCCGACGGGGAAAAGGGCGTCACCGATTATATCGGAATCGTTGGTGTGCAGAGTTCGTTTTAACAAAGTACTTTGTGCATAAAAAAACACCGGGGAGCGGGGAGGCTTCCGGGTGTTTTTTTGCTTTAGGCGGTGAGAATACGATAGGTATCGTGTTCTCCGATACAGAGAGCAAACTTTAGGATATCATAAGTCTGGCGCAGTTCTTTGAATTCTTTTTCTTCAAATTCCAGGTTTACATTGTTTTCCACAAAACTGCCGTTGTGCCAAGGGATGTAATATAATCCCTGATCCGTGCTGACCTGCCAGGCAATGTATTTTATGCCTTTTTCGGTCAATCGCCCGAGCCGGATGGAAATGTTGGTGAAGTACTTGGTTTTCTTTAATGTACTTATCAACAATTCTTTATTCAAGTAGAGTGGACGGTCTGCCGATGAATAACGGCAGGCTTTCCAGAGCCGGGTCGCGCCGTTGGCGTGGCGGAAATAAACCGCAATCGCATTGCACGGGCGCATCCTTTTTACAGTGCTTTTAATCGCATTGTTTTGTCCGGCGAGACTTAGCGCAATGGATGATTTTGTTTCGCAGGTGTGGTAAATGTATCCGTCTGCGGCATAAACCATTACAATCGGTTCTTTCTTTTCCTCTTCGGTCAATTCTTCTTTAAGCTCGGTAAGAGCTTTGTCGTCGAAAGACTTGTTTCCGGAAGTGTAATTGCGGCGGGGTGTGCTGCACATGACGCTGTAATCCAATCTTTCGTAGTTCTGTCCGCCATAATTAAATGAGTCCATAATTATAAAATTTAGAAAAATTAAACATAAATTTATTAAATCTGCGTTTTTATAGCGTATTTTTGTCTATGCGTCAAGTAAAAAATGCAAAGAAAGGGCAAATAAAGCGTTTTTGCGGGCAAGTGGCGCTTTTTGCTTGCATTTTTAAAGAAATCTTATACATTGCGCACTATAATCTTTATAAGACGGACTATCATAAGGAAAGGAATGCTGATGCTGACGGCAAAAAACAATGTGGCGTATATTCGCGCCGAAGTTATGCAGAGAGTGGCGAAGTCCTTTGTGGAAAAAGGGCTGGAAGATATTGAAGAAGCATTGAACGAATTGGCGAAGGGCAAGGATTTCCGCCATAATCCCGAGGCGGAAAAGGCCGCGCTTAAAGGGCAGATTTTGGCGGCGATGGGCTTTTTGCCGCAAGATGTTGACGCGAATCGGAGTTTGAAAGAGTTTGCAGCGGATGCGTTGGCGAGAACCAAGCCGGAAAGAGCGGGGTTATCGGTTATTAAAGCGGCGTGCAATGCCTGCCGGAGCAAGATGTTTGAGGTAACGCCGATGTGTCAGGCGTGCGTGGCGCGGCCGTGCGAGGCAAATTGCGCCAAGAAAGCAATTACAGTTACGGATAAGGCGTTTATTGAGCAAGACAAGTGCATTAAGTGCGGTTTGTGTGCGCAATATTGCCCTTACGGCGCTATTCATAAATCGGTTGTGCCGTGTGAAGAGCCGTGTCCGGTTAATGCGATTAAAAAAGATGCGGACGGCAGGGAAGAAATTGACATAGACAAGTGTATTTCCTGCGGAAAGTGTTTGCAGTCCTGCCCGTTTGGCGCGATTGTGTATAACTCGCAGATGATTGACGTGCTGAATGCGTTGCAAAATCCGGCCAAAAAAGTTGTTGCGATGGTGGCACCGGCTATTCTCGGGCAGTTCGGCAATGATTTGGGCAAAGTTATCGCCGCGTATAAAGCGCTGGGCTTTGATGATGTTATTGAGGTTGCTTACGGGGCGGAATACACGTCCAAAAATGAGGCGGCGGAATTTGTTGAGCGGATGGAGGAAGGCGCGCCGTTTATGACAACATCGTGCTGTCCGGCATACGTCAAGACGGCAAAAGTGCATGTGCCTGAGATGGAAAAGTTTGTATCGCATACCGGCAGTCCGATGTTTTATGCCGCGGAAGTGTTGAAAAAACGTTATCCGGACGCGGTATCGGTGTTTGTCGGGCCGTGCCTGGCAAAGCGGCTTGAGGCGGAGAATAATCCGAATGTGGATTATGTCTTGGTGTTTGCCGATGTGCAGGCGATGTTTGCGGCGAAGAATATTGATATTAACGCGCAAGAAGCGGCTTTGTTTGCCGACGAGACGTCGTTGCAGTCGCGGCGCTATGCCATATCCGGCGGCGTGGCGGCGGCAGTTGCCAATCTGATTGATGGGCGGGCGGATTACCGGCCGATGAAGATTAACGGATTGAACAAAGATACGGTGAAAGATTTGAAGCGTTATGCGCTGAAAGGTCTGGATGAGGGCTGCAATATGCTGGAAGTTATGTGCTGTGAAGGCGGTTGCATTGCGGGGCCGGGGTGTTTGTCAATGCCTAAAAAGGCGGCGGTGATATTGGAGAAATACGCTGCGGAGGGCAAAAACCAGAAGGAATGCGAAGTGCATTGACGGTTAAATATTGTGAGATAAGGTGCGGCAGGTGGCGGCTTGCCGCATTTTTTGTTTTTAGTGCTTTACTTTAAAAATCTTATCGGTTATGTTAGCGCTTGCGTCGGGGAGGGAAACCAATGCGAGAGGTTTAACCGATGTATGATAAGTTTAGAGTGATTTGTTGTGAAAACCGGGAAAAGTATCCCGGAAAGCTGTTTATTGATATTTATCCGGCAGATTATGTTACCCATGAGCTTTTGTATAGAATGCGGCTGAAAATTACGCCGGATGTGTATGATATTACCGGCGGGGTTTATCTGGATGATTTGGGCAACGGACAGGTGCGTTTGCAATATATCAAACATTGGGATAAGCGATTGCAACGGCAACAGGAAATCGTGCGGGCGCGGGTTGACCCGCAAATTAAAGCTTTGTTTGCGGAAATGAAAAAACGCGGCGTGCGGCAGACGATACAGGCTTCGCTGACGGAAGCGTATGAAGTTTTTGCGTTGGATAAGGCCTATCCTCAGAGCGCGCGTGAGGAGGAACTGGCGGCAGCAAGGTTGCGGCGGGAGAAGATTGAGGCGATTAAAAAGGAACGAACGGCCTATTATGCGCGGCAGAAATATGCGGCTGCACCGCATTTGTTGTTGATGCTGAAGCAATTAAGCCGTTCGGGCGATTAAAGCTGTTCGGGTGCGTAAGACGGAATGGCGGGAGATTGCGGAGCCGGTGGATAAATCCGGGAATTAGCATCAGGTTGCGGCAGGGCGGCGGAAGTCTCTGACGGCGGGTTTGCCTGCATGGCCGGCGTTGGGAGCGGTTTTATCAGCTTTTTGATTTTTTTGTAGAGTTTGGCGGAACTCCAGTCTGCTTCGCCTTGAATGGTGGCGACTTTTTTGCCGGAACGGTCGGCGATAACGGCATACGGGGTGGAACCGATACCGAGGCTTAGGGAAAGCCGGTTGTTTTCATCATGATAAAAAGGAATCGTCGGTGCGCCGTATTTGGCTAAAAAAAGTCGCTCTTCCGCGTTATCCGTCCATTCGGAGGCCGGCGAAACAAGCATAACGCGGATGTTGTCCCGGGCGGCTTCAGGGTAGAATTTTTCAAGCTTTTTCATTTCCCGCAGGCAAGGGAAACAACTTTGCGACCAGAAAATAAGGACGGTCAAGTCGGAAGCGGTGTCGGTTATGGCGGTTGGCACGCCTTGTTCGGAGATAACCGGGACATCCGGCATGGCGACGGGATATTCCAAGACATACAGCCCTTTGGGGCCGTTGTATGCGAACGCGTTGGCAGTGAGTAACAGCAGACAAACCAGCAGGCGACAGAGTGCGGACATAGCTTTTTTCCTGTTAATAAATGAATTGAATTTTGCACATTCGGCGGTTTTGATATATGCTTGCCGTAGGATTATTACAATATATAGGGTAAAAAATGAAAGATTTGGTTAAGTTTTTAATGATTTTTTCAGTATTTTTTTCCATTCTGTATATCAGCGGGTGCGGGCGGGTTTCCGCAAACGTGCCGATTGAGGGGAGCGGCTATCCGCATACTTATCCGCGGCATTGATTGTCGGTGCGGGCTTGCGAAGTTGCCGAGTGGGCGAAAATAATTTAAGGTGTTGAGATGGATAAAAAAGAAGAATTTGCCGATGTGATGATTCCATACGTGGAATTTGCCGAAAATGCCAATGAGCGGACGCCGTGTATTTTGGTGTTGGATTGCTCGGGGTCAATGCGCGGCGAGCCAATAAAGCAGCTTAATACGGGTTTGCAGGCGTTGGAAAAAGAGCTGAAGGAAGATATTGATGCCAGTTCGCGGGTGCAACTTCTGGTGATTAAAGCATACGGCAAGGACGATGCGGAAATCTCGGCGGATTGGGTTGATGCGATGAATTTTACGGCGCCGGTGATGGAGGCGTCCGGGTTGTCTCCCATTGGCAAAGCCATGGAAACGGCATTGCATAAAATTGAAGAACAGAAATGTTTGTATGACAGTTGCGGGATTACCTCTAAAAGGCCGTGGATTTTCCTTATCAGCGACGGCGAACCGACGGATTACGGCTGGGAGTTGGCGGCGGCCAAGTGCCGTGAAGCGCAGCAGAATAAAAAAGTGGTTATTCATGCGGTTGGAACACAAGGGGCAAATTTGGAAAAATTGGCAAAGTTTTCCCTGTTGCCGCCGAAACGTTTAAGCGGGCTGAAGTTTACGGAATTCTTTTTGTGGCTGTCGCGCAGTGTTTCCTGTATTTCACGGGCGGCGCCGAATATGCCTGATATTCTTGACGATATTGAGGCGTGGCATGAAGAAAACGCCTAGGAACATCAGGGTTATCGCGACGAAAATTACCGGCGGGTTGCATTTGGCAAAACAAAAGCCGTGCCAGGATTTTTATCAGTATGCGTGTTCGGGGAATAAGCTGGTGGCGGTAGTGTCAGACGGGGCCGGGTCGGCTAAATACGGCAAAATCGGGGCGAAAATTGTTTGCGAAACGCTGGTCAACGTGCTTATCAATACGCCGCTTAAAAATGTGGAGGAGGCGGTTGCCAAGGCGATACAAATGGCGCGGGGAAAACTGGTTATCCACCGGTTGAACAGGAGCAAATCCGAAGCGGAGATTTTGAATTTTTCGGCAACGGTGGTCGGTGTGGCGTATCATAATAACCGTGGCGTGTTTTTCCATATCGGCGACGGGGCGGGGATTGCCGTGCATGACAGTGTTTCTTTGGCGAATGGTGCGGATAATTTGGTTCGGCAAAATGACAGAGGGGCGGCGGTTTTTATCCGCAATAAAACAAATACGGAGCGTTATACGCTTTCCCGTCCGGCGAACGGCAATTTTTCGTGCGAAACGTATTTTTACACGATGGCGAATTGGAAAGAATGTCTGAGATTTACGCGAATTGATAAAGCAGAGGCTTTGTTTTTGATGACGGACGGCGTTACGAATTTTGCGTTATCTGATGATATGTGCCGGTTAAAACAGGGGTTTATTGAGCCGATTAACAGCTATCTCAGGAAAGAGCCTAATAAGGCGCGGGCGTTGCAGGCTTTGAAAAATACGCTGGATACGGAACGGGCGCGGAAACTTAATTCTGATGATAAGACATTTTTGTGGGCGGGGCTATGACAACGGAAACGGCACAGGCGAATTTGCTTCAGACGGAAGATGATGAGAAGGCGTTGCAGTATAATGCGATTTTTGCCGATAGGCATTTTGAACGGTTGACGCTCGGGAAACTTCTGAACAAAGGCGGTGCGGCCGGAAAAATTTATGCAATCGTCGGCCAGCCGGCAAAAGTGGCGAAGATATTTCATGAACGGCAAAAGAGCAATACCAACCGGTTGAAGCTTGAGGCGATGGTGGTCAATAATCCGAATATTCCCAGCGTTCATTCGGGCGGTGTTGAATATGTGCAAATTGCCTGGCCGGAAGCGGTGCTGGAAGATGACGAGGGCTATTGCGTCGGGTATATGATGCCGTTTATCAATACGGCGGAAGCGGTGTCGCTTGACCATTTAATGCAGGGGGCGGTCAGGGCAAAGCTCGGGCTCAGCGACAAATATGAATACCGGGTTATGGCGGCTTATAATGTGGCGCTGATGGTGGCGTCGCTGCATAAATACGGGCATTATATTATTGATTTGAAGCCGGCGAATGTTTCTATTTATAAAAAAACGATGACGGTGGCGATGTTTGACTGCGACGGATTCTCAATCCAGGGCGAACAGGCGCGTTTTCCGGCAGAGTTTGTCAGCGATGAATATATATATCCCGAGGGAATGACGCAGTCGTGCGATGAAATGGGCGAAGAACAGGATAAATTTGCGCTGGCCGTGATTATTTTCAAGTTGCTGAACAATGGTATCCACCCTTTTTCCGGCGTGGTTAAAAAGAATGCGGACAGTGCGCTTTCCATTCAGGAACGGATTGAACAGTATCATTATGCTTACGGTATGTGGGGCGACAGCTATCAGGCACCGCACCCGTATAGTATACATGAGTTTTTGCCGCAAAGCACAATGAAACTGTTTGATCGGGCGTTTGTCAAAGGGCAAAAGCGTCCGACAGCGGCGGAATGGCAGGCGGAATTAGATTATCTTTTGAAGAATCTTAAGCATTGCAAAAAGAATCCGAACCATGCGTATTTTACCAATAAAGGGTGCGGATTATGCGTGGCGGAAGATAAATTTAAGGCGAATCTGAAAATTATTAAAGAGGAGAAGGAAGGACCGAAGAAAATCCGCGGTTTTGAGCTGAAGAAATTGTCAAAAGAAAGCCTTAAAGCCGAGAAAATGCAACAGATGCAGAGCGAAAAAAGGGTTATGCGGCTGACATATTTTCTCGTAACGGCGTATAGCCTGCTGATGACGTTTTGGCCGCGTATCGCATTTGAGATGAGGCCGGATTTGGCAAGGTTGGGGATATCTTTGCAATTGATTTTGTATATTTTGTTTTTTAATCTGTTGCACTTTTTGATACGGAGATACCGAACCGTGTTGGTCAGAAGAATTGGCGGGGCGACGATAAATGCCCTGATTACATATACTTATTGTTGCGCGGCGATTGCATTGGTGACGGGGAATGATATTGAGTGGGCGCGTTTGTTTAAGGCTTTTTAGAAGATGGTTTCTTTGAGGATACTAACAGTTCGGCAAGTGCCTACTTTTCATTTAAAAAATTGTTGTTATAAATTTAGTATATGTTTGTTTTAAGAATAAGGGAACCACAGTGATTAAGCTAAAAAATGTCGTTATTTCAGGCAAGGAAGTTCTCCCGATAATTGAGGGAGGAAAGGGTATTAACGGAACGGACGGACGCAGCAGCGGGCATTTTGCCAAAGAGGGCTGTGTCGGGACAATTTCTCTGGTCAGCGCTGATTTTTATGATGAAAACGGCAAGCCGGTAATGGAGCGTTCCGTGCGTATAAAACGTCAGGAGCGGCATGAGGATTTGATTGCCGGTGCGATTAAAGGCGGTATCGCTCAAGCGCAAATTGCCCATGAGATAGCCGGAAACAACGGGCGAATCCATGTTAATGAATTGTGGGAATTGGCAGATTCGGAAAAGGTTATTTCCGGCGTTTTGGAAGGAGCGAAAGGTCTTATCCATGGCGTTACCTGCGGGGCGGGGTTGCCTTATAAACTGGGCGAAATTGCTTCGTCGCACGGGGTTTATTATTACCCGATTGTTTCCTCGGCGCGTGCGTTTCAGATTTTATGGAAAAGGTCATACGCCAATTACAGCGAGTTTTTAGGCGGCGTGGTTTATGAAGATCCGTGGCTGGCCGGCGGACATAATGGTTTATCCAATGCGGAGAATCCGGAAGAGCCGCAGAATCCATATAACAGAATAAAGGAGTTGCGGGCAACGTTGAACAAACTCGGTTTGCAGGAAAAGCCGATTATTATTGCCGGCGGCGTTTGGTGTTTGAGCGAATGGGAAGATTATCTGGATAATCCGGAAATCGGCGCGGTGGCATTTCAGTTCGGCACGCGGCCGATGATTACGAAGGAGAGCCCGATAAGCCAAGCATGGCAGAATGTTATGCGGCATACAAAACCGGGCGATGTTATTTTGCAACGGTTTAGCCCGACCGGATTTTATTCCTCGGCGATTAAGAATAAGTTTTTGAGTCGGCTGATGGAACGCAAAGACGGTGAGATTGCTTACAGTCTTGAGGCAAATGAGGAATTTGATACGCCGTTGGCGCTGAGCAATGTTAAAACCGTTTATATTAAAGCGGCGGATTTTGCAAAAGCGGATAATCAGATGAAGGCCGGTTATACGGTTATTCAGGAGACGCCGGACAGCACGGTGGTCTTTTTGACACCGGCAGAGTGGGCAGAGATGAAAGACGACAGAGCAAAATGTCTGGGATGTCTGTCGCAATGCCAATTTTCGGCATGGTCTGGAGCCAAAGGGACGACCGGCAAAATGTGTGACCCGCGAACCTATTGTATTCATAAAACTTTGTTTGACATCGGGCATAACGGCAATACCGATGCGAATCTGCTTTTTGCCGGACATCAGGTTTATCGTTTTGCGCAAGATCCGATGTATGCGAACGGCCATATTCCGACAACGCATGAATTGATTGAGGCGATTAAGGAAGGGCGGTAGAAGGCTCTTTCCTTCGGTTAGAAACGGCCTGCCGGCTTAGTTGGTTGTCCGTTTTGTTATAATTAATGCAAAAAAACTCCCGAAAATCGCATTACAATTTTTGGGGAGCTTTTTGTATAAGGTATCAATCTTTATCGACTTTCAACAAACTTAACTGTTGTTTCAAGAACACCATAAGAAGAATTTTCGTAAAAAAATTTAACTTTAGGCACATACCCTTCTTCCATTGGTTCTGTCAAATAAAAAAGATCTTCACCTTTCCATGTTGCCATCATAAGTTTTTCACCAGCCTTTAAGCGAATAGTCATATCTCCACCGAATGTTCTGGCTCGCTGATTTTCTGTACAAGATGACAAAGAAATAATACCTGATAAGGCAATAAATAATAATTTTTTCATGTTTTTATATTTATATATTAATAATTAGTTAAAACAATTATACTACATACCATTTCAAAGTTTTATGCAAGCTCTTTATCTACATTTCGCAAAGAAAACGGTAGTTTTATATCTGCCGCTTTAGTTTCACCTTTTTGATGAATAATCTATCGGCACTCTGCTTTTTTAACAGAATGTATTTGAAAGAGAAATACAAGGAAATGACCGAAAAGGCAATAGCTGCGATATTTTTCCAAAAGATTAAGTATATTGCCAAGTAACCAATTAGCTTTGCTTTTACCATATGTTTATCGTATTTTTTATGTAAAAAAATAAGCGCCACAAAGGCGCTTATTTTAATGGGCTGTTTTTACTCTGTTACAGCAGTTTTATTGCGGCGAATCCGCCAATCAGTAACAGCATAAACAAGACGGAAAGCAAGTTGAGATTTTTTTCAATAAATACTTTCATCGGGTCGCCGTAGCGCTTTAAGAGCCAGGCGATGAAGTAAAACCGCATACCGCGTGCGATGATGGAGGCAATGGTAAAGACCACCATATCAAGCCGGACGACGCCGCTGGCAATGGTTACGATTTTATAGGGGAAGGGCGTTAAGCCGGCTCCAAAAACAATCCAGGCGCCGTATTCGTGATAGTAATTTTCAAATTCGCCGAATTGCTGCATATAGCCGTAGAATTCAAGCAGCGGGCGGGCAATCAGCTCAAAACCGTAAACGCCGATGAAATAGCCGAACCAACCGCCGAGGACACTGGCAAGTGTGGCGACGCCGGCAATTTTGTAAGCATCTTTCGGGGTGGCCAAGACCATCGGGATAATCATAATATCCGGCGGAATCGGGAAAAAAGAACTTTCAATAAAAGCAATGATAAACAGCCAGGTCAAAGCGTTTTGCCGGGCGGCCAAATTTAACGTATAATCGTAAATCCGGCGGGTTAAATCACGAAGAGCCATAAATTTATCCTAGAAAAATTATGTTACGGCTTTTATGTTTAATTTAAAAATTGTTCAATTTCCTTAATATTTTGCGTGTTTTCCACATAAAAAGTTTTGGGAAAGGCAAAGAGTTTTTGCGATTTGCTTAAGACCGGCAGGAAATTGATGCAGATAACGGAGGGGCGATTTTTTTGCAGATATTTTTGCGCGGAGGCGATGTTGTTGACTTCAAACATCGTGTAGGTGCTGGCGCGGACGGATTTGGCAAAATCCGAACGTTCGTATGGTTTCAGATTGATATAGAGAATATGGTGATGTTTGCCGCCGATGCAGTAGCTTTCCAGAATGTCCGACAGGCGGCGGGCGGCTTCTTCATGGTTCAGGTAATGGCTGATGGACGGGTGGTAAATCATGGCATTTGGCGCTTCGGAAACGACAATCAGCGGAATTGAGGCGCGGCTGAAGTTATTTTCAAGCGAGGCGATGTATTCTATCGGCGTGTGCGGCGCAAAATCAAACAAAAGGACATTCGGCGTTACTTCTTTGTGATACAGGCTGAATTTATGCAGGTTATCGGTGTCAAATAAAAAATAGCCCTGTTTTTCCAAATTCTGGTGATATAATTCTCTGTTAATGCTGTTGTTATTGTATAGAAAAATATTGCCTAAATGCTGCATTGCATAACTCCTCGGAAGCAACTGGTGAATACGATGCCCTTTTATATAATGCGGCAATGAAGGATTTTAAGAGCGGTGCTGTTTAAAAAATGCTTCACAGGTGTTTTCCAAAAGCATAGCGATGGTCATCGGGCCGACACCGCCGGGGACGGGAGTGATGTAAGAGGCAATTTCCGCTGCTTCGGCAAAGTTGACATCGCCTTTTAAGCCGTTTTCTGTGCGGTTTATGCCAACATCAATGACGATGGCGCCCGGTTTGACATATTCTCCGGTTATAAATTCGGATTTTCCCAGAGCGGCGATGAGAATATCCGCCGTTTGGCAAATTTTCTGCAGATTCTGCGTGTGTGAGTGGGTAATGGTTACGGTGCAGTTGCGATTTAGAAGGAGGTGCGCCGCTGGCATTCCGACAATTTGCGAGCGGCCGACAATAACTGCGTTCAGTCCGTTTAGGTCTTTGCCGGTTGTGTCAAGCAGGCGGAGAATACCTTTCGGCGTGCAGGGGGCGAATGCTCCGGCGCGTTTTTGGATAATGCTGCCAGCATTGTACGGATGAAATCCGTCAACGTCTTTTTCCGGCGCGACGGCAAGGAGAATTTCCTTTTCGTTGAGGTGGCGGGGAAGAGGCAGCTGGACTAATATACCGTTGATTTCAGGAGTGTTGTTTAAGCGGTTTATCAGATGGGTGAGTTCGGCCTGGGAGGTATTTTCCGGCAGGTGAAAAGCTTCCGCCCTAATACCAATTTCGGCACAGGCTTTTTGTTTGGCGCGGATGTAGATTTCGCTTGCCGGGTCGTTGCCGACGAGAATAACCGCCAAGCCGGGAGCGGCGGCAAACCCGGCGATTTTTTCTTTTAACCGGCTGCGAATGTCGGCGGCCAGTTGTTTACCGTTCAGAAGTTGCGCTGTCATATTCCTGTTCCCATTTGGTAAGTTGTGCCGCGGTTTCAGCCGATACGGGGGCGGCAATGCAGATTGTTTTGCAACGGTCGTTTTCACCCCGGATAATGGTCAGACTGCTTTTGCTTAAATGCAATGCTTTGCTCAGGTATTTTATCAGTTCCCGGTTGGCTTTGCCTTTTTCTGGAACGGAAACAACAGAAATTTTGAGAAATTTCTGTTGAGTTCCGTCAACAAATATACCGGTTATGCCGTTTTGGGCGGCGTTAGGCGTTACGCGGATGCGGAGAATGAGGCCGGATGGCGTTTGGTCATAGAACATACGGCGTCTCCTGTCTATGGACAAGTCCAGCTATACGTTGACTGCCGGTGTTAGGACGTGGCGGGTTTTTTCCAGAATATGCAAGACGACCAATAAGGCCAGTATCAATACATAAGGCGAAATGTCAAAGCCGGATACGGGCTTGATTCTTTCACGCAGTTTGGCGTAAACCGGTTCGGTTATCTGATGCAGAAAAGCGAGAAATTTTTTGAATGCTTCGCCGCCTTGGCCGATGATGTTGAAGTGCATACACCAATATAGCGCGATGTTTACGACGGCCAGAATAAAGTAAATTTCTAAAACCCCTTCAATGCACCAGAGGATGGATTCCAGCATAATTTCCATAAATTTATCTCCTTGTTAAAGTTATAATCCAATTATCGCCCCTCGTTTTGGCGGACAGACGATAAGATGCCGTTTATGTTTAATTCTTCTGCCTTGTCGGGTTGCCCTTTGCCGTATTCGTCTGCATTTTGCGTGCGGTAATTGCCGGCAGCGGCTCCTTCAGCCTCACGCATCATTTCCAATACGGCGGTGCGCAGGTCATCCATATCCATAAAAGGCAAGTCTTCGTCAAAATCCTCATCGCTATAATCATTTATATATAGTTTTAATTTCTGGTTAAAATTAGGGGAAGAATTTGCTTTTTGCGCCAATAAATCGCGACAGTAATGATAGTATGCGCGGATTTTATCGCGCTTTTCTTTGGTTATCTCGCGCGTGTTGACGAGGGTTGAGGTGTTGCGGACAATGCTGCGCATTTCCCGCAGGCGCGCCAGCTTGAACTGGAGCATATTTATTTTTTCGCGATTTTTTGGCGTGGGCGCATTGCCGTAAAGCGACAGGCATAAAAGTATTTCAGCTTCACGGTCAAAACTATGGGCAATAAAGCCGTTTCTTTCCTCAACGTCCTGTTCGGTGATTTCGCCGTCTCCCATATTGCGGATAATTTCCGCAGTGGCTGTAATCCAACGGTAATATTCGTTCATGGAAGAGGTTTCGCAGTTGTTTTTTTCTATCATATCGGCAATTTCCGCATCCAGCGAATAAGGGATAGCGATTTCACCTTCCGCGCTACGCTCTATTGAATTGGCAAGACTTTCACGCACGGCGGCAATCGGTACGGCGCGTCCGTCAATTTCGGCGGCGTAATTATCCGGCGCAAAAACAATTTCGCGGGTTAAAGCGTTGAGTTCGCTTTTTTCCATTTCGGCATATTGTTTTTTTAATTGCTTTTGGATAAGCAGATAATAGTTGGGGGTTTTATCGTTTGGCATTGTCAACAGCTCCTTTTTGCGGTGTATCTTCAAAAATCAGGGCTTTTTGTTCCAGCCAGATTATTTGGTCAATAATCCAAGAGCTTATCTGGCTTATTTTTTGCGGTTCAATATGCAGGGCATCGCCGATATCGCATATAAAACGGCCTTCCGAATCGGTAAAATCATTGTCGGTATAGGCAAGGATAAACATATTTTTGATGAGTTCCAGTGCCAGGCGGCGGTTGTTAATTTCCGCGGCTAGACGGCAACAGTCTTCAGGCGAGCAGGCAAATACCTGCGGGGACATTTCCGCTTTCATCCGCCTTGCGAGTTCTTTAATGTAGCGGAGTTCGCCGGCTTTGAAGTCGCCGTCAATGCGGGCGAGCGCGCATAACACGGCAAGAAAGAAAGACTTTTCTTTCGGGGAAGCGCTTTGCAGGCATATATCTTCGGGCGAACGGGCGACCGGCATTATCTGCTCCTTGAGTTGTTTCTTTTTCTTTTATTATGCGCGAAAAACAATTATCTTGCAACAGGAAAAAACATTTTCGCAGGAAAAATGTCCGGCAGAACAGATTTTGTTTGAAAAAATGAAAGTTTGGTGCTATGCTTTTGCGTAAATATAAGAGAACAGAATTTGATGTTGAAACGTATGGGGAAAAAATATTTTATAAAAACGTTCGGTTGCCAGATGAATGTCTATGATTCGGGGCGAATGGCGCGAATGCTGGACGAGATGGGACTCAAAGAAACCACGGTGCAACGCGATGCGGATGTGGTTGTGTTTAATACCTGCCATATACGCGAAAAAGCGGCGGAGAAAGTTTTTTCCGATTTGGGACGCGCTTATCTGATTAAGCAGGAGAGGCTGGCCGAGGGAAAAGATACGGTTATCGGCGTAACCGGCTGTGTCGTGCAGGCGGAAGACGCGGAGATTTTGAAGAGAGCGCCGTATGTTGATTTTGCGCTGGGACCGCTCAGATATTTTCGGCTTAAAGAGGTGGTGGAAGAGATTTTTAACAAACGGGATGCCAAGTTGCTGGATACGGAATTTTCGGCAGTTTCAAAGTTTGACAAGCTGCCGGAGAATAAAGCGGAAGGCGGTTGTTCTTATTTGGCAATTCAGGAGGGGTGCAACAATTTTTGCACTTATTGCGTGGTGCCGTATACGCGCGGTGTGGAAATGTCGCGTCCGGTTGAAGATATTTTGCGGGAAGCGCGGCGGCTCGCCGAAACGGGCAGCGTTGAGTTGAATCTGCTGGGGCAGAATGTCAATTCCTACCACGGGGAAGATGCAAACGGAAAAGAACGCAATCTGGCGTATTTGCTGTATAAGGTTGCGGAGATTGACGGCATTAAGCGAATCCGTTATACGACGTCGTATCCGGCTGATGTTGATGATGATTTAATTCGTTGCCACAAGGAGCTGGATAAACTTATGCCGTATCTGCATTTGCCGATACAGTCCGGTTCGGATAGCGTGTTGAAAAGAATGAACAGGCGGCATACGCGTGATGATTATCTTCGTGTGGTTGATAAACTGAAAGAAGCGAATCCGGCTATCGGGATGTCGTCGGATTTTATTGTCGGATTTCCGGGGGAAAGCGATGATGATTTTAAGCAGACGCTTGAGGTAGTCAACCGGGTGAAATATATACAGGCCTTTTCTTTTAAATACAGCAGACGTCCGGGGACACCGGCGGCGGTGATGGAAGGACAGATTGAGGAAAAGGTGAAAAAGGAGCGGTTGCAGGTGTTGCAGGATTTGCTCTTTTCATATCAAACAAAGTTTAACAAAGACAGTGTCGGAAAGATTATGCCGGTGCTGTTTGAAACCAAAGGCCGGCATAAAGGCCAGCTGGCGGGACGCTCACCGTATATGCAAAACGTGCATACGGCGGCAGATATGTCTTTACTTAACAAAATAGTTGACGTTCGGATAACGGACGCTTCAACCAACTCTTTAAGCGGGGAGGTCGCGTAATATGGCAGAACTCAGTTTTGAATTGTTTAATAACCAATTATTAAAAGTGGTGGTTGGCGCTAATGATGCCAATATTCGCTTGATTGAACGGATGCTTGATGTTGAAATTATCAGTTTCGGCAATCAGATTACCATTCGCGGGGCGGCAAACGATGCGGAAAATGCCAAGACGGCGATTGATATTCTGTATGAGAAAGCCAGCAAGGGGCAGGCTATCGGCGAACAGGAAGTCAAGGCGGCGGTGCGGATTTGCGGCGGTGCCGAATCGGTTGATGAAAAACAGTCTTTGAGCGAGATTGTTTTGAAAACGAAGAAGCGTTATATTTATCCAAGGTCGGCGACACAAGCCAAGTATATTACCGAAATGATGCAGAATGAGCTGGTATTCGGCTTAGGGCCGGCCGGAACGGGTAAAACGTATCTGGCGGTGGCGTTGGCGGTTTCTATGATGCTGGAAGGCGCCGTGGATAAAATCATTTTGTCGCGTCCGGCGGTGGAAGCCGGTGAAAATCTGGGCTTCCTTCCCGGCGATTTGAAGGAAAAGGTTGACCCGTATTTACGTCCGCTTTATGATGCGCTGTATGAAATGTTGCCGGCGGAGCAGGTTGACAAGAAACTGGCGCTCGGCGAGATTGAAATTGCACCGTTAGCGTTTATGCGCGGGCGGACATTGTCCAATGCGTTTGTGATTCTGGATGAGGCGCAAAACACGACGCCGATGCAGATGAAGATGTTTTTGACGCGTCTGGGCGAAAATTCGCGTATGGTGGTTAACGGCGATTTGAGCCAGGTGGATTTGCCGCGCGGGGTGATTTCCGGTTTGCGCGATGCGCTTGATACGCTTAAAGGAATCAGCAATATCGGGGCGGTAACGTTTTCTGCCAATGATGTCGTCCGGCACGGACTGGTGGCAAAAATCGTCAAAGCATACGAGGAAAAGAGCAAGAGGGAGCAAGATGAAAAGTAGGATTGTCCTGAACGTCGCCGTTGATGAGCCGCAGTGGTTTGACAACGTTGATTTTGACGCGGTGAAAGTTGCCGAAGAGTTGAAAGATTTGGCGTTTGAATATGTCGCAGAGGCGGCGGGACACGAACTTTTGGCGCTTGATAAGGCGTTTGAAATCAATGTCAGCCTCAGCAACAATGCGGAAGTGCAACGGTTAAACAAAGAATTTCGCAAGATGGATAAGCCGACAAACGTGTTGTCGTTTGCCAATATTGATGATGACGAGTTTTGGGATTTGCTGGATAAGTCCGAAACAGCGGAGCTCGGCGATATTATCTTGGCGTTTGAAACGTTGCAGCGCGAGGCGGCAGAAAAAAATATTACCGTTTATGCGCATTATTGCCATCTATTAGTACACGGCTTTTTACATATTTTGGGATTTGATCATCAGACAGATGAAGAAGCTGATGAGATGGAAGGGCTGGAAACGGATATTCTGGCTCAGTTTTCCATAGCTGATCCATACGCCGATGCGGAGTAGCCGTGAACGGTAATACGGGGAAGCATATAACGGCGTGGCTCATGAAGCACAAAGGCTTTTGGAGCGGCATATTCGCTTTTTTTGCCGGAGCCGCGGCGACGCTGATTTTGCCGCCGTTTATTGATGTGTGGCAAGGGTATGTCGCGCTGGTGTTGTTTTTAGCGTTATTGCTGGGTAAACCGCGAACGAAGAAAAGTTTGTTCTGGTTAGCGTATTTTTTCGGGTTTGCCTTTTATGCGGTTGGTTTTTCCTGGATAAATAAGGCGTTGCTGTTGGACAGCGATGAGTTTGCGGCGTTTGTTCCGGCTGTTTTTTTGGCGACGGGGGCTTTCTTCGGCTTATTTTGGGCATTACCGGCGATTGTTGCATTTTGGGGGCGGAATATTTACAGCCGAATCGTCCTTTTCAGTACGGCGTTTGTGGCTTTTGAGTGGGTGCGGAGCTTTATTTTTACCGGTTTTCCGTGGAATTTGTTAGGGACGGCGCTAAGTTTTGATGTAAAGCTTATTCAGATGGCCGCTTATATCGGGACATACGGGTTGTCGCTGTTGTTATTGTTGGCGTGTGGCGGGGCAGCAGCGTTGTTTGCCGGAGCGGTGCGAAGAAAGTTTTATACCGGAGCGTTGGCGCTGGCATTGATTCCTGTTGCAATTATCGGTTTGGGCGGCGTTTTATATCAAAAAAGCGAATCCGGCGAGATGAAAGTCCGTCTGGTGCAACCCAACATTCCTCAGCAATATAAATGGGAGGCAGCGGAAGCATACGCCAATTTTCGCGCGTATATAGATTTGAGCAAGAGCTGTCCGCTTGACGGGGTGAAGCTGGTGGTATGGGGGGAAACGGCGACTCCGTATTTTTTAGACAGGGACTGGCTGCATTTACGCGAAATAACCGAAGCCGTGCCGAAGGGGGGATTTCTGGTTACGGGACTTTTGCGCGCAGGAATCGTTGACGGAATGTATGTTCCGTTTAATTCAATGTTTGTGATTGATGAGTCCGGCGCGATAAAAGATTATTATGATAAGTCGCATTTGGTGCCGTTTGGCGAATATCTGCCGTTTCGGGACTTGTGGCCGTCATTTATGACGCCGGTGGCGCAGGTGGTCGGCGAATTGGGGCGCGGTGAAAAGTTTAAGAATCTGCAGGTTGAGGGGTTGCCGTTGATGGGTGGCGCCATTTGTTATGAAAGCATTTTTCCGAAACAGGTGGTTAATCCCAAAGAAAAGCCGCAATTATTGTTAGTGCTGGCCAATGATGGTTGGTATGGCGTCAGCGCCGGTCCGTATCAGCATTTGGCGGCGGCGCAGATGAGAGCCGTGGAAGAAGGTGTAACCGTTATTCGCAGCGCTAATACAGGTATCAGCGTGGTGATTGCGCCAAACGGGGATATGTCGGGGGTTATCGGGCTCAATCAAAAAGGAATTGCCGATGCGGTGTTGCCGCGCGTTTTAGCGAGGGAAACCGTCTATGGAACATACGGTAATGTCGTTCCCGGTGGGCTGATATTGTTATGCTGGTTGGTAATGTGGTTATTCAGGTACCGAAAATACAATCTTAAGTTGTAGTGTCTAAAACATAAGATGGTATTATATATGTGCAATATCGTATAAGTTGTATATTGACATAAAATGTTATTGCAATTTATAAGAATAGGGTATACTTATACAGATATTAGATAACAGTATGGAGATGTGAAATGCCTCGTGGCCGTAAGAAAAAGTCTGAATTGATTGGCGATGAATTTATGAGCGATAACGGTATTGGACCGATTGATGAACATGTCGGTTCCCGTATATGTGCCAGACGCAAGCTTTTGCAACTTAGCCAGAAACAAATGGCTGACAGGCTTGGGATTACTTTTCAGCAGATACAGAAATATGAAAAAGGCGTGAACCGAATCGGCGCAGGGCGTCTGTATACGATAGCCTCTATTTTGGGGGTTGATATTGATTACTTTTTTGAAGGCCTCAGCCCGGAGGAATCGGCGTTAGGCGCGGCATACGCACAAGGTCTCGGTATTGGTTTTTTGCGTGAAGATGATTGTGATTTTAAAGCAGATCCGATGTTGGGTCCTGAAGCGGTTTTGCTTTTGAAGGCATTTTATGCGTTGCCGGCAAAGTCCAGAGCAGCATTGCTGATGATGCTGACAAGCCTGAAGAGCAGAGATGATAACGATGGCGATATTTCATAACAATGGCGCCGCTCAGACGGCGCCTAAGTTTTTTGGGCGGCGGAAAGGCCGTGTTGTCCGTAAGGCAAAGCAGTTTTTGCTGGATAATATGTTGCCGCAACTCAGAATTTCTCAGGCCGGCGATTTTGAAAAAGAAAAATTGTTTGGCGGCGATGTGCGCGAGGTCTGTCTGGAAATCGGTTTCGGCGATGGGCAACATCTGTTCGGGCAGGCGCAGAAGCATCCGGAAAACGGATATGTCGGGGTTGAGGTTTTTCAAAACGGTGTGGCGAATTTGCTGACACTTATAAGCGGTATTAAAGAAGGCGATAACTTGCCGGAGCGTGTTTGTGCGGCAGATTTTCCGGTGAATAATATACGCGTTTTTGATGACGATGTGCGGTTATTGTTTGCGCAAATCCCCGATGCTTTTTTTGATAAGGTGTATTTGTTATTTCCGGATCCGTGGCCAAAAAAGAAACATGCTGGGCGGCGTTTTGTTAATCCCGGCAATCTTGAGCAAGTGCGGCGGATTTTGAAACCGGGCGGTTTGTTTCGGATTGCTACCGACCATCCGGTATATAAGAGGCACGTCTTGCGGACGATGCACGAGGCGGAAGGTTTTGTTTGGACGGCTCGCAGGGGTGATGATTGGAGGTATGAACCGCAGGACTGGGTGCGGACGAAATATCAGCAGAAAGCTCTCAAAGAAGGGCGGCGCCCGGTGTTCTTTGATTATAGAAAAGCGTAGATTTCTAGAAGTTTGGCTTTTGAAACAGGTAATAAATGGAGGACGAATGTTGTTGGACTGTCCTCCTTTTTTGTGAATTTTCTTGACAAAATAGAAAAAAGATGATAGGCAAGGGGTAAAAAGTTATTACTATGTTAAGCAATTAAAATAA
>CALXYD010000017.1 GCA_944392865.1 uncultured Alphaproteobacteria bacterium
AAGAACGGGATAAAGAGGCAAAAGAGCTGATAAATCCGATAATCGTCGCCCGTAACAAAATGATGGCGCAAAGGTAACAACCTAACCATATATTAAAATTCATTATACACCTAAAAGCCATCCTCGCCGTAAGACGAGGATGGTTCGCTATTAATTTTTCTTTACAGGGAAAAATTTACCGTCAAGATGATAACCATATACACCATTAAGAAAATGATAAAATTTATTATCCATATTGTCTTTATGAATAACTCTTGGTTTTTCCATAACAACAACGGAATTATCGGGAACATCTTTTACGACAACGGCATTGGCTCCGATTCGAACATTGTTGCCGATTCTAACTTTCCCGATAATTTTAGCTCCGGCTCCGATATAGACATTATCGCCTATAATGGGAGCTCCGCGGGATTTTGAATCTTCAAGGGTGTTAGATCCAATAGTAACTTGTTGAAAAATAACGGCATTTTTACCTATTTGTGCGCCGCCTGATATAAATATTCCAGACAGGCCATGGGGGAAAATTGGTTCAGAAAGGATTATAGCCGAATGTCCGATCCATGAATTTTTTTTATCCAAAAACTCGTAATACTGTTTCAAAGCATTTTCTTTTTCTCTTTCATTCATTTTAAGCATATTTGTTCTGTATTGCCAAAAATTTCCGATGCAATTAGATTGTGAATGATATAAAAAATCATGTGTGATATCATCAATTTTTTGTTTTAAATATTTGGAATTAAAAGAAATAATCCCATTTAAAAAATCATCTTTAGTGCAAGAATAGGGACATTGCTCAATTTGAATTTTAACAGAGCCTTGTTTTTCACAATCAAGGTTGTGTATATAAGGGACATCATGCCAAGAAAGAATGGGTGTCTTCAGTAATTGTTTATCATTAATAGTAATAGATTTATATGCAACCCATACGGGAACTCTGACATTATCAACCCGAATATCAGGTCCTCTGAACCGAATAGACAAAGAACATGGCCTGAGAATATGGATAATTATTGAAAGTTCATTTTGCGAACATTCAAGGACAAAACCGTCACCATTTGATTGAAACCACGTTGGCTGAGAAATATTGCAGTTTGAAGCCTCTATATTTATACAATTTTGATTATTGATACATTTTATATCAACACGAAAAGGAGAATTGAAAGAAATACAATCATCTGCATTATTCATATATGGCACACCTTACAAATAGTTTTTAAAAAAGCCGCTTGATGAGAGCGACTGGAAGTTGGAAACTATGCATAGATAGTGCGACATATTGACTGAAATAGCGTATTTTGCCGCCTTCCAGCCAATGCCAGAAAGCGTGCAAAAGTTTCGTCTTTACACAAACAGACGCTATGCAAGAGGTTTCCACACCCCGGAAAGGGAATCACCCGTTCCGCTACAAGATTATATTTGATATTTGTAAAAGTAAAGTCATTTTATACAAAGAAAAGCCCCAAGGACGATTCCTCTTATAAAACGAAAATCACCGACGTGAGTTTAAAAAAATGTAGCGATGATTTTTAGGTTAAAATTCAGCTGTTTATCGGATATTTATGAGCCATTTTAGGGTAATAGGCAAAAAAGAAAATGAGCCGTTTTTTTTACATAACACACCTTATGGAAAAACGAGCTAAACTGAAATATTTATGGAACAACGTATACTTTCGTTTTACTCAATACAGCAGTCAACCGCCTTGCGGACAAACGCCTTCATCTTGGCAAACGCCGTCTGCGGCTCGCCTTCCGTGTTATCCGCTGCTGTTGAAGCGTCTTTGCCCATCGCCGCCTTGGCTTTGCTGCCCGCCGATTCGGCAACCGATTTTTCGGCGATAATTCCCGCCGCCGCTACTTTCTCGCTGATTTTCTTGACATCTTCCGCGCTGTCCTCAATCCACTTGACGTCATCAACATTGAGCATATTCATATTCAAGCCCCAGAACAGGCAGTAAAGGTCGTATGCTTTATTAAACAAATCGTAGGCCTGCGCCTTGTTGCCGAGGCTCTGCTGTTTCGTCCCGACTTCCATCAGGCGCATTGAACTCGCCAACAGGTGTTTGGAGATGCACCACACTTCCCCCTCGTAGGAAGGGATAATTTTCATCATCAGCTTTTTACGGGTTTCGCGGATATCTTCAATCAAATCGTAAAACGAGTTTTTGCCGGTTTTCGCGCCCGAAAAGACCAGATGTTCCTCAATGGAAATCAAATTCATAATCGCAATCGTCAAATCCTGATCCGATGATAAATCTTTCGGGTTGACCTTTTTCGTGGCGTCTATGCGTTCCACAAATTCTTTGACGTTCTCTGCTTTTTTCATCTCTTTTCTCCGCGTAATGTTACTTAAATGTTGCTCAAATCAGGCAAAGCCGGCGCGCACAGTTGCATATAGGAAAACAGCCACGACAGCAATGCCAACGCCGCCACCGGAACAAAGACCTTTTCAAACGGAAAATGCGCGTGTCCGCCGTTTTTCTTCTTCATCCATTGGTAAAAATCCGAAGACCAGCTCAAAACCAGAGCGCCGCATATCGTTGCGAATAAAAACGGGTCAATCCAGAATACCAAAATAGGCCTCGGCGTGTAAGTAAGGTGTGAAATATAGATAAATCCGATCATCGCCACCGACAAAGCCAGAACGGTAAAATCGCGCCCTCTGAACTGCCAGCCTTTTTTATCCATCCATTTAAGTGTCCAAAACCCGAGCAACATCAAAAAAGCGCCCGACCATACGGCAACCACGCTGTCGTCCACCCCGAGGCGCCGGGCAATTTCCAAAGACGCGCCGACCGCCACCGTGCACACCGCACATGCCGGATTCGCAAAGGCTTTTACACTGATGGCGCATAGCAACAAAACCGATAAGACTAACATTTTTCCCTCAACAAAATAAATTCTATCCAAGTATTCCCGATATATAAGCAAAGTCAATTTATTTTTAAGACTTATAAGACGGTTCGGCAAAATTTCAGGGGCAAAATCGGCCTATTGCGGCTTCTTCGCCAAATACTGCCAAAAGATGTCGCTCCGGTATTCCCGCGCCGTAAACTGATGATTGGCGTCCCACCCGAACATCGGCATTTCAACATAAGCTTGGTTAAGCGTATAAATATCGTCTGCCACCAAATCCAGCCGCCCGGCTTTTATAACATAATGTAGGCCGCGGTAAAATTCTGCCAACGGTGTCGCCGCGCCGATAAGCAACAGCAAAATCAGGGCACAGCGGGAAAATAGACGCGTTTTCGCCGCAGAGTTTTCAATCAGAAAACGGATAACGTAAACCGCAAGCATAATCAACGGCGGAATGGATGAACGCATACAAAAATTATTTTGCTCATCAACCCGGAAAAACGGGATAAGGCAGAGCAGAATAGCCGCGGTTGCAAAAAACAGATGTTTTCGGTAAAGGGGGAATAAAATAGCCGCCGGAAACAAAAACTCCAACAGCATAAAAACAGCCAGCCGCCCCGGCGTCGTGTAGTCAAACACATACCACAGCTTGTCCATACCTTCGGAATTGGTAATAAAATACAGAATAATCGGCGGCAACAGCCAAAACACGCTGATAATATTCGGAACAGAAAAAATCTCTTCGCTCAGGAACCTGGCTTTATCATTGGCGCGAATAAAAGCCTGCACCGCGTATGCCACGGCAAAAATGCCGATACTTGCCGTCGGATAAGGGGAAAAGAACAACGCCAACGCGATTAAAAAACCGAAATGCCGGATATTCCGTTCATTATAGAGCAACAGCGTAATCAGCGCTATCGGGATAAATTGGTTGAAAACCCAAAACATTCCGGTTGTAAAAGAAGAATATTGGATAAATGTCGCCCACCATTCAAAATGGTAGGCAAAAGGTTGCTCCTGCACGCGGAAAAAGGCCATACCGATAACGTCAAGCCCTGAGAAAAAGACAAAAATCAGCATCGCCGCCGCCAGCTTTTTGAAATTTTCCGCCCGGACGGCCGCCGCCAGCTGGGTAAAAATCAACGCCACGCCGACAACCGCGTATACATAAAGAAAAATATTGGCGAGATAAAAATTCCAGTAAGCGTTTTGCAACAATGGCGCCAAAATCTTGCCGAGCGTTGCCGGAACCAGCCAGAACGCCATATAATACACCAGTGGCGTATCTGCCCGTTCATAAAACACCGGCCACGGATAGTTTATCAAATCGCGAAAAACCGCGTTGCGAAAATGGTAGTCAAACGATTGGTAATAGAAATAACCGATTCCCGCCAGAAAACACCATAACGCCGCCACCGAAAACAGAAAAAGCATAAACCGCCGTTTCAGCCGCCATTCCGGCATATTGTCTTTTGTCGCGGTATATGTTTTGTAAAAGGCCAGTGCGAGCAGGAGCGAAAAAACGCCCGCCGCCGCATAATTAAACCAACTGGCGAAGAAAATGAACAACGGCAACGCCAGATAAATATATGTTGCCCGATAAAGCGTTTTCGCATTGATTCCGTTCATTATTCCTGTCTGCCTTTCCGTTTTTTTGCCTCGTGTCCGTTTGGGTAAAAATAAGCGGCGGGGAGAAAACCCGCCCGCCGCCATAAGTCAGCCTATGCTTTTGGCTGTCCGTGCGCGGCTTTCTTCTCCTTGAATATGGACAGGATAATTCCGCCGAAGAGCAGGGAGAACGTAACCGTCAGCGAATGCCACGTTTCCAGCTCTAAGCCGATTTTCGGCAGGAAAATCTTTAAGCCGATGAAAATCAGCACGATGGACAACGCCTGTTTGAGATAAACGAAACGGTGCACCGCCGCTTCCAGCAGGAAGTATAAGGCTCTCAATCCCAAAATAGCGAAGATATTGCTCGTATATACAATAAACACGTCATCGGTCAAAAGGAAGATGGCGGGGATACTGTCTAACGCAAACACCACGTCCATCAGCTCAATCGTAATCAATGCGAACAACAGCGGCGTGATATAATGCTTGCCGTTTTTCTTGGTAATAAAATGCGGTCCGTCAATTTCATGTGTAACCGGAAAATATTTTTCCACAAAACGGTAAATCGTGCTGTTTTTAATACTGTCCTCCGACTGTTCCTCTTCGTCTTTTTTCATGCTGTGCAACGCCATTTTGACGCCGGTATAAACCAGAAAAGCCGAAAAGACATACAAAACCCAGTGGAAATTTTTAATTAGGACATCGCCGACGCCGATAAGCAGGGCGCGCATGACAATCGCCCCGAGAATCCCCCAGAACAGGACACGGTGCTGGTAAATCCGCGGCACACCGATACTTGTAAAAATAATTGACATCACGAAAATATTATCCATGGACAGGCTTTTTTCCACCAAAAAGCCGGTAAAATATTCCATGGCTTTGTCCGTTCCTTCTTCATACCAGACAAAAACGCCGAACAGCAGGCCGGCGCCGATGTAAGCCGCGCAAACCCATAGCGTGTGCGCAAAGCTCGGCACCTCGTTCTTGCGGTTAAAGACGCACAAATCCAAAAACAGCAGCACCACGACCGCAATGCCGAAACATACCCACATAACCTCTTGCGATAAAATTGCATGATGTGTAAATAAATATTGCAGTTTTTCCAACATATTCCCTCGTTCGTTAAAAGTTATACCTTACAAAAATCAGCTCTCCGATTTCAATTATCCATCTGCCCGTTGCGATTCGCCGCCTTACCCGGCCTATTGCTCCAGGTTCCACACCGTGCGGATAATCTCCTCAATATCCGTATATTGCGGTTCCCAACCGAGCAGTTGTCTGGCCTTGTCCGCTTTAGCCGTCAGGATGGCGGGGTCTCCGGCGCGCCGCGGCGCATAATCGTAATTAAGCTTGCGCCCGATAACCTTTTCGGCGGCGTCAACAATTTCTTTTACGCTTGTCCCTTTGCCTGTGCCGAGGTTGACCGTGAACGATTCTCCGTCCGTCGCCAGCTTTTTAAGCGCCAGCGTATGTGCTCTCGCCAAATCGGAAACGTGGACATAATCACGGACGCAGGTGCCGTCCGGCGTGTCATAGTCGTTGCCGAAAATTGAAAGCTTTTCTCTTTTGCCCGTTGCCGCTTCCATGATAATCGGCAGGAGATTTTGCGGATTTCTTTCTTTGCCGGTAATGGACTTATCCGCCGCATAGCCGACCGCATTAAAATAGCGCAGCGCCGCATAGTCAATTTTCCCGAGTCGGGCATACCAGCGCATATTTTCTTCAATCGCCGCCTTGGTATAGCCGTAATAATTTATCGGTTCAATCGGGTGCGCCTCGTCAAGCGGAATATAACGCGGCATGCCGTATACCGCCGCCGAGGATGAAAAAACAATGTGCCTGACGCCGCAGGCTGTCATCGCATTTAAAATATTGAGTGCGCCGCAGATATTGTTTTCGGCATATATTTCCGGCCATTCCATCGATTCGCCGACGGCTTTTTTGGCCGCCAGATGCACCACGCCGTCAATTCCGCCGCTCATCGCGTGCGCCAAAGCTTTCTTATCAAGAATACTTCCCAAAATAAAATCCGCGCCCGGCAGCAGGTTGACGCGGTCGCCGCTTGAAAGGTCGTCAAAAACGGTAACGCCGAAACCTTCCTCAAGCAATTGTTTCTGCACGTGGCTGCCGATATAGCCGGCGCCGCCGATAACTAAAATCCTCATTGCGGTAAGTCCTTTAACCACACAAAATAACAAACTGCCGAACACATATCACAATAAAGCGAAAATTAAAAGCTTTTCCCTTATTTATCCACATAAACGCCCGTCCTTCGGCCTAAAAAAGGAGCTTATCCACATATCCACAAAGCCGCCTCTTTTTTTCGTGCATTTCCGCGCGGTTTGTCCCATAACGCAAAAAGAAAAGGAAAGGATTTATTAACAAAATGGAAGAACTGGACGTAACCCGCCTGCCGCGCAGCATTGAAGCCGAACAGGCTTTAATCGGCGCGCTGTTGGCCAATAACAAAGCTTATGAAAAAGTATCGGAATTTTTAAGGCCGGAACATTTTTCCGACCCGATTCACGTTAAAGTCTATGAGGTAATGGAACGCCTGATTCAAAAAGGGCACGTTGCCGACGTGATAACCCTGAAAAATTATTTTGAGCAGGAAGGGACGCTCAACGATGTCGGCGGCATTGCCTATCTGGTAAAATTGTCCGAAGCCTCGTCGCCTTTGACCAATATTGAATATTACGCCCAATTCGTATATGACAAATATTTGCGCCGCGAGCTGATAGCCACCGGTTACGACATTGCCAGCGAGGCAATGGGGGAAAATCTGGAAGAAACAACCGCCCAGCAGATAGAAAATGCCGAAAAGCGCCTGTTTAATCTTGCAATGCACGGCGACGGGCAAAAAGGCTTTCAGGATTTCGGCGCCACCTTAAAGTCCACGCTGACGATGATAGAAAAAGCCTACCAGAAAGAAGGGAAAATTTCCGGCCTGCCGACGGGGCTGGACGATTTGGACTACCGCACCGGCGGCTTGAACGATTCGGACCTGATAATCCTTGCCGGCCGTCCGGCGATGGGCAAAACCGCGCTGGCCATCAATATCGCCTATAATGTCGCGGTGTATATGTCCGACAATCAGGATATGGATCCGCATGACAAGGGCGTCGCGATTTTTTCTTTGGAAATGTCGGCCGAGCAGTTGGCTGCGCGTATCTTGTCCAGCGTAACCGAAACGCCGGGGCACAAGCTCCGTACCGGCAATCTGGAAATGGAAGAGTTTCAGCGCATTATCGGCGCCGTCAACACCTACCAGAAATTGCCGCTCTATATTGATGACACCCCCGGTATCGGGATTAACACGATTCGCACCCGCGCCCGCCGTTTAAAAAGGACGCACGGGCTTGGGCTGATAGTCGTTGACTATATCCAACTCATCAGCGGCACCGGCGACAAAAAAAGCGAGGGCAACCGTGTGCAGGAAGTTTCCGAAATCTCCCGCGGCTTGAAAATTCTCGCCAAAGAGCTGAAAGTCCCCGTCATCGCTTTGTCGCAGTTAAACCGCGGCCTGGAGCAGCGCGATGACAAACGTCCGGTTATGTCGGACTTGCGTGAATCCGGTTCTATTGAGCAGGATGCGGATATCGTGATGTTCGTCTTCCGCGAAAACTACTATATTCATAATGCCGAGCCGAAGCAGAATATCGGCGAAACGGAAGAGCATTTTCTCAAGCGCACCGAGGAGTGGCAGGAAAAAGACCGCAAAACCGCCCATCTTGGCGAAGTGATTATCGGCAAACACCGTCACGGCTCAACCGGCACCGTTAAACTGTTTTGGGACGGGGAGTTTGCCCGTTTCAGCAATTTGGCGCCGGAAGACCGCCTGCCGGAGCAGCGGGGGTAGGCCATGGTATCGCAGCCGAAAATTTGTCGGAGTTATACGCCGGAATCCTGGGAACGGATATGCCGCCGCTGTGGCAAATGCTGCCTGATAAAGCTGGAGGATGAAGATACCGGCGAAATTTATTATACCAACGTCGTCTGCCGCTATTTTGATGAGGAAAAAATGGCGTGTTCGGTTTATGAAAAGCGTTGCGAACTGGTGCCGTCCTGCTTAAAACTGTCGCCCGGCAACGTGGATAAGCTCAAATGGATGCCGAAAACTTGCGCTTACCGCGAATTGTTTGAAAAATCGCCCTCGCCGGTGCATAGCACCATCAAAGGGCGCGTCGTTTCCGAACGGGACGTGCCGGAAGATGAACTGGAAGACCATATTGTTGATTGGGAGGATTTATAATGTCCGCCAAAGCCGATTCTGCCGATAGTCCGTTGCCTGATGCCGTTTCTTTCGCGGGAGAGTATGAGCTGGAGGAGGCCTACGACCCTGAGAGCCGTTTTGCCGATATGTCGGACGTTGAGCCTGAATTCTGGTTAAAAAAGCCGTTGGAACAGATGAATAAACGCGAATGGGAGTTGTTGTGCGACGGCTGCGGCAAGTGCTGTCTGAATAAATTGGAAATAAAAGGAAAGATATGTTTTACAAACACTTACTGCCGTTTTTTGGATAAAGAAAGCTGTTTGTGCAAAATTTATGCCCATCGTTTCCAAAAAGTTAACGATTGCCGTGATATAGATATCTCTGCGATTCGGGAGAAACCCCGCTGGCTTCCGAAAACTTGCGCGTATGTGCTGCTGGACGAGGGCAAGCCCCTGCCGGCGTGGCATCCGTTAATAAGCGGGCGCGCTGCTTCCGTTCACGAATCCGGCGCCTCTCTGCGAAAAAGAACAATAGTAAACGAATCCGAGGTTACAGACTATGAAAATTACATTGTTGAGTGGGAAGACCTTTGAAATCAATGCCGATTTGGGCTTTGATATGAAAGTGATTCATTCCGGCCGCTCCCGGCGCCTGACGCTCCGCATTGATAAAAAAGACCGTATGGCCGTTCTGACGATTCCCAAATACTGTTCGCGCAAAAAAGCCGTTTCGTTTGTCGAGAGCCATCAGGACTGGGTGCGAGACAATTTAAGCAAAATTCCCGAATTGAAATATTTTCAAAACCACGATAAGATAAGCCTGTTTGGCCGGGAGTATACGATTGAGCATAGCCCGATTCGCGGCAATACGCGTTTGGATAAGAAAAACAAGATACTCTATGTTTCCGGCGGTATAGAATTTTTACACCGCCGCGTCAAGGATTTCATTAAAAAAGTGGCGTTGGAAGAATTTACCGCCCGCTCAATCAAAGTCGCCGATAAAATCGGCAAAACCGTGCATAATGTTTGTATCAAAGATACCAAATCCCGTTGGGCGAGTTGTTCAACCTTAAATAACATCAATTACAGCTGGCGTCTGGCTTTGGCGCCGGATTTCGTGATTCGCTATATCGTGGCGCACGAAGTGTCGCACCTGAAACATCAGGACCACTCGCCGTATTTTTGGGCGCTGGTGGAGTTTTTGGACGAAGACGCCGCCAAAGGCCGTGAATGGCTGACCGAAAACGGACATCTTCTTTATATGTATAAATAGCAAAAAAAAGGGGAGGGAAATGCGGAAAGTTTTATATGTCTTTAGCTTATTGTTTTTCTTATCCGCCTGCCATTTAAAAGGAGATGAAACGTTCGTCAACCCGGTGTTTTACGGCAAAATGGTGTCGCTGTCCGATTTGTGGGACGTGAAAATCACCCCGACCACGCTTGATAAGGACAACCGCCACGGCACGACCTGGCACGAAGACTGCGAAATGTGGGAAAACGAATCGAAAAAAGTGGTATTGCGCTGCACACATCAGCAGAACAAAGAGCAACCGGAGAATTCCAAGACAGAAGAACATCGCACCCATGTTATAGAAATTAGTTCTTCCAAATACATAAACCCGGATCTTGGAACGTTTATCGTTATACATTCTTATTATGAAGATGAAACTGATTGGACAGCTCGTCGCGGTTATCTTATATCCGCTCCGGATACCGGAGCGGATATAAGCCGATAAGCCTACCAGTGCCAGCCATTGCCGGCCGGAATGGACTTGATGCGGTCTTTAGTCCATTTATTGCGGGATGGTTGCACATCTTTGTAGTGGATGTGATGATAAATTTACAACCCGTCGTTTTTCCGGGTCGGTTGCACCGGCATATAGCCAACGCCGCCGAAGTATTTTTCCATAAATGTTTCTTCGCTGCCCAAAACCGGCGTTGCGTCTTTGGATACGGCGATGTCGCGCCCGTTTTCCTTGGTCAGCTCCACCACTTTTTGCACTTGCCCGTCGTGGTTAAATTCAACCGCCAGAACATTCCGGTCAAGCTCTTTCGGCTCAAAAAAGGCCATCCGCTCCATCGTTGAATCCATATAAATCCACGTCCGGTGGTCAAGGCTGGAGACAACGCTGGGCGAACCGAGGATTTTCCGCACCTCGTCCTGCGCCATGCCGCGCTTGATTTGCCGGATGTCCTCTTTCGTCGGCATATTGCCTTCCGTCTGGATAAAATATTCGCTGGAACAAGCGCCGAGCATCAAAATCGCCGCCGCCGTTGAAAAAAAAGCTTTGCTTGTTGACATTCTGCCTCACCTTTATATATTTCACTTGTATATAAGCCTATAACACAAGGAAAAAAGGAATGCAAAAAGATTTTTCTTATCCTCTGCAAATTGAGGACATCAATCAGGGCGAACAAAGCTATAAACTCAAGGCAGACAAGGAAGAGCTTGTTGTTTTGAAAGATATTTTGCAGGTTCCGGCTGTGAATTATTTTGAGGCGGATATAAAATTAAAGTTTCAGAAAAGGCGCGGTATTCTTGAAGTGAGCGGCGAGGTGCGCGCCGGCCTGCGGCTGATAAGCGTTATCTCGCTGGAGCCGTTTGATAAGGACTATAAGGCGGATTTCAGCTTGACTTATGATACGAACGCCACTTATGAACAGATTCGCGAGATGGATGAGGGGATAGAAACTGACGTGCCGGATATTGTCATCGGCGGCAAAATAAATCTGGGCGACATCGCCATAGAGCAGTTGGCGTTGGTTATGGAAGACCACCCGCGCAAAGAGGGCGAGGAGTTTTCCCCGTTGATAGAAGATGATACGCCGGCGCGCGAAAACCCGTTTGCCGTCCTCTCAAAATTAAAAAAGTAAAGAAAAATCCTGCATTAAACGGGGTTTGCCGGCTTTCTCGGGAGAAAACGGGCGAAAAGCTTAAAAAAATAAAAAAAACTCTTGCCAAACAGATTTTTTTTATATAAAAGCTTATCCAGCGACCCTTGTGTAATTCCGTTATGGTTTTTGCAAGAGTTATTTGTGTCAAATAATTTTAACTAAAGAGTTTAAAGAAATGGCTACACCTAAGAAGAAAACATCGCAGTCCCGCCGCAATATGCGCCGCTCTCATGATGCTCTGCAACCCAATGCGTATCATGAATGCCCGAACTGTGGCGAGTTGAAGAGGCCTCATAACGTGTGCCCGAAATGCGGCCAGTATGATGGTAAAGAGGTAATTGCTCAGCGTAAAGAAGAAGAGTAATCGCCGCCTGATTTTTTATTTTAATCTATTTTTATGGAGCAAGTTTTGTCTGAGAATAATCTGGTCATATCAATAGATGCTATGGGGGGGGATAATTCCCCCAAAGTAGTAATAGAAGGCTTGGCTCTGGCACACAAAAGAAATCCGGATATTCGGTTTCTTGTCTATGGTGATGAGCCGAAAGTAACGGCGGAAATTGCCAAATATCCGGCGTTGCGTGAGGCGTGTCAGATTTTTCACACCGATGAATTTGTTCATAACGAAGATAAGCCGTCACACGTCATCCGTAACCGCGAAACCAGTATGTATAAAGCCGTAGAAGCCGTGAAGAACGGTCAGGCGATGGCTGTGGTTTCCGCCGGCAATACGGGGGCGTTGATGGCTATTTCCAAATTATTGCTCAAAACGATTCAAAAGATACACCGTCCGGCGATTGTCAGCATTATGCCGCACATCAACGGGCGCTATGTTATGCTGGATTTGGGCGCTAACACCGAATGCGACGGCATCAACCTGGCGGAATTTGCGATTATGGGCAATATCTTTGCCAAATACGCTTTGGGGATAGAAAAGCCCCGAGTCGCGCTGATGAATATCGGCGCCGAGGAGATGAAAGGCAAAGGCGAAATCCACGTTGCCGCTCATATTATCAAAAACACCCACCTGAATTTAGACTTTATCGGCTATATAGAGCCGCACGAAATTCCCAAAGATAAGGCGGATGTTGTCGTGGCGGACGGCTTTTCTGGCAATATTGCCTTGAAATCGGTGGAAGGGACGGCGCAGCTTGTGATGAAGCTGATAAAGAAATCGGTTAAAGAATCGTGGGTTGCCAAACTTGGCCTGCCGTTTATGATAGGCGCTATGCGAAAATTGAAAAAAACGATGGATCCGCGGCTTTATAACGGCGCAATGTTCGTCGGTTTGAACGGTCTGTCGGTCAAAAGCCACGGCGGCACGGACGCTTTCGGCTTTTCAATTGCCGTGGAAAACGCCGCGCGTCTGGTGCGCAAAGATTTTGTTGGCTCCATCCGCCGCGAGTTGGAAAATATTGATTTAGATGAATTGTCACAGGAAGCTTACTATGAAGTGTATTAGAACGGAAATTATCGGCTGCGGGCATTATCTGCCGGCCAAAGTGCTGACCAATGATGACTTGTCCAAAATGGTGGAAACCAATGACGAATGGATAAGCACGCGCACGGGGATTCGCTCCCGCCATATCGTTGCGGAAGGGGAATTGACCTCGGATATGGCAATGCACGCGGTGGAAATGGCGATGAAAAACGCTTCCGTAACCGCGGAAGACTTGGATTTGGTTGTCGTTGCGACCTTGACGCCGGATAATACCACGCCGTCGGTTGCGGCGCGCGTTGCCGGCCGTCTGGGCGTAAAGTTGGGAACGCCGGCATTTGACATTGGCGCGGCCTGCTCCGGATTCGTCTATGCGATGGCAATGGTTGACAATATGATTCGCTTAGGCCAGGTAAAAACAGCGGCGGTTATCGGCGTTGAGAGTCTGTCCAAAGTAACCGACTGGACGGATCGCAACACTTGCGTTTTGTTCGGCGACGGTGCCGGCGCGGTGGTTGTTCGCGCCAAGGAAGGCGAGGGAACGGCGGCGGATACCGGCGTTTTGGCGACAAAACTCTATGCGGACGGCTCCGAGTATGAGCAGTTATATACCACCGGCGGCGTTTCATCAACCCAGACCCCCGGTTATATCCGCATGAATGGCAAAGAAGTGTTTAAATTTGCCGTTGGCGCAATGACGGAAGCTTGCCATAATGTTATGCAGCAGGCGGGGATTTCCGCCGAAAATGTGGACTGGCTGTTGCCGCATCAGGCGAATATCCGTATTATTGCCGGAGTCGGGCAGAAATTGAATATCCCGACCGAAAAAGTGATTGTAACCGTTGACCATCACGGCAACACCTCAGCGGCTTCCGTTCCGTTGGCGTTGTCCGAGTCGGTGGCGTCCGGAAAAATCAAAAAAGGCGATATGGTCTTGATTCCGGCGATGGGCGCCGGCTTTACCTGGGGCGGCCTGTTGGTAAGGTTTTAACCGTCGCGGATAAAATTTGCTCTGTATAATTTCACGGAAGTATTGAATTGTTATTTGCCGGGGATTATGCTTTAAGTCAGAACTGATAATTATTTTTTTAGGAAAGGTAAGAAATGGAAACTGTAACGCGTGCTGATATTGCCGGAATGATATGTGAAGAAATCGGTTTGTCCCGCAAGGACGCCGGCGACATTTTGGATATGGTCATTGACGAAATCAAGGGTGAGTTGATAGCCGGTCGTGATGTCAAAATCTCAACGTTCGGTTCGTTTTTGCTCAAGCACAAAAACGCCCGCGTCGGCCGCAATCCGAAAACCGGAGTTGAGGCGGAAATCACGCCGCGCACGGTTATTTCTTTCCGTCCGTCGCAGGGATTGAAAAATGCGGTAAATAAGAAGAAAGCTGCCAATTCCGGCAAATAATTGTTGTAAAACAAAATGTTAAAAAGGGCGGTTAATGCGACAGGGGAACAAACCGTCCTTTTCTTGTAACCGGGGAGTCGCCAGATGGGAGTAAATAAATCAAAATCAGCGTTTCGCAGTATTGCGGAAGTTTCGGAAGATTTGGCTGTTGCGCCGCACGTCTTGCGTTTTTGGGAAACCAAATTCAGCCAGATAAAACCGATGAAGACCAAAAGCGCCCGCCGTTATTACCGGCCTGACGATGTTGCCATATTGGCGCTGGTAAAAGAGCTGTTGCATAACCGCCGCTACACGATAGAGGGGGTGCAGAAGCTGTTTAAAAACCGCTCGGTCAAAGATATTCTCGGCACCGAAATTCAAAAAGATTTTTTTGAAGAGGAAGAAACGGCAATGCCGGAGGAAATGCCGGCCGCCGTTGCGAGCGCCGTGGCGGAGTTGCGGCAGATAAAAGCGGAGTTGGAAGCCCTTGCCGCGGCGGAATAAAATAAGCTGCAAAAAAGAAATATCTTGCATTATTCAGCAAAAAAACTTTACAAAACGCCTCTGAAAAATTATCCTGCCGGTATCGGAAACAAAATAAGGCGCCGTTATGCAAACTGGACACATTTATAAATTGCTCTCGCCGCTCTACCTGTTGGTGTGGTTGGCCTTGTCGCTGTATATCGGCGCACATCATGAGCCTTTTGCTGACGAGGCGCAGTCTTATCTGATAGCCCGCGACGCTTCGTTGGGCGACTTGTTTGGCTGGATATGCCGGACGGAAGGAACGCCGCCGCTTTGGTTTTTGTGGCTGAAATTATGGTTGTTCTTCGGGCTGCCTTATTCATGGCTGTATTTGACATCGGTTCTGCCGAATTTTGCCGCGGTTGCCCTGTTTGTGTATAAAGCGCCGTTTTCTGCCGCCGTGCGGTTTCTGTTTCCGCTGACATATTACATTTTTTATCAGTATAACATCATTGCCCGCAGTTATGCGCTCCTGTTTTTGGCGCTAACTGTCCTTGCGCTTGTTTGGCAGTACCGGCGGGAAAAAACGTTGGCCTGCATTGCCGCACTGTTGGTCTTGGGTTCGGTTTCCGCGCATGCGTTGATATTGTCAGGCGGTTTGGCCGGTATCTGGATGTGGGAAGAATTCCGAAAATATCAAAATGGCGACAGGGGGAGGATAACCGGAAAAGAATGCGCCGCCCTAAGTATTTTTACCGTGTTTGCGGTATATAGCCTCTGGCTGTTATGGCCTGACAGCGAAAATATGTATGTGCAAAATTATGCGCCAAGTCTTTTATTTTTTCTGACGAACATTCTTTATATGATGGCCTCGGGGCTTGTCGTATCGGTATGGATAATGGCAGAAGATTGGCCGTTGATGTTTGTCGGTATTATCTATTTTATCCTTGCCTGTATCTGGCTGGCGCAGAATTTCCGCCGCGCCTTTTTCATGTTATTGCTGCCCAATCTGCTGTTTATGGCGGTTGTGCCGTTTAAGCCGTGGCATACAGGCATATTGGTTATGACCGTTCTGTTTATCTTCTGGCAAAATGCCGGCAATAAGAAATATCCGCCGGTTGTCCGCGCCGGACTGATCGCTCTTTTTGCCGTTCAGCTTTTTTGGAGCATTGCCGCATTTATTCGCGACCGTAGCCAACCATATTCGGCTGCGCCGGCGGCTTATGCGTTTATGCAGCAAGAGGATATAGCCCCAAAGGAAATAGCACTCGTCTTGTTTAACACCCTTGCCCTGCGTCCGTATTTGTCGGGAGAAGGGGCAGGCAGCTATTGGGATTGGCGGCGAAACGGCTTCATCCTCCGGATAAATCGGGAAGAATTGTTACAATACCGCGCTTTTGCCATCACCGGCGAATTCTATAATATTTTCAAAGATAAGATGGATAAGATACAAGAACTCGGCGGATACAAACGAAAAATTTTCCCCGCGGTGCATTACTTTGGCTTGCAGGATAAATCGTTGGAAGAAACTTATTATATTTATTACAGGGATAAAAGCAATGGCGTCGGGAAGTGAGCTGCGTATAGAAAAAGAATCATCGCCCGTTCGCCTGTTTGTCTGGGTGTTCGCCGCGCTAAATCTTGTCTTTTTGTATTATCAAAGCATTCTGTTTATCGGCAATCACGATTGGGACTGGGTAAAAGGCACCACTCAGGTTTTGCAGTGGAATACCGGCTTGTTTGAGGGGCGATACGGCAAGTTTATCCTGAACGTTACGTTGTTTGGCGGACAGATACTGCCGCTGTTGAATAGCTGGGTGGCGTTTGCCTTGTTTGCTGTGGGAACAACAATGCTGGCCTGTTACTGGCCGTTGAAAAACTTTTCATCGCGCCTGCTGGTAGCCTTGCTGCCGGCTTTGGCGCCGTTTATTCTCGGCTGGCTGTATTTCCCGATAAATATTCTCGGCAATTTTATGTCTGTGCCGGCAGGGATTGGCGGACTGATGTTGATAGAGAAAAAAGGATATTTGCCCAAAATCGCCGGAGTGGGCTGTTTTCTCTTAGCCTTAGGCGTGTATCCGAGCGTTGCCGAAATGCTGTTGGTCTGTTGGGGCTTTCGTTGCCTGCTGGCTGAAGAAAATGAGCGAAAACTGGCGTTTCAAGCTTTGTTCTGGATAGTGGGCGGTTTGGTGTTGTTTATGCTTGTACTGAAAATTTTGGCGGCGGCAGGAATTGTTTATACCGGACATTACAATATGCAGACGGCGTCAATTTCGGAAATAATAAACCGTCTGCCGGATTTGGCTGCCCTGGCCATCGGGCAGTTGGCAGAAAGCCAGCCGTTTCTGCCGTCATCGCTGAAAGCTTGCGGCTTGTTGCTCATTATCGTTGCATTCGCTCTCTCATGGCGTTCAGAGGCGCCAAAGTCTGTGATTGCGGCGCTATGGGGGATAATCCTCGGCGCTACGGTGCTGAGTGCGGCTCTGGCGGCAATGCCGGAAGAAGTCGCTTATATGCCGCGGGTAAATTTCTACGGGTTAAATTTTCTGTATGCCGGTGCGGCGGCGGTATTGCTGTCCGACAGGCGGTGCTTTCGCAACCTGGGTTTGATGTTGGGCGTTATCTTTCTCATGATGTCCGTTAATCAGAATATGGAGGCACAGAAAGTCTGGCAATTAGGTAAAACCGCAGAAGAAAAGCTTGTTGAGCGCATTTCAGCCCGCATAAGCGAAAAACACCCGGAATCGTCATTGCTGATACCTGTCTTAGCCGGCGAAATATCCTTGCGTCCGCGCTATTATCATGCGCCATACCGCCGCCCGAGTCCGTATGTGCTGAACACATCGTTTATTGTGCGCCATATTCCGTCGGGAATGTTTAATTTCTACGCTACCGTGCCGTTATTTGCCGGGATGTCGCGCATAAGCGCCGTTTCGCCTGCGTTGCGTGTTTTTATAAGCGAAACCTCGCGTCCCTGGCCGGCGGAAAGTTCCTTGTTTGTTGATGAAAATTATGCGGTTATCATGCTGACGCCGGAGGGGATTGCCGCCATCAGGGCGCAACTGCCGCGGTAAATATAAAAAAACTTGACTCTAAATAAAAAAACAGTATGACTTATTTAGGAGATGACTGCGGCTAACGTTTTTGCCGAAAGGTAAAACTTGGCCTAGACCGATGATAAGGCGCGGTCGCCGCAGCTCTCCGCTCTATGCGCGTTGCTTGCTGTTGCGCAAGACAGACATCTGAATAACTTTTTCATTATTTTCCTGTTGTTGTGTTTCCGTCTGTCGTTGCATATTTGTATGCGTTTCCGCCGGTTGTTGTTGTCCTTTGCCGGCTGTTTGGCCGGTTCTTCCGCCGTTTTGCATATTCTCCTCGCGCAGCTTTTCCAAATTGCGCCGCTCTTCTTCCAAATACTTTTTGCGCTTTTCCAATTGCTTCAGCTTTTTTTCAATTTCCCGGCGCTTCGCCGCGTCTTTAGCCATTTTCTTCTGCGCTATAAGCTGCCGCCGCTCTTCTTCCATTTTACGTTTCTGTTCATCTAGCCAACGCATTCTTTCTTCAAACTTCATTTTCCGTTCAAGTGCTTCCTGCTGAATGGCCGCATAGGCAGCCGCGTCTTCCTCCGCCTCAAGTGCGCTTTGCTTTTTCGCTTTCGACTCATTAAGCCGCTCGTATTTTTCCATCTTATCGGCAACATTTTCCAATATATCGGATATTTTGCCGAATACGCGAGCCAGCTCATCGGTGGAAAGGTTGCTGTATTTTACCACCTTTTCCATCATCTGTCGCGCCTGCGGCCCATAGTTTAAGCCCAAGGTGTCAAGCGCCTTTTCTGTCTCGCCGTTTCTGAGCATAAGTTCTACCCGCTCGGTAACATCGCTCGCTTGTCTTAAATTTCCCGTATTAGCCATTTCTCCCTCCCTGCTGTGTCAGGCTGAATTTATTTGCCTGCGCCAGCTGTTGTTCTTTTTGCTTGCGGATTTGTGCCTGTTCAATGCACTTTATCGCCATTTCTTCGGAAATGCCGCAATCCGTAGCGTATGAAAGGTGCACTTTTTCGCCGTAATTATGAAAGTGTATGCTCCGCTCCACGCCGTCGCTGGCAAATTCGCCGTTTCCGCGCGGTGTCCAGGTATGCCCGTGTGTTTCGCTTGATGTGCGGTATCTTCTGCCGGAAATCTCATCTGGCATTTTATTATCAATGGAAACAATCGTTCCTCCCGGAATTTTCCGGTTAAGTTCCTGCATTTTTTGATATTCGGGAGAAAACGGGCGTTTCTGATACGCCTCATTGTCAATGGACACGGTAATAAATTTGCCGCTTTTTTCAAGCGGAACGGAAACATTGCAAGCCGAATTGCTTTTTCCGGCGCCGGGTTCCGCTTCCGGCCAATCGGGATTGTTGCGTCCGATATCAATGCCGATGCCGGAATTGGCAACAATGGTCTGCATGCCGGATAAGCATTTTCCCTGCGGTAATCCTTGAATACGCCGCGCCGCTTTTTCAATGGCGCGGCCGGTTTGCCCCGGCTCAAAGCTGAAAGCCATCTCCGGATTTTGGTCAACCACGGCCTGAATGTCTGCCGCTGTAACGCCGGCTCTGTCCATAAGCTCTTTAACCGACACTTTGCCGCTTATATTATCGCCGAGTTCCTTTTTATAAATATTTTCCGCTTCTTTTTTCGTATCTTTTTCAAGCCAGGGCGCCGTATTAAAATTTTCGGCAATTTTATTCCAATCCGTAAAAGTTCGTTCATCGGTTGGTCTGAGCGGCGGGATAATATTATCGTTATGATGGCCGGCGGTTTGGGCTTTAAGTTCGTGTACGGCCAACCTGTTGTCAAAATATTTGCCGCGGTCGTTCATTTTTTGAATATATTGTTTATGCGAAGCGTCTTGCTCTGAAACGGCGGTTGATGACATATTTGCCGTCAAGCCCAAAGCAAGCATCCCGTATTTTCCATAGCGGGACACCGCCTCTTTGAGTTTATTCCATACTTCAAGGGCGTCCTTTTTCAGGCTTTTCTTGAGCTCGGAACGGTCTCCAGACATAACAGCCTCCCTAAGAATATCTTTTTATTATACCGATATCAAAAACATTTTACCATATTTTTAGGCACTTGTAAAGTCTTTTCGCTATTATTGGCCGTAGAGGGCGGCATTGCGGTTTAAGCTGTAAAATCCATTGTCTGCCGGCCGGTTGTAATAGACATATTCAACATTGGCCAGTTGCTCGCCGTCTGGTTGATACGGATTATAGTTTCTCAGAACCTGTCGTTGCAGATACTGTGGAAAAACCAGTCGCAACGTATTGTCAATCCGCCGCGAAAATTCGTTTGTAAACGCCGGCGAGGTAATGATATTGGCAATCATTATGCCGTTGTCTTTAAGGTGCGCTTTAATTTTTTGGAAGAAATCCGTCGTAACAAAGTTCATCGGAATACTTTGCACGGCCGAATAGACGTCAACCACGATTAAATCGTATTTTTGTTTGGTTTTAAGCATAAACAGATAGGCGTCCTGCGCAATGAATTTCTGATTGTCGGGCAGGGGATTTGGCAGAAACTTCTGTTCGGAAATATCTTTAAGATCCTTGTCTATATCCAGAAATGTATAGTTGTGGAAATCATCGCCCAGCCCGATGGTAAAGCCGCCGGCGCCCAGAATAAGAATGTCGCGCGGTGCGTCTTTGGGTAATGTTTTGATAAAATTATCATTGATGAAACGGACATAGGGAAACATCAGTTCCTCATTTTCGGCAATTTTTGAAGAAAAAGATCCGTTAATGCGCATAATTTTAGCCTGCGGCTTGCCCGAAGCGTCAAAATCGGCCGGCTCAACGGCAATCCGGGAGATAGCATCGTCTTTAATCAGCGTATGTTCGGGATTCATTAGTTTCTCATTATTAACCGCGCCGGCAAACAGGAGCAGCATAACCGATAAGAAAGCCGTTTCTTTCCATTGTTTCCGCCGGCAGAGCAGGAGAGCGGCGGCAGCGGTCAGCGCGGCCAGAACAATTACGGTTGCCGCCACGCCGATAAGCGGCATAAAAACAAGCGTCGTTGCAAGCGACCCCAGCACGCTGCCGATGGTATCCACAGCCATAAACCGCCCCGTATAATCCGTGTCGTAGCGGTGCAGCACCCGTCCGGCAACCGAGGTGATAAACCCGAGGCAAACCGAAGGAAAAGCCAGAAAAGCCGCCGCGTAAACGAATACAAAACCCAAACTGGAATGCAGCCCGAGCAGATACAGCATATAAAAATAAATTTCCATCAGGTAGTAGGAACCGGCGATAATATACCAGACAATTAAGATTTTCGCAAAATTAAGCATAATCGTCCGCACCGGCCGCCGTGCGAATTTAACCACCGAGCCGAAATAATAGCCAACCGATAAAAACAGCAAAATAAAGGCCATCACCACCGAAGTAATCAGCGTGTTTGAGCCGACAAAATTGATCAGTTGCCGAAGGACAATCAGTTCAAAGGCAAGGCTTGTATAGCCCAGCAGAAACACCACGGCAAGCAGCGAATATTTTAATCGGTCGGTCATATTTGTTCTCCGGCATAAAAAATCCCCGCAATTATCAAAATTGCAGGGATTTTGTAGCACAGGCTGCTTAATTATTTGTTAAAAACCAGACCGTCCGTCCCGACATCAACTTTAACGGTTGAATTGTCATGGATTTCATCAGCCAGCAGCGCATAGGCCAACTTGTTTTCCAACTCTTTCTTCAACAGCCGCTTCAACGGGCGTGCGCCGTAAACTTCGTCGTAGCCGTGCTCAACAATCCAGGCGTCCGCCGCCGGTGTCAGTTGCAGTTTGATACCGCGGTCGGCAAGGCGTTTTTCAATATTCGCCATTGCAAGCGCCGCAATCGCCTTGATGTTGTCTTTCGTCAGCCGCTTAAATACGACAATATCGTCAATCCGGTTGATAAATTCGGGGCGAAAAGCCTCGCGCAACGCTTCAAGGACTTTCTCCTGTTGCTGCGCCGGCGTCAGATTGGGGTTGATAAGATACGCGGCGCCGAGGTTGGAAGTCATAATGATAATCGTATTTTTAAAGTCCACCGTCCGCCCTTTGCTGTCGGTCAAACGCCCGTCGTCCAGAACCTGCAGCAAAATATTGAAGACATCGGGGTGTGCTTTTTCTACTTCGTCAAACAGGATAACCTGATACGGCCGCCGCCGCACGCTTTCCGTTAAAATACCGCCTTCTTCGTAGCCGACATATCCCGGCGGCGATCCGATTAAGCGGGCAACCGAATGTTTCTCCATATATTCCGACATATCAACCCGCAGCATGGCGTTTTCGTCATTAAACAAAAATTCAGCCAGGCTTTTGCTGAGTTCGGTCTTGCCGACGCCCGTCGGTCCGAGGAACATAAACGAGCCGATAGGCTGGTTCGGGTTGGAAATACCCGAGCGCGACCGCCGCACCGCATTGGCAACCGCCTCAACCGCTTCGTCCTGTCCGACAACCCGCTTCTTGAGGTAATCTTCTAGGTGCAGCAGCTTTTCCCGCTCAGAGGAGAGCATTTTATCCGTCGGAATTCCCGTCCACTTGGAAACGACTTTGGCAATATCTTCCGGCTGCACGGTTTGCTGTTCGGCTTTCTTGGTATTCTTCTCCAATTCGGACAATTCCGCCGTCAACTTCGGAATAATGCCGTATTGCAACTCGCCGGCGCGTTCATAAAGCCCGTTGCGTTCGGCAATTTGTGCCTCGCTCCGCGCCTTGTCAAGCCGGTCTTTGATTTCGGTAATATGTTGCAGGTTTTGCTTTTCCTGCTTCCACTTGGCATCAAGCCCGCGCGCTTCTTCTTCCAGATTGGCCAGTTCTTTTTCCACGTCTGCCAAACGGGATTTGGAGTTATCGTCGGTTTCCTTTTTCAGCGCCTCTTTTTCAATTTTGAGCTGTAAAACCTTTCGGTCAAGCGTATCCAGCTCTTCGGGTTTGGAATCAATCGCCATTCTGAGCGAAGAAGCCGCTTCGTCCATCAGGTCAATCGCCTTATCCGGCATATACCTGTCCGCGATATAGCGGTTGGCAAGCGTTGCCGCCGCAATCAGCGCCGCGTCGGAAATTCTGACCCCATGGTGCAATTCAAATTTTTCTTTGATACCCCGCAGAATGGTAATCGTTTCCTCCACATCAGGCTCATCAACATACACCGGCTGGAACCGCCGCGCCAAAGCCGCGTCTTTCTCAACGTATTTTTTATACTCGTTAAGCGTGGTCGCCCCGACGCAATGCAGTTCGCCCCGCGCCAAAGCCGGCTTTAAGAGGTTGGATGCGTCCATGGAACCTTCGTTGGCGCCGGCGCCGACAATCGTGTGCATCTCATCAATAAACAAAATGATGGCGCCTTCAGCTTCCTCAACTTCTTTTAAGACCGATTTTAAGCGCTCCTCAAATTCGCCGCGGTATTTCGCTCCGGCAATCAGCGCCCCCATATCCAGCGCAAGCAGGCGTTTATGGCGCAGGCTTTCCGGCACGTCATTATTGATAATGCGCATCGCCAGCCCTTCAACAATCGCCGTCTTGCCGACGCCCGGTTCGCCGATAAGCACCGGATTATTTTTAGTACGCCGTGATAAAACCTGAATTGTCCGCCGGATTTCCGCATCTCTGCCGATAACCGGGTCAAGTTTGCCCTCTTTGGCGCGTGCGGTCAAATCTATCGTAAATTTTTTGAGGCTTTCAAAGGTGTCTTCCGCCGTTTCGGAATCCGCCAGCCGCCCTTTGCGGTAAGCTGCAACCGCCTGATTAAGCTTAACCGGATTAACGCCGGCGGCTTTTAACAGCTCGGAGGCTTTATTGCCCGCCGATTGCGCCAGCACTTGCAACAACCGCTCCAATGTAACAAACTTATCGTTGTTTTTTTCGGCAAAGCTCTCCGCCTCCAGCAACAGCCGGCTCAACTCTTGCGATAATGAGCTCTGCACATTTTCGCCGGATACGGACGGCAACTTGTCCACTTCATCGGACGTACTGGCGAGCAAAACCGGCAGATTGCCGCCGCTCTCGCTGATTAGATGTTCAATTGTCGGGTCTTTCAAATCCAAAATTGTCCAAAGCAGATGTAGCGGCGTAACAAACTGATTGCCGTTTTTTATCGCCAGGTCAATCGCGCCTTTAACCGCCTCCTGCGTTTTTATGGTGTATTTTTCAATATTCATGTAATTTCTCCTTCGCTTTATTATGTAGGAAGAGGAGAAGCGCAAAATCAAGTGAACAGGCAAAAAATGCAAAAAAAACACAAAAAACGGTATTGCCAAAACAGCAACACCGCAAAAAGTCAAGGACAGAGCAAATCCAGTTTTTCTAAAATCAGCTCCGGTGCGACATCGTCATAAAATTGCGCATTTCCCAAAGAAGGTTGCTGAAAACAATGATAAAGCCAATTTCTGTATCGGTTGTTTACAGAACAGACGACAACTTTGCCGTTTCTGCTGATGACAACCAACACAACCTCTCCGAAATCAATCCCCAGCTTGTCGGCAACATAAGGGACGAGAGTATAGGCCAGCCTTAACGCCAGATCTTCAGCCTTACAATAATCGTCCGGCACCCGCGCAATAGTGTATTGTTTGCGAAAATCAAAAACAATACCCTTTTCGTCAACATCATTTTGTGTTATAGGCAACATAATGGTAAAAATTTAGAGTTATACAAAAATAATAGCAACTATCACCCGTCAGGCTATAAGGAAAGAACGAAAATGTCAAGGCCAATCTCCCGCCTTATGCCAACTTCAATGATTTCCCCAATTCATAAGCTTCTTGCGGATAATCGGTATGATTAACGGCGCCGACCCCAGGGTTTTTTTTATAAAATCTCTTCTTTTCATAATAATCATTCCTCATGTAAAACCTCTATCCGGGCGGAAAAGCCGCCTTTTGTTTCCGCCAGATATTCAAGCCCGCTTTCAATCTCGCCAAGTGCAATCAGGCTGTTGTCTATTGTGCTTCCGTGGTCTTTATAGAAAAATCCGAAATTACCCCATGGGGCGTATATAAACATCTTGCCTTTGGCCGCAATCATACCGCGCGGCACGCCGGCAAGCGAAACAGGGCTGGGAAATTCGCTGATTTTTTCTTCGCCGGCAAAGTCAATAAATTCAAATTCCGCCGGCAGAATGTGTAAAAATTGCTTAACCGCGGCATTATCCGCCATCTGCACGATGACTTCGTTTTGATTAAAGCTTAACTTGATTTTCATAGGTTTATTCTCCGTTACGTCTCCGCCAAACGCCGTATTGCCCCACAGTGAAACGGCGGCAATCAGCCCAGCAAAAAGTTTATTCATCGCGCGGCTCCTCGTAAATCGGCTGATAACTGTCAATATCCGCCGTCTTTATCAAGTTAATGGTTGTCATCGCGTTCGCCAGCCCGATATAGGGAATGGCCTGCACCATCGCCGCCAACAGCGTTTCTTTATCGTTTCCGGCTTTAAGCGCGCCGACGACATGGGCGGACAGCTGCTTTTCCGCCCCGAGAGCGGTTAAAATGACGAGCGAAAGCAGTTCGCGTTGTTGAATCGTTAAACCGTCGCGGGTATAAAAATCGCCGAAACAGAAGTCGGTCAGGGTATCAGGCACAATATCCTTATATTCCCCGGGCAAAGGCGCCATCGCCTTTTTTACCTCGTCGCCGTAAAGTTTTGTCTGTAAGGCCAAACCTTTTTCATGTCGGTCAGCTTCCGTTGTGGTTCCGGCATTTTCCAGCGGCAATTTGATATTTCTTTCTTTGGCGACTTCATTAAATACGCCGATGGCGTTCAAAGTCCGCGGGAAACCGATAAACGGCGCGCATTGGTAAATGGTCTCGCGAATTTCCAGAGGAGAGTTGCCGGCATTAAGCGCCGCGCCGATATGCGCTTTTAGCTGCGGCAGTGTCTGCATGGTTGCCAGCGCCGCTACGGTTATCAGTTCGCGTTCTTTGTTATTCAGATTTCCGGTATAAAATGTTTCGCCGAAAATATTGCGTTGCAGTATCTCCATAAATTCCGGATCGGTCGGACTGGCTGTCCGCTTGTTCAAAAATAATTGTTCGTATGTCTTGTCGGCGCGTTCGCTTCTGCTCATTGTATTATCCTCCTTCGCATTAACAAAAGTTGTGTGAAAAATCAGGCCTGCCCATAAAATATATTGAAAAAATCTCATACCGTCCTCCGCAGCAATGGTTGGAAACTGATTATATTATGCTTGACGTTTGGTAAAAAGTCCAATACCGTTTATTTATAGAGTTATAACTTAAACTTATAGTGAGGGTGCTATGGAACTGACGCAACTTCGTTATTTTAAGGCCGCGGCGGAATATAATAATTTATCCGAAGCCGCGGAACAGCTGCACGTTTCCCAACCGGCGCTCAGCCTTGCCGTGAAAAAACTGGAGGAAGAACTGGGCGTTCCGTTGTTTGACCGCTCAAAAAATAAAATATGCCTGAATGATACCGGACGTCTGGCTTTGACTTATGCCGAGACCATACTCGCCAAAGCCGACGAGATGAAAAACACTTTTTATCAGTTTATCCGCAGGGATGACGTGTTGTCGCTTGGCTTTTGCGATCCGGGACCGATGCGCTTTTCCGTTCCGCTGTTGCAAAAGGCCAATCCGGATATCAATGTTACTTCTGCGCTGTTGCCCGATGAAAGTAATCTGGAAGCATTGTTGTCGGCGCATAAATACGATGCCGTTATATCTATCCGAAAACCGCAGAACGAAAATATCGTTACCGTTCCGTTTGCCGAAGAAGAGCTGATGTTGTCAGTTCCCGCCGGCCACCCGTTGGCAGCAGAAAAAAGCGTCTGCCTGCATCACGAGCGGGATTTGCAGCTGATAAATTATTCCGGCGATGGGGCGTATGTCCGACAGATACAGCCTTTTATTGATTGGGTATCCGATAAATTCGGTATGAAAACCTATAATGATTATTTTGTGTTTCGCCAACTGCTGGAAAACGGCAATCGTCTGTGCTTTACGACCAAACTTGTCCGCAATTACCGCAACGATGGCGCCAATCGCGTCATAATTCCGCTGGAAGATGAAGGATTAAAGGCAACATACTGCCTTTCTTACCTCAAAAGCAGGCAAAAATACCTTTCTCCGCTTCTGGCTTTGATGGAAAACTTAACAAAATATTAGAGCTGTAATAAAACACCGCATTTCACCCCCTCAAACACTAAAGCTTTAAGATACAAAAAAAGAGGATAAAAACATCCCCTTTTTATTAATGGTAGTCTTGCAGGACTCTAATTATTAATGGTGGTGGATTGAGATTGAAATTGCAATTACGGATACTTTAAAGCAAAAAGTATCTGTTATCAAAAACATTTCTAGACCATATTTTACTTATATTTCAAGGTATGGCGCTAGTTCGCCTTTTGTAATGAATGAAGGCATTTAATGCAAAAAGAATATCCCGCGACCGGAATTCAAAAATGTTGCATTTTAAAATTTGCAATATTATTCATAAAAATTGACAATATAAATTCACAATATTACCAATAAAATCAATAAGTTAATTGTTACATAATGGTCTGGACAGCACTATAAAAAGATGAATATTTTTTCAATTTTAAGTAAAAAAATATTAAATTTCTATCGTAAAAATTAATCTAACTATTTGAAATTGCGTGTTTTTTCGTATGCTGGTGGATAGGACCCCATTGGTTTGGAGATTTTTGAATATCTTTATATTACCGATACTTATAAAAAGATACAGCTCAATCTGGTCTGAGCTGGTATCTAAAAATTACTCTGGGTTATTAAAAAACAATCTCACCTAAATATTACCGAATATTTACCGAATAATTACCGAATTCCATACTTTTTTGCAAAATCATAAAATAAAAAACTCTCAAACTGCCGAACGAAAAATTGCAAAAACATAAAATGAATTTCTGCAAAACCATTAAATTAAAAACTGCAAAATCATAAAATAAAAACTTGCAAAATAATAAAATATAGTTTATATTAATAGATATTACCAAGGAGTTTCAACATGAAAGAATATAAAACAAGATTAGCGGATAGTATTTTACAGAAAAAATTAGCCAGTTCTGGCGCGGTGCTAATTGAAGGTGCTAAATGGTGCGGTAAAACAACAACAGCAAGCCAGATTGCTAAAAGTATATTACTTATGCAAGATCCCGCACAAAAAAAGCAAAACATAGAAATGGCAGATATGGATCCATCATTTCTGTTAAATGGTGAAACTCCAAGATTAATTGACGAATGGCAATTAGCTCCAAAGCTTTGGGATGCCATACGTTTTGAGGTTGATAAACGTGATGAATTTGGTCAATTTGTGTTAACAGGTTCTGCTGTACCTGCTGATTTATCAGAAATATCACATAGTGGTACTGGAAGAATTTCTCGCATGTTAATGCGTCCAATGAGTTTATATGAATCAGGCGAAAGTAATGGTAGTGTTTCTTTGGCTGATTTATTCTCTGACAATGAGAAAGTTACAGGAACCAATAGTTTAGACTTAGAACAAATTGCTTTTTTAATTTGTCGCGGTGGATGGCCTAAATCCATTGGAACAAATACTGATGTTGCTTTACAATTGGCAATTAACTACTTTGATGCTGTGGTCAATGATGATATTTCACGAATTGATAACGTTAAAAGGGATGCTGAAAAAACTAAACGTATATTGCGTTCATATGCACGCTCTATTGCTTCGCAAGCAAAAATATCATCAATAACACAAGATGTTTATGCTAATGAGGATACTGAAGATTTAACAAACAAAAATGTAACTATCAGCTCATATATATCAGCATTAAAGAAGATTTTTGTTATTGAGGATTCTTTAGCTTGGAATCCTAATTTACGTTCCAAAACAGCAATCAGGGCTTCTGATACTCGTTACTTTACTGACCCTTCTATCGGAACTGCTGCATTAGGTCTTGGGGCAAAAGATTTAATAAATGACCTTCAAACAATGGGATTGATGTTTGAAAACTTATGTATCAGAGATTTACGTATTTATGCAGATGTTTTGGATGGACAGGTATATCACTATAGAGATAGAAATGATTTAGAGTGTGATGCTGTTGTTCATTTGCGTAATGGCTCTTATGGATTAATTGAAATCAAACTCGGCGGTGACAGACTTATTGAAGAAGGGGCGACAACATTAAATAAGCTAGAAGCCAATATTGATACAACAAAAATGAAAGCTCCATCATTCAAAATGGTTTTAACCGGTGTAGGTAATTATGCTTATCGTCGTAAAGATGGTGTTTTAATAGTTCCTATTGGTTCACTAAAGGATTAAGGGATATTAAATAAATGATGGAGAATTATCAGATTGATATCAATAAAGAAAATAAAAAAACAGACGATATTTACAATATTGCTACTGAAATACTTAAAAATGCTCACCGTATAGCTAAAGTACAAACATCTTCCAAGGATATAACAGAAGTTATTCAAAACTATGATAGAGAAAAAGCAATAATTTTAATTGCTCAATATATTAATAAATATAAAAACATTTTAAATTTTTTATCTAAATTTACAGGCCGCTATATTATTTATGAACCAAATTTTTATATTGATAAATCTGATGAGATAATTCTATGTGATTTAAAATATATAAGAAACGTAATTTATGTTGATGAAATAAAAAATGCCGGATTGGAATACGTTTTTGAAAAAGCATTAAAAAAACTTAGCTTACCATAAAATACTTTCATAAAAAATACCCCTTAAAATTTGAAAAAGAGCATTCCTGCAAGGATACTCTTTTTTTGTAAAAATTATTTTGCTTTGATACATAAAACTTTGTTTTACCATATAATAATTATGATACTGTTCGGTAACAAAAACTTGATATCTGCACAAATTTATACACTATTGTGAGGTCAGTAAGAACGGCTCCCTGTCAGCCAGGATTTATGAGGTTTGTGCCGAGAGGGACGGCTTGAAAGGGCAA
>CALXYD010000018.1 GCA_944392865.1 uncultured Alphaproteobacteria bacterium
GGCGCGGCCACTGCGGCACGCATAGCCACCGAGACCCCGCCATACACAAAAAAACTTCTTGACAAAAATGGGCGCGCCGACTATATTTCCGCCGAATGTATTAAAATTATGTTTAATTTCTAAAATTATTATGATTATGGTTAAAATTCCGGAAGAAGAATTGTACCGCTATTTTAATTCCGCGGAATGCCGTTACGACAGCATTTTTCAGGGAAACCGTTACAAAGTGTATATGCAGTGCCGTTATCAGGGAGAATTTATCAACATTCTGGCCTTTGACCCGCCGTATCCGAAAGGCATATTCAACTTGGAGAACGCCGGGCTTATTCCGATACTGGCTTACGAGCCGGGGTTAGGCAAAAGCCGCTATATCCATTTCGGCAACTATGTCATCAGTCTGCAAAGCCCGCTAGGGCGTGAGGATTGCGTTGATTTTTCAACTCTCCGCCTGTATGGGAAAGAAAAAGGGACAATGACCTACGGCGATGATGAAATTGCCGCGTTGGGCGGTGTATACGCCGGACGGCTTTTGGTGATTGACGAATGTTTGCTTGTCGTCTGCCTGAAAGATTTGCCGCAGTTCTGCATCGCGGTTGATGAAAAGTTGACGCGTATCACGCCGCTTGCCGCCGAGCAAATTCTGCGCAACCTGCCGCTAAACTGGCAAGATCAGGAAGCCGTGCAGAAAGCATATCCCGCCGCCGGCTGGATAATGGAAAATGGTATCTTGTATAATCCGTCAACCGGCGATGTCCCGAGTTGCCTGCAATTCTACGGCTGGGTGGGTAAAAAGCGCAACCGCGGCCGCATCAAGGCGAATTTGGATTTTGTCAAGCTGATGCGGATGTTCACCCGCAGCGAGAAAAAAGACAAGCCGCTGGTGAAATACATCAAATCCGACCATCTGTTGTTGGATGATTAAAAAAGCGGACAATGAAAAAAAGCAGCTCCCTGGCGGGCTGCTTTTTCTGTTTCCGAAATAATTTCTCGCCGTTGCGCCGGAATAAAAAATATTTGCCCTCCGACCAAGCAAATTCAAAGGCTAAACGTTCTTGCCGAAACGGCTTGCCCGTTGCCATAACAGGCGGGCTTTCGCCGTCATCATCTTAAAGGCGGACGGGCGTTTGCCAACCGTATCTGAACGCCGGGCGGAAATTTGCCGGCGCGTTCCGTTGTTACTGGCCGCCGGGGTAGGCGTTCTGAGGTCTTGGGCGAATTGCCGCGCGGTTGTCCGCCGATTCGCTTTTTTCGCTATAAATTCCGCCATAAGCAAAGTTTTATATACTTTCCGCATTTCCGCCATTTTAGCGCCGTCTGCCGGATAGCCCGTTGTCGCCTTGCGGAAAAAAGCGCGTTGCACCGCCGGCGTGAGCGGCGATTTTTGCAAAAATTCCGCCAACGAGCTGAGTTTGAGTCTTAAATGCCGCTTGCCGTTTTGCTGTTTTGTTGCCATGACCGGTTTGCCGTCCGGCATAAACAATGTTTCGCGCATTGTCAGCACCGGTTTGGCGCTGTCTGTCTGCCGTGCGGGAGGAAACGCCGCCGCGGTAAAACCGGAAATTTCCTTTGTCGTATTATCTTGCCGCCCGGGTTGCTTTTCAATCCTCATATTTTTTTCAGGCGAAACGTGATAAATCAGCTTTGCCGCATTAGCTTGGCGCACGGCGCCTCTGCCTTCTCTGGCCGGAACGTGGAAGATCATTTCTGCCGGTTTGGCGGTTGTTCGCGCCGGCTGTATTTTTGCCCCGCTGCTTTGGGAAACTGGAACAGTGCGAACCGCATCCGTCCGCGCCGGTTGCCGCTCCGTCTGCCCTTTTTCTCCGAACGGGACAGGGAGAGGCGAGGGCATCGGCAAATCGGCAAACGTTGCCGCCGCTTCATATTTTAACTTCCCGTTCGGATAAAACCGCTCAATTTTAAGCGTCCGCCCCTGTCGGCTCTGCCGTTCGCGCAACCGGTCGTCCGCGCCGTAGGATACTTCCGCCAGAAGATTGCCGTCCTGATACAGCTGGAAATTTCTTTCTTTCGCAAACGGCTGTCCGGCACCCGTCGGCACCAGTCCGCTGAGCGGCCGTCCGTTTTCCATCGTGCAAATCGTGCGGACATTGCCTTTTTTATCCTGAACATCCATACTTTGCAAAACGCCGCCTTCGTAACGGTAAACAATGCGCTGCCCCTGAAACGGCAGCACCATTGCGCCGTCAAGCGCCCGCCCGAGCCGGAAAGTGCAATGGCTGATTTCCTTGCCGTTGCGGTTAAAATAAATAAACGTTCCGTTCTTGCGCCCGCGCAGGAGTTGCCCCGTTTCATAACTGCCGTCCAGATTGACGGTCTTGATTTTGGCCACGCCCTCGCTGTTCGGCCGTCCGATAATATCTATTGCTCCGTGCGGATAAAGCCGGATTTCCTTTTTTTCGCCGACAAGCTGCACCGCCGCGCTGAGCGGGTGCTTCATATAAGGATAAATTTTATCGGCAACCGCCATCGGCAGAATTTTAAACGGCTGCACCCGTTCTTCTTTCGGCCGCGCCTCCCGTTCCTGAACAAGCCTGTTTCCGGTAAAATTCGGCAATTCAAGCGTTTGCCGCGAATAGCGTTTCAACTGGCTTTTTTGCGTAATCCACGCCTCGTAGTTCGGCGCGCCGGGCGTCTGCTCCAGATGGGTCGTATCCGCCTTGTAGCCTTTTTCAAAAAGCTTTGGCAGGCGCACATCGCGGAAGTTGTAAAGCTTGGAAAAGTCAATCCCGCCGATAAGGTTCATTTTCTTAATGTCATCGTTAAAATTCTTATCGTAGGCCGGCGAAGAAAACTCCTTCCGCCCGGATTTTTCCGTCAGCGTATTATGCAGCGGCGCATATTCGTAGGCAAGTGTCCCGTTCCAATAGCCGGAAACCGTCTTGGCGATAAACTCCATCTCAAAATCAAAATCTTTCTTGTCGTCGGAAAAGGGGCGCACGATACCGTTGTCAACCGCCATCAGATACATTCGGATTTTCGGGTCTTCCATCTCATGCAACAAGACGCGTTCTTCGGGCGTGGCGCGGATATAATCGTCGCGGAAAGTCAAAAGTTGCACAATACTCGCGCTGATTTCAAAATTATCGCGCCCGTTGCGGTATTGCGACGCCGCCATCGGCTTTTCCAGCACGTCGTTCATCATGCAGATACGGTGCCACATTTCATGCGCGACAATATGCCGGTTCGCCATATAACTTTGGTATTCGTCGCTATCCGTATCCAGATACGCCAAAAGCTGAATAACGTTGACGTCCGGCAGCAACGTGCCGTTGGAAGTGCGCACATCCACGGAATCCACCATAAAGTCAACGCGGATATTTTCCCTGTCCGGCGCGACGCTCTGTAAAAACTGCCGTTTATACGCCTCGTTGCTTTCAACCGCTACCGGCTCGCCTTTGTCCGTCTGTGCAAACAGTTGCGCCGTGCTACCGCCGAACATCGTCGTTACCGAAATTAAAAAGCCGTATTTCAAATTGTCAAATTTCACGTTTTGCCGCTTTCTGTTTTTTTATCCATAACCGGTTGCCGCCGATTCGCCTAATCGCCGGCTTTAAAGCAATTTAACACAAAAAACTGCCGCCGTCAATGCTTTTCTACACCGGAAAACGCCGATTCGCCGCCCTGTGCACCGTGTGTTGCCCCCCAAAAAAAACAGCCGGACAGGCTCAAAAGCCCGCGCGGCTGCCGTCATATCGCCCTGTCAAGCAGGCGTTACATCGCTTTTAAGATAAACTCGCTCAGTTTCTCGTTAAACAGGCTCGGGTTGGAAACGGCTTCCCCCTCGGCGATTTTCGCCTGTTCCAAAATCAGCCCCGCCGCGTCCTTGACTTCATTCTCGCGCGCTTTATCGCCGATAAGCGCCGCCAGCTTGATAATCAGCGGATGATAGGGGTTGATAAGCAAAATGCGCGTGCTGTCAAACGCGGTTTTCTGCTGATGGTTGCGCATAAGCCGCTCCAGATGGATGCTCATTTGCCCGTCCTCCACCGTCAGCGACGCCGGGCTTTTCGTCAGCTTTTCGGTCGTTTCCACCTTGCCGACTTCGCCTTTGAACCATTCCGCCATTTTTTCCGTCAGTTCTTTAAGCCCTTTTTCGTCGGCCTTTTCGCCCTCGCGTTTGATGTCAAGTTTGAGGTCGGCCTGCGAAATATGCTTCAGGTCTTTACCTTTGTAAGAAACCAGCGTCTGCGTCCAAAACTCGTCAATCGGATCGGTCAGAAGCAAAACTTCAATGCCTTTTTCGCGAAAAGCCTCCAACAGCGGATTGCACGCCAGCGTCTTTGCATCGTCGCCGGTAATGTAATAAATCGCTTTCTGCTCCTTGTCCATCCGCTCAATGTAAGCATCAAGCGAAGTCAGTTTGTCCTCGCTCTTGGTGGTGTAGAAACGCGACAGCGAGGCGACTTCCTCCCGGTTGGTAAAGTCTTCGTAAATTCCCTCCTTAAAGGCAATACCGAACGCGTTCCAGAATTTTGCGTAATCTTCCTCGTCCTCCGCGCGTTTCTTTAATTCTTTGAACAGGCGGGAAACCGTCCCTTGCCGGATTTTCGCAATCAGCGCGCTCTGTTGCAGCATTTCCCGCGAAATGTTGAGCGGCAGGTCGGCGCTGTCAATTACCCCGCGCACGAAACGGAGATACATCGGCATCAGCCCTTCCACTTTGTCGGAGATAAACACTTTATTGACATAGAGTTTCAAACCGCCGAGCCGGTCGGGCTGGAACAAATCGTAAGGCGCTTTGCTCGGAATAAACAGCAGCCCTGTATATTCAATGCTACCCTCCGCCTTAAAATGCAGCGTCATCCACGGTTCGTCAAAATTATGCGTAACCGTCTGATAAAAGTCTTTATATTGCTTTTCGGTAATTTCCGCCTTGTTGCGCGCCCATAAAGCCGAGCCGGTGTTGACGGTTTCTTCGCCCGCCTCGCCGAGGTTTAAGGCAATCGGATAGTCAATATGCTCCGAGTAGGTATGGATAATGTTGCGCAGATAAATCGTATCCGTATAGTCTTTGGCATCGTCTTTCAGATAGAGTTTGATGTCCGTGCCGTTGCTCTCTCTTTCCGCCGCGGCGATTTCATATCCGTCCACGCCGTTGGAAGACCACAAATAAGCCTTGTCGCTGTCCACCCGCTTGGTCGTGATTTCCACTTTGGACGCCACCATAAACGCCGAATAAAACCCGACGCCGAATTTGCCGATAAGGTCAACCACCGAGGCATTGTCCTTGGTGTTTTGCAAAAACTCCGCCGTGCCGGATTTGGCGATGGTGCCGATGTTGTTGATAAGGTCGTCGCGGTTCATGCCGATACCGTTGTCGGAAATAGTCAGCGTATTATGGTCTTTGTCCGGCGTAATCGTGATTTTATACGGCGCGTCGCCTTTGGCCAGGTCGGGGTTGGTCAGCCGCCAGTATTTCAATTTATCCAGCGCGTCCGACGCGTTGGAAATCAGCTCGCGCAAAAAGATGTATTTTTCCGAATAAAGCGAATTGATAACAATGTCCAGAAGTTTGTTGACTTCGGTCTTAAACTCTATTTTTTCAGCCATTTCAAAGTTCTCCCGCAAAAAACCGGCTCAAAGCTTTAATATTTTAAGCCGTGTAAATTTTCACTTTACCCCTTATATAGGGCAAAAAAGCCACCGCCGCAAGTCTGCTTGCATAAAAAAAACGCCGCGCAAACGGCAGCGTTTTAAATCTCCGCCGATTCTTTGGGCGGATAAGGGGTATTATGCTTTCCAAGACGGAAAAAGGTTATTATAAGCGGGCAGGGGCTATTTATAAAATGTATCCCAGCCCAATCCGTCATCTTCGCTGAGCAGTTCCTCAAGCGTCGGCTCGTCTTCGGGAGCTTTCGGCTTTGGCGCCGGCGCGGTCTTTCCGCCGGATTCAATAAGAAATTGCGCAATTTCCTTATGCCGGTATTTGTTGGCCAAATCAAGCGCCGTCATTCCCTCTGCATTGCGGTAATTAAGATTCGCCCCGCGTTTCGCCAAAAGCTCCACCGTAAAGCGCTTGCCGGCTTTGACCGCCGTCATCAGCGCCGTCATACCGTCCAAATCGGGCATATTTATCTGCACGCCGGAATCCAGCAACAGCGTCACGATGTCATTAAAGCCGCCGAGCGCCGCGCGGTGCAGTGCCGTCCCGCCGAGATAATAGCGTTTGTTGACGTTGGCGCCGTTATCAATCAGATATTCAACAAAGTTAACCTTGCCGAGCGCCGCCGCCGTCATCAGCGGCGTATAGCCGTCCATATCCTGCTCGTCAATATCATAGCCGAATGCCATCATCTCTGAAAAGGCCGCAATATCCTCGTTTTGGATAATCTTATAAATATCGTCCGTGCCGCCGTCAGCGTTTGCCGTATGCGCGGCACCGCCCAACAGGCACAGGACAAAGGCGGCGACAGATAATTTATTTTTCATAAAACGCTCCTCAAAATAGGGGAATAGCTCTAAAACTTAAGCTATTATGCCCTTAAGGAAGTAAATAAAAGCTTAAATTGCCCGCAAAAGAGCATAAAAAAAGTTTTTTTGCAAACACCTATTGACAAAAGTTAATTTTTAGACAATAATACCCCGAAATGACACGCTTTGTATTTATAAGCAAAAAAAGAAACGAAACGGATTAACAAAAAATGACGGATAAAATAGACTTGGCGGCGATGTATGCGGCGGCGCTGCCGCAACGGACGCGGGAAAATCTTTTGGCGCAGTATTGCGACTACATTTCGCTTGTCCGCAATCTGGAAAACGTAGTGCGCCGTTACAAACCCGCGCAGCTGGCGGCCTATCAGATAAACAGTTTATTCAGCAAAGAAGATGAAAATCCCTGGAGTGTGGATAAAACCGACCGGGAGGAGCGTGCGGCTTACGATTCTTTTGTCGCCAACGAACCGCCGGCGCCGGATACGCATTATTGTTTTGTCAGCCTCAATCGCACGTCGCCGCGCTTTGCCGGCGAAGGGCCGGGGATATTTTCCATGCCGGAGAGTTTTGCCACTTACGGCGTCAGCCATTCATTGCCGGCGCGGGTGGAACGGTGCGTCGCCGCTTTCCGCAAGGAAGAAAAGCTCAAAGATGCCGTCTTTCTCGTCGGCGGCCGCTGGAAAATGCGTTATCAAAACGAACACGGTGACCGGCTTTTAAGCGAGGCTTTTGAAGATGAAGCGGTTGCCAAAAGCTATGAGGCGATGATGGATTTGCTCACGCTTCTGCCCGAAGACAAATTTGAATATGAAGACAGAGAACTGCTGGCCGTTCAGACCGAGGCGATGGCCTCCCAGCTGATTGCGCCGTTTGAAAATGTCCTGTTAAGCTCGTTTGCCGCTCTGTCGGAAGAAAGCAACGAAGCCTTGAAAAAGATATTGGGCAAACGCGCCGGCAGCAGTTTCATCAATCGGGCGGAAAGCGAGGGGCTGATAGGCTCTGCCGCCGTCTTGCAGGACGGCATGAACATCCGCCATCTGATGCACCACCAATGGGATACTTTGGACGGTATGGGCAAATTTAATGAATGGGCAACCGTTAAGAACGACTCATTGCGCCGCCGTTTTTTGGATTCTTACGCCCGCCTGTGCGACAAGCCGATATCGGAACGCTTGAACGCGTATGCGGACGCCGCCGCCGGCTTTACGCCGCTGATTTCCGCCTTGAATCCGGATTTTCTCGTCCGCGGCAAAAACGAGAGCAACAACAAATTTATGACGCGCCTTAAAGAATACCGTCGCACCCGCCCGGAAGCCGGAATGATAATAGAAATGGCCTATCCGTATGGTTCGGATAAAAAAGAGGCGCTGTTGAAGAGCATTTCCCGCCAGTTCCCCGATGCCCGCGTTATAGACCGTTCGGACATGGATATTGACGGTTTTCTGGAAAGGATAGCGGAATACATTTACCGCAAAAATTATCTGGAGGTATTTCAGCAGATAGAATACCGTATGAGCCAGTTTTGCCTGTTTTCCGGCAAAAACATTCAGACCAACGCCGCCGTGCCGTATCTTCGCAGCCGCCGCCTGATGTCGGGCAAAGAAGCGGAACAATGGGCGGAATATCGCCAGTTGCGCAACGATTTAAGTCATAAATATCTTGATGCGGCGCTGATGAAGCGTTTGAAACAGGCGCTTCCCGATTTCTTGAAGTTGGCCTTTGCCATGGATGACCGCATTACCGCCGCCAGCCCCGTTGTGCGGCACCTGCACGACAATATATACCAGGCGGTACACGCAGACGGGCGCGTGGTGGAAATTGACTATGAAAACCGGCGGATTTTGGGCATGAAAAATCTGTTTGACAGTTCTGAAAAAGCCGTTTCGCCGGCAGAAAAATCGCCGACGGACAAGGATAAAAATAAAAAAGCTGCCCGCCCGGCGCCGTCTTCCCGTCCGGCAAAAAAGAAAATATCTTCCCGCCCGTATATAGAAGAATACCCGAACGGAACCGGCATTGGCGTTTGCGGCACGGAAATAACCTCCTGCCGCCTGCCGAACGGTGTCCTGATCAATCTCCGCGCCGGCAAGATGGCTTATCCGGACGGCTCCAAGTTTTATTTCGGTATGGAAACGCATAACAGCCTGACCGTCAAAGGCGGCGTCCGCCTGATAACCGATAAAGATTTCAAAGTGCAGAATTATATCTTAAACGGCAAATCCGTAAACATCGCCAAAAACGAAAGCGCCAAATTTCCCAACAGCCACGGTTTCGCGCTGGATAAGCACGGCTATTTGCAAAGCGAGGAATTTTTATCCGGCGGCGGGCAGGTGGTAAAAATGTCTTTCCAAAAGGGCGGTGAAGTGCCGCAAATCCGTTTTTCCGACGGCACGGTTCTGCGTTTGTCGCCCGAAAAGCCCGTCCTGTCGCACGCCGGCATTGAATTGTCCTACCGCTCCCGCAAAGCTTTTGCCGAAAGTTATTTTGACGGCGGCAACGGCGGACATGGCAATAGCGGCAACGGCGGCATATTTCCGCCGGGTGGCGGGCGCGGCGGCCGTTAGGGCAGGCGGCTAAAATAAATTTGCAAAACCGCGCCGGAAACTATTGACATTCGTGTCATAGTGTGTTACTAAAACAACCAGAATGGCAGCCTTTTCAGTTCTTTCTCCTTAATGCAATATGGCTTGACGGCTTGCAGGAAAAGGCCGCCGTTCTCATTTCGCCTTCGGGCGATTTTTTGTTTTAAAACCGGCTCCCGCAAAAAACAGGGGAGGCGGCGTTTAAGAGTTGCGGAAGATTAGCCTTTCGCGGCTCTTTTTTTATGTTTAATTTTCACTTATTGATAAGGGAGAAATCTGATGACAATTCAAACCGAAAACGGCAAAGCGGTCTATATTGCCGACGGCGCAACCGCGTCTTTTGTCGTTCCTTTTTATTTCTTTGCTGATGAGCTCGCCGTCTATATTGGCGACGCGGTTGAACCGCTGGCGGAGGGTTATGCGGTAACCGGCGGCGGCAAACCGGAAGGCGGCGAAATAACCTTTGCCGAACCGCCGGCGGCAGAAAGCAAAATAACCATTGTCCGCAATGTTGAGCTGACCCAGCTGATAAAATTCATTGAGGGCGAAAATTTTCCCGCCTCGGACTTTGAATACGCGCTGGATAAAATCGTTATGGCGTTGCAGCAGTTGAAAGAAATATTCGGCCGCGCCTTAACCATAACCCCCGGCTCGGATATGAGCCGCGACGAAGCGTTGCAGTTTTTGCAGGATATGCGCGACAACTTCGCCCTGATAAAAGAACTGCCGGAACTGGCGGGCGACGTGCTGGCAATTTATAATGAATGGCAGGACGCCATAACCGATACCGTTGCCGCAAACGATGAACGGATGGTAACCGCCGGCGGCGTCTGGACGTATGTCAACGGCGTCCGGGCAAAAAAATACACGGATTTGACGGTGGCGACATCGGATATCGTTGCCGATTCGTCGTATGAAACTTATCCTTACCGCGCCGACATTGCCATCGCCGGCGCCACGGCGGAAAATATGCCGCTTGTCGTGTTTTCGCCCGATGACGCAACCGGCGGCAACTTTGCCCCGATAGCCGAAGCCTCTGCCGGCAAAATCAGTATTTATATGAAAGAAATACCCTCGGAAACTTCCGTAACCATACCGGCGGTGTTGTTGCAGTAAAAAAAATCGGGCACAAAAAAACTCCGGTGCCATAATCGGGCGCCGGAGCGTGCTTATGCTGCGCTTTACGCCGCGCAATGATTACTTCTTGCCGCAGTTGCATTCGGGGCAGCACTTGTGTTCGGGCGTGCATTGGCAGTTATCGCCGCAGGTGCAGTTGTCCCCGCAATGGCACTTATGCCCGCCGCATTTTCCGCCCTCGGCGCATTCCTTGCCGCATTGGCAATCGTCGCCGCATTGGCAGTTCTCGCATTTGCAATTTGGATTGTTGCATTTTCCCATCGCTATTCTCCTGAAATAAAAAAACGTTTATCCTGTTGCGGATAAGATAAAAATAGACAGCACGCGCGCCGCCGTCAAGCGGAAACCTTTTGCCGCCGGAAAAATTTTTCACATTTTTGTAATTTTGTAGTTGACATTCAAAAAAATTATCTGTAAATACTCTTTCGTACCTGATGGCGGGGTAGCTCAGTTGGTTAGAGCAGAGGAATCATAATCCTTGTGTCGAGAGTTCGAATCTCCCCCTCGCTACCAAAAACTAGAGGCTTCTGCAAAGAGGCCTTTTTTCTTTGTCCGCCCGCGTATTCCGCTTGCGCCAAAGCCTGAAAACGGCAATAAGCAAAAACAGAGAAAACAGCCCTCTGCCGCCCTTTAAGGGATAGGCCGCGGCTGTTTTTTTATCCGTATTGCCGTCATATTTACGTCATTTTTATCCACAAAAAAGCCGGCAAATCAAACGAACCTCAGATATGCCGAAACCGGCGCGAAAATCGCCGAAACTTGTGCATAAATCCGTTTATCATACCGTTTTTGCAAAAATTTTAATGGAAAATTAAATTTGCGCCGTTACATTGCGCAGGGAAACAATTTAAGAGGACATTGATGATACAGGATTTAACCCGGGGAAATTCCCTGAAACTCATTTTGCTTTTTTCGCTGCCGATACTGGTCGGCAACATCTTCCAACAATTCTACCAGTTGGCAGACATTTTTATTGTCGGGCGCCTTTTGGGCGAAAAAGCCCTTGCCGCCGTCGGAGCCTCCGCGCCGATATATTTTACGTTCCTCGTCATAGCTTTCAGCTTTACCGGCGGTTTGACCGCGGTAACCGCCCAGCGTTTCGGCGCTGGCGATTATGACGGCGTCCGCCGTTCCGTTACCCACTCAATCCGTGCGAGCCTTGTCCTGAGCGTGGTGCTGACGCTTATCCTGTTCACAACCCTGCGCCGCCTGATGGATGTTTTGAACGTCCCCGCCGCGATTTACGCCGATTCGTATAATTTTATTATGATTTTGGGCGCGGCGATGATTTTGATTGTGGCTTTCAACCTGCTCTCCGGCTTTATCCGCGCGCTGGGCGACAGCAAAACCCCGTTGTATTTCCTGATTTTCTCCTCGCTATTAAACATTGTTTTCAACCTGATATTGATAAAATACTGCGGCTTTGGGGTTATCGGCTCGGCCGTCGGCACCGTCATAGCGATTACCATTTCCGTTATCTGCTGTGTTCTCTACATCAGAAAGCATTTCCCGATTCTCCGCCTCAAAAAGGAAGATTGGACCTATAATCCCGCCTTTATGCGCGAACATTTGAACATCGCCATCCCGATGTCCATTCAATTTTCCATCTTGGCGCTGAGCATTATGATAATGCAGGCCGTCTGCAATTCTTTCGGCGAGAAAATCATCGTCGGCTTCACGATTGCCCTGCGTATTGAGCAGCTCGCCACCCAGCCTTTAATGGCCATCGGCCTGGCAATGGCGACCTTCGCCGCGCAAAACTACGGCGCCGGCAAGATTTCCCGTATTCGCGACGCGGTCAAAAAATCCTGCCTGACATCGTTCGGTATCAGCCTGGCGATGAGCGCGATAATGTTCTTCTTCGGCTCGCATATCATCGGCAGCTTTTTGGATCATCCCGACCCGTTCGTGGTGGAAATCGGCGTGGCGTATATGAATATCAGCCTGATGTTTTATTTCTTTTTGGGAATGATTTTCATTTTCAAAAACACGTTGCAGAGTATGGGCAAGCCTTTTTATCCGGTGCTGTCTGGCTTTGTTGAATTGGGTATCCGCATTTTCGCCGCCATATACCTCGCCGCCAAAATCGGCTACACCGGCTTTTATTATGCCTCGCCGCTGGCGTGGGTCGGCGGCGCACTGGTGGTTGCCCTCGGCTATTACACCAACATCTATTTGCGCAAAGAAACGGATTTGCGGAAAGAATACCGCGCCCTGCATAAAAAAATAAAAGCGATGGCCGCCGCCGAATAGACGCATAGGGCAGGGCGGATAGCGCGCCAAACAGGGAGTGACAACCAAAATAAGCCACCCCGCAAAAAAAAGGCGAAACCGTAAAAGGTTTCGTCTTTTTTAATGTTCTGCCGACCGCTTAGAAGTCCAACAATCCTTCCGTTCGGAGCTGATGGATAACCACTGTCCGCACCTGCATCTGGTTCACCGCCAAAAGCAGAAGTTCGTGCTTGTCTTCGGCCTCAATATCCGTCCGGAGAGCCAGGTTCTTAAGCATCTGGTAGCTGACATTCACTTTGCCGGAAAAACAGCCGACCTTCATCAGGTAATCATGAATAACCTGCTGAGAAGCTTTGCCAAACAAAAAAACGCCCGAAGACGGCATCATCGGCAAATGTCGGCGGTTTATCCAGTCAAACAGATAATCGACAACTTCCGGTGTCGCATATTCATACATCATCAGCCGGAAGGGCACGCGCTTGCGGATAAATCCGGAGAAAAGCAATGTTTCCTCACGCATAAATTTCGCCACCTTGAGCCGCGTCGCCGCATATTTAACGATTTCCTTTTCCTCGCTGACCGTCGGCACCGTTATCGGGCGGAAACTATCAGGTGAGTAAAAACGGATAATCATCTCATCAGCCCGCGCGTCGCCGGTTTTTATCAACGGCAGCAGGGCGTTAAAACAGCCATACGAACACAAAGCATTAAGAATGTCTGCATTCATAAGATGTTCAATTTCTTCACGGCGCTGCCGAACGAAATTTTTTCGTTGTCCGCAGCTTAATTTGCCAAAGTAGGCGTCAAACTCTTCGCCGCCCGCTTTTCTTAAATCAATAATACAATCATCCATAAACTTAACTTTTTACGGCTCAAGTATAAGCGCCGTCCGCCGCCGTGTCAAGCTGTTTTTGTCTATTTTGAAAAATAAATTCAAGCCACACGCCGCCGCCGTTGTTCCGGTGCCGCTCTGCCGGCCTTATTTCTTAAACTTCGCCGCCTCGTTGCGCGCCAGTTCGTCGCAACGTTCGTTTTCCGGATGTCCGGCGTGTCCTTTAACCCACACCCAGCGGATTTCATGCCGGTTGCGCAGCTCGTCCAAACGCTGCCACAATTCGGCATTTTTAACCGCCGCTTTTTTGTTTGCCGTCTTCCAGCCGCTTTTTTTCCAGGCGTAAATCCATTTTTCAATGCCGTCCATCACATAACGGCTGTCGGTATAAAGCGTAATGTTGCACGGCTCTTTGAGTGCGGCGAGGGCAGAGATGACCGCGGTTAATTCCATCCGGTTATTGGTCGTTTCCGCTTCACCGCCCGAAAGCTCTTTTTCCACATTGTTATAGCGCAGAATCGCTCCCCAGCCGCCGGCACCCGGATTGCCCGAACACGCCCCGTCGGTAAATATCTCCACTCTTTTCATCTTTCGCGCCTCATCTCTCTCTTAAAAAAATCCCGTTTTCACTTATGTCTTTTCTCCGGCTTTCCGTATTTTATTCGCTGCGCAGATAATTGGAAAAAAACTCGTTGGTCAACGCCGCCAAATCGGCATTCTTTTTCAACGCCTGCGCTACAAACGAACGCAAATCGTTTTTGGAAACAAAAATGCGGAAACTCTTGGGCGTCGCGCCGTCTGCTCCGATAACCCCGTCCATCAGAAAATCTTCGCTGATATCGTCCGAAAAACGGATTTCCGCTTTGGCACACGAAAAAAGCGCCCGCGGCGGCACTCGCATTTCCATCGGCGTAATCAGGTTGATGGAGTTGTTTTCCGCCGCCAGATTCTCCAGTTGGCTGTCATAGTAAAAGCCGACCTTGGTACGGTCGCCGCCTGCTGCCAGGGTGTTGCAGGAAAGGTAAACCTCTTTGGCCACGGCATTGGAGCTGTTCTGCGCCAACAGCGAAAAGCGGATTTTGACATAGTTTTCGCGTTTGCGCCCGCGTTTTTTCGGCGCAAAAAAGTCATCATCGCCGTCTTTGCCGACCTCTATCATCTTATTGGAAATCACCAGCTCAATATTCGGCTGCGGCCGCCGCCCGAACATTCCCGCAATCACCGCATACGGGGCAGGGACGTTATTAGAGCCCGAGCGGATATAAATCTGGCTGCCGGTCGTTGTCATCAGCGGCGCGATGTCCGATTTCGGGATATACGTCGCCACAAACCCGTCGCCGTTGCCGTCGCAGCTGATAATGTGGTTGCGAACCTTGTGGTGCGAGGGGATGGTACAGCCGGAAATTGCATTCTCCAGCCAGCTCAAAAAGCGGTGCACGTTCTGCACTTTGACTTTGGCTTGCGCCACATCGCCCAGTTCCGTATCGCGTGAACATTCCACGCCCCAGATAAGCACGCCGCCTTCGGAATTGCCGAACGCCGAAATCGCCTTGCCGAGGTTGCGCCTGTCATTCGGGTGTAATGAGCGCATGGACTTCCCGTCAGAAGCCGCCTGTTTGAAATCCAGAAACAGCTCTTCTGTCTGCCGGCTCATGATAAACTCGTCAATAGCGTCTTCGCCGAAATAAATCAGCTTTTCAAATATATCTTCAGCTCTGGACATCTTCTTCCGTTCTCCTTTATTTTTCGTTTTATTTTCCCTGTATTTTCTCTACTCTTTTTATCAGCTCTTTGTGATCTTGATAGTGTATAAAATCTTTGTAACGCATAAAATTATCCACCAGTGTTATCGCTCCCCAGTAAAACTGAAATACAAAAAAACATCCTGCGCCCATTGCGGCTGCATCAGGCAGCATGTCTGCCTTAAAGAATAACATCAGCACCAAAAACAATCCGGCTCCTCCAACCACGGCAAATAATTTGCACATCTTCTGAGCTTCGTCATACACACCGTAAACTCTCGGCTCCTCTTCATAGCGTCTGGGCAAATAGACCCAATACACCATAGTATCATAATAATGGGCAAAAACAAGCCCCCATAATCCTGTCGCCGTAAATATGGCACCCGGTGTCAGTGTTGGCTGTTTATTCATAAATTCTGCCGATTTTTCCGGCATAAATACAAAAAGAAGAAACAGCAAACAGCCAAGGACTACTCCTGCCGCCCCGCCGGTTTTCAGCAAGAATTTGATTACCCCGGCACGCCGGACAAACTGTTCGGATTCCGAAGAATATTCCATATCCTGTTTCTTCATTACACCCGTTTCCTCTACAACCGCCTATGCAAATATATCCTTAGCTCCGGATATTTCGTTTATTCTCTCTTTTGAGCCTGAGCGGCCAAATAACGTTGGAAAGCTTTTTGCCGCTCGTTATTGACATAATAAAAATGCAGCCCAATTACTGACAATCCGGCAAAAAATAAGCCGGCACCAGCTAAAAAGGGGCTTTCGGCAATACCGAAATAGGCGGCTGCAACCGCTGTTATTCCGGCAACGCCGCTGAAGACAAGACGTTTGCAATTGCTCATGACCGTTTCATATTCCGTAAATTCCGGCCAATACCCAAACTTGCGAAACACCAAGCCTAAAAAAATCTCCAATACGCCGAGAGCCACCCCGATACTTTTTGCCATATCTGAAGAAACACCATTTTTTTGCGCTATGTTGTCTGCCAAAAGGAGGGTCGCAACAGTAATAAAACACCCCATAACAACCATGCAACATTCAATCAGCTTTATATTTTTTTTTACAACTTCCGGCATTTGTGGAATATATTGTCGTTGTTTTTGATTTGTTTCAACCATAACATTTTCCCTCATCTCTTATTTGAAGAAATCCCCGGCATCAATCGAGGCTCTTGCCGCTTCCTCCGCTTCAAAAAACGGATATTCGTCTTTAAGCCCGATAAGCGCAGCAACCATGGAAGACGGGAAAATCTCCAGCCCGTTCTTATAGTCTTTAACCGCCGAATTGTAAAAACGGCGCGCCGCCGCAATATGTTCTTCGGTTTCGGCCATTGCCTGCATGGCATTGACCATGGCGGCATCGGATTTCAGCTCCGGATAATTTTCTGCCGTCAGCTTAAACTGGTGCATGGCCTCCGACAAAGCGTTTTCAGCCTTGAATCGATCTTCAAAGTTGCCGGCGCCCATAGCCTTTTCGCGCAACTCGGTAACTTTCATAAATACATCTTTTTCATGTTCCATAAATTTCGCTGCCGATTTCAGCAGGTTAGGGATGAGGTCGTAGCGTTTTTTGAGCTGGACGTCAATTCCCGCCGCCGCCTCTTTCAGATTATTCTTTTTCTTGATTAACGAAACATAAATGCCGTAAAAAACAACCAGCACCACGCCGGCAATTATCAGTGCCAAAGTCATCAGACCCTCCTCAAAAAAACAATTAAGCAATTTTCACTGCCATAAATTTATCCGCCGGAGGTTAAGATAGCGTTAAGCCGCCGCGACAATTTGCCCGCATTTGTGCTTGCCAAATAAAAAAATCTGCCTATATTAAAAGAAATTGGCTTAAAACAGGAGGCGGATATGACGGATAACGAACAGCGGTTTATGGATATAGAAATGGCCTTGTCGGATTTGGAGCGGATGGTGGACGATTTGAATGACGTGATAATCCGCCAGGGCAGGGACATTGCCTTTTTGCAAAAGCAGAATCGCTTTTTGACAGAAGCCCTGCGTAACGCGCAAACCGCCGTCAAGCCGGAAGAAGAAGAAACCCCGCCGCCGCATTATTAAGTCCTGCCGCCCCGCATGGTTAAAGTGCGCGGCCATAATCGTAAAAAAACGCAAAACAGCCATAAAAAAACGCGCCCCAAACCGGCGCTGTTTTCAAAAAAGTAACGATAAAAAAGAAAAGCAGGGAATTTACACAGAAAAATAAGCTAAAACAGAAAACAAAATCATAATCTAAAATAAAAACATAAATTCACTCAAATAATACTCTGAAAAATAAACAAAAAGGCGCCTCGGAAGCCGTAGCAGGGAATACTGTCGCGTCAGAGGCGCCCGAATCTTTTATGCGCATTTCTGATCAGAAGGTTTTCTAATAATAGCAATAAATCCATCGGGCAATCCGTGATTGTCATTTTTTTTGCCGCGGCCGGAATTTTGGCCTTAATTCCGCCTTTTGCATTTTAAAATGCTCTCACCTTATTTATGCTAACAGATAGAAACAAAGCATAAATATCCGCGAAATAAATAAAACTAAAGTGCAATAACTACATACATATATCATAACCTTAACAAACCGCTTTCACCGTAAAGCACTTTAAAACCTTAGACAATAGCTTTTTGCGGTTGTTCACAGGATTATTTTTTTATGATGAAATTAAGAAAAAATCAGGGCAGGGCTTTGAACAGAAAGCCTTCCGCGCCTTTGCCGTTTTCCTGCCGGAGTATCAGGGGAAAAGCCTCCGCCGTGCCAAATCCCGCCTTTTTGAGCGCCTGCAGAATATATGCTTTCTTATGCTTGTAACGTCCGTTTGCCGTCAGGTAAAAATCCTGTCCGGCCTCATCGTCCGCCGCCTCGGTGGTAAACCAGAATTCCACGCCTTTGAGCCGTTTGAAAATCGTCTCAACATCTCCGATATAGCAAAACACGTCAAACGCCAGCACAATATCATATCTTCCGGCCGGCGGATTCTTCCGCAGATAATCGCCGATATCGCTCCGCGCCAGCTCGTCATAAACGCCTTTTTCCCGCGCTTTTTCAATCATCTGCGCCGAAATATCCACTCCGTCAAAACGATTCTCTTCGTTTTTCAATGCCTGTCCTGCCGTTCCCGTGCCGCACCCGAGGTCAAGCGCCCGCCCTTTAACAATGCCGTGCCGTGCCGTAAATTCTTTAATAATTTGCGGCTTGAGCTGCGCCATTGTCGCATCGTAGCTCTCCGCAAACAGGTCAAACAGCACTTCGGCGTAAGCTTTGTCCTCCGCCGCCGATGGTTTTAACCCGCCGATACCAGCCAGGATTCGCCTGGAAAAAATATTGTCCGGCTCTGTTTTCTGCCAGTTTTCCGCGATTTTAAGCGCCAGTTCCGCATTGCTCTCCGCCAGTTTCGTCAGCGTTTCCATTATGTTGGCAGAAAATTCGCGCCGCGCCGGTGCCCGTTGGTGCGCATTAAACATCAGCCCCAGCGCTTCTTCATAATCGCCGGTTTCCTTGAGTATCTGCGCCAGATTATAACTGATTTCCGGCGTTTCCGGCGCCAGCACCGCCGCCGCGCGGTATTCGTCCAGCGCCTCCGCCAAACGATTCTGCCGATAGAGCAAAATGCCGTAATTGAGATGGGCGCCGGCAATGTCGCGCCGGATGTCAAAGCTTTTAAGATAAAATTTTTCCGCCTTGTCAAGCGCGCCCTGCGCCAGATAAATATCCGCCGCCCCGAGCACGGCCTCAACCGAATTTTCGTCCAGATTCAAAACTTTGTGATATAATTGTAAAGCCTCCGCCTCATCGTCCGCCGCCCGCCTTTGCGCCGCCAGCGCCAGCAGTGCGCCGACATGGTAGGGGGACGCCGCAACCGCCCGCCGCAGATAACGTTCCTGTGCGTTCAAATCATCAACGCATTCCGCCGCCCGAAAATTCGCCTCAAAATCGCTTTCGTCTTCATCTGCCAGCTTCAGGAGCGTCTCTTTGTCTTTGGTGTAAAAGCACAAATTCGCCCGCGCCTCTTTGTAATCGCCGTCAATGTCCAGCGCCCGGCAAAAGCTTTTCGTCGCCGCGGTAACCGCGCCGCCTTCCGCTTCCGTTAATCCGAGAAAGTTCCACGCCTCTTTCAAATCCGGCTGCAATTCAACCGCCCGCCGCAACGCCTCCAACGCCTCGTTCTTCTTGCCGAGCGTCCGATACGCCAGCCCGAGATTGAAAAAGTGCGGCGCAAACGGCCGCGGCGCATAGCGTATCGCCGCCAAAAAACACTCAGCCGCCCGTCCGGCGTTGCCCTTGCTCTGCGCGACTAAACCCAGCAGATTCCACACGTCCGAATTTTCCGGCATCGCTTCCAGCATTTTAAGGTAAATGTCCTCCGCCTCGTTCAACGCCCCGTTGTTTTGTAGTTCTATCGCCTTTTGAAACATTAAATCGTATGACATTACAACCTCTTAAAAAGCAAAATTAACCTAACACATTAACGGCGTTTAAGTGCCTCGCCAAACCCGCCCGCACACGCTCCGCTGCCTTTCGCCGGCAAAATCGCCGCCGCTTCAAAGGCAAAAATCTTCCAGCGCCCGCCGGATTTCCGCAATATCGCCGTCGCCGCCGAGCCGGTGGTTGCTGTCTTTGAGCAACACCGCTTTGACATCGTTGCCGCTGAGCTTTTGCGCGATAAGCGGCGCCGTCCGCCAGTCCAGCGACGCGTCTTTCATTCCCTGCAACAGCCGCACTTTTCCGTTATAAGGGATTGATTCTTTATCCAAAAGCAGATTTTCATTGCCCGAAGCAATCATCTCCCGGGTGATGACATAAGTAAAATCGTGGGTCGGAAACGTGATTTTGCCGTCCCGCTCCAGAATTTCCCTGTGTTCGGGACGAAAATACGCCTCAAAATACTTTTTGAGAAAATCCGGCGCCGCCGCCAGCCCGAGAAATCCCTTAACCTTTTGCGGAAAATGCACTGCCGCGAGCAGCCCGAGCCATCCGCCGAGCGATGCGCCCGCCGTTACGACATCGCCGGCAACCATTTCGCCGACAATCTCAAAAATCTGCTCTTTATAAGTATTTATCGTCGTTTCTTCAAACCGCGCCGCGTCGCTGCCGTGCCCGGCGATTTCATAGCGAAAAAAGCCTTGCCCGCGCTCAACGCACCATTTTTTTATCTCTTCCGGCTTGCGCCCGTAAGGGTCGGAACAAAATCCGTGTGCATAAACCAGCGTAAAGCTTTGAGTTTTAGCATTTTCCGGCTTAATATACTCACACTTTGTCGTGTGTCCGCAGTTGAAATGGTGCAAAAATTCCGTCATCGTTTCCTCTTGCCAAACATAAACATTATGGAGAATATATACGAGCAATGAGTAAAAATAAAGTAAACAACGCCGCGCCGGTCGTGTTGCAGGTACTGCCGGAACTGGGGCAGGGCGGCGTAGAGCTTGGCACGGTGCAGATTGCCGAAGCGTTGGCGCAAAACGGTATTAAGAACTATGTCGCCTCCGCCGGCGGCCGGCTGGAATATAACCTAAAGCAGCTGGGCGTGCCGCATATAACCCTGCCGCTCAAAAGTAAAAATCCGCTGACGATTCTGAAAAACGCCGATAAATTGGCGGAAATCATCAAAAAGGAAGGCATAAACATAGTCCACGCCCGTTCGCGCGCCCCGGCCTGGAGCGCTTATCTTGCCGCCAAAAAAGCCGGCGTGCATTTTATGACCACCTTTCACGGCACTTACGGCTTAGGCCCCTGGGGCATAAAAAAGCCGTATAACCGCGTAATGGCGCTGGGCGAAAAAGTCATCGTCATCTCTTCGCATATCAAAAAGCACGTTATGGAAAACTACCATACGCCCGAAGATCGGCTTGTTTTCATCCACCGTTGCGTGGATATGGAAAAGTTTGACCCCGCCGCCGTAACCGCCGAACGCCTGAAAACCTTGTTGGAAATCTACCGCCTGCCGACCGACAGGCAGCTGATTCTGCTCATCGGCCGCCTGACGCATTGGAAAGGGCAGTGGCTGCTCATTGACGCGCTGGCGAAGCTGAAAGAGCGCGGCGATTTTCATTGCGTTTTCACCGGCGACGACCAGGGGCGCACCAAATACACCGCGGAATTGACGGAAAAAATCCGCGCCTGCGGCATGGAAGGCGATTTCACCTTTATCCGCCACACCGATGATGTTCCCGCCTTGATGAAAGCCTGCGACATTGTCGTTTCCGCCTCGGTTGAGCCGGAAGCTTTCGGACGCATTGCCGCCGAGGGCGAGGCGATGGGCAAAATCGTCCTGGCTTCCAATATCGGCGGTTCGCTGGATAATCTCAAGGACGGCGTAACCGGCCGGCACTTCAAATCCGGCGATGCGAACGATTTAAGCGCCAAAATTGCCTGGGCGCTGGATCTGCCGGCGGAAGAAAGGCAAAAAATCGCCGCCGCCGCGCGTGAATTTGTAAAAGAAAACTTTACAAAACAAATTATGTGTGATAAGACAATAGCCGTCTATCGCTCGTTGATAGGCAAATAGTGAGCATTAAACAACCGGCAAAAGCGGAACTTTGGCTCTGTTTTTGCCATTAACTTGAACAAAAGGGGTATAAAATGATAAAAATCGAACTGCCGGACGGCAGCATCAAAGAGGCGGAAGCGGGAATTTCCGGCTTTAGCCTTGCCAACGAAATCAGTCACAATCTGGCGAAAGCCGCTTTGGCCATGGAAATTAACGGCACATTGAAAGATCTCACTACCCCGCTCACAACCGATTGCAAAGTAAAGATAATCACCGCCAAAGACAAACACGGGCTGGAAATTCTGCGCCATTCGTGTTCGCACGTTATGTCCGAAGCCGTCAAAGAGCTGTGGCCGGACGTTCAGGTAACCATCGGCCCGTTCATTGAAGACGGATTCTATTATGACTTTTCGCGCCGGGAACCTTTCACGACCGAAGATTTCGCGAAGATAGAAGAAAAAATGCACGAAATCGTCAAGCGGGATGAAAAAATCGTCCGTGAAATCGTCAGCCGCGAAGACGCCGTTGCTCTGTTCAAATCGCGCGGCGAGCATTATAAAGTTGAAATCATTGAAGATTTGCCGGAAGACGCGGAAATTTCGCTCTACCGCCAGGGGGATTATGTTGACCTCTGCCGCGGCCCGCACGTTCCCTCAACCGGCCATATCGGCAACGCTTTCAAGCTGATGAAAGTCGCGGGCGCATACTGGCGCGGCGATTCCCAAAACGAGATGTTGCAGCGTATTTACGCAACGGCCTGGGCGGATAAAAAGGATTTGGACGAATATCTGCACCGCATTGAAGAGGCGGCCAAGCGCGACCACCGCAAACTGGGCAAGGAAATGGACTTGTTCCACTTTGAACCGGAATATGCGCCCGGCGCCGTTTTCTGGCATGACAAGGGCTACCGCGTCTACCGCCGCCTGATTGAATATATGCGCAACCGCCAGGAACACAACGGCTATCAGGAAATTTCCACCCCGCGCATTATGGACCGCTGCCTGTGGGAAACTTCCGGCCACTGGGAAAAATACGGCGCGCACAATTATTCGGGACAGACCGAAGACGGCAAATGGTTCTGCATCAAGCCGATGAACTGCCCGGGCGGCCTGCTCGTCTACAAACAGGGCATAAAGAGCTACCGTGACCTGCCGTTAAGAATGGCGGAATTCGGCAAAGTCAACCGTTACGAAGCCTCCGGCGCCCTGATGGGCTTAATGCGCGTCCGCGAGTTCACGCAGGATGATGCGCACATTTTCTGCACGCCCGAACAGATGGAAGAAGAGTGCATTACCACAATGAAGCTGATTTTTGACATCTACAAAGATTTCGGCTTTGAAAATATTAAGATTTATCTCTCCACCCGTCCGGAACAGCGTATCGGCTCGGATGAAATCTGGGATATTTCCGAAAAGGCTCTGGCGCACGCGTTGGAAAAACACGGCTACGCCTATGAAATCAACGAAGGCGAGGGCGCTTTCTACGGCCCGAAGCTAGAATTCATCTTGCGCGACGCTATCGGGCGCGAGTGGCAGTGCGGCACGATACAGGTGGATATGAACCTGCCGCAACGCTTTGATATTTCCTACATCGGCGAAGACGGCGAAAAACACCAGCCGGTTATGTTGCACCGCGCGCTGTTCGGCTCCATTGAGCGTTTTCTGGGCATTTTGATAGAGCACCACGCCGGCAAACTGCCGTTGTGGCTCTCGCCGGAGCAGGTTGTCGTTATGCCGGTAACCTCGGCGTTTGACGGTTATGCCGAAGAAGTGGCCGCGGCTTTGCGCAACGCCGGACTGACCGCAAAAACCGACCTCCGCAATGAAAAGATTAACTATAAGATTCGCGAACACTCGGTAGAAAAAGTGCCGGTAATTATGGTTGTCGGCGCCAAAGAAGAGGCGGAAAAAACGGTTACCGTCCGCCGCTTAGGCTCGGAAAAGCAGGAAATTATGCCGCTTGCCGCTGCCGTCGCCGCTCTGGCGAAAGAAGCGGAAATGCCGCATAAGCAGGAAGACGCCCGCCCGTCTGCGGCCGGGGATTTTCCGGCAGACAAGCGCATTCCGGCATAATGCCCCGCAAGGTCTGAAACAATGAAGCGCAGGCTCAACCCTGCATCTGACCGGAAACACGGTGCTTAGGCACCGTGTTTCTGCTTATCCGGCATTCCTTTTCGCCTCATTCCCTGCCGGAACAATCCGTCCGCTCCTGCGGAAGAAACGGCATCGCCGGAACAATCCGTCCGCCGGCTTCCGCCTTTGCCTGCTTTTTAATTCAGCCATACGCAAACGCGTTTCCGTCCGGCCATAGCCATGTCATTCATCGCCATATTTTTGTCAAAAAAAATATTGACATTTGTCATTTTTGATGTTATACAACGCGCAAACTTTAATTATTTTATTAACTTAAATTTTTGTGTTATGGAATACCTATTATTACAAACAAAAGAGTATGTCAAAGAGTTAATGGTAAACCGGTTTAAATCGGTAATCCCTTCATTGGAAACAATGGACAGTTTTCCTTTTCTGGCGAATAATTTCATAGATAAAGGAACACTCATGTGGCTTTGGATGTTGCCTGATGGAAGAGTCATTTACTTCTCAAACAACAAGAAATTCGGAATATTGGTTAAATGTCCTGATAACATTGAAGCCATAAGCTCGGATTTTTCCACAAAATCTTTCAAGATATACGATGCCGTGTATTGGCGTAAAGTATATGACGAAACGAAAGATGACGGCAAAAGCTTCAACACTTGCCGGGGAGAAGGTCTCGTCGTTCAATTTCTCTATCAGGACTATGCCGAATTATTAGCTATGCAATATGTTGAAGCTCTGGATTGCGAAAAAAGAGAAACCTCTGCGAACAAGCAAATGGTCTTTTCTAAGCGGCAATTATTGGCAAATCGTGAAAAACAGCCGTTCAAACTAAGGGTTGATGGCTTTTTGCTCAGCGAAGATTATGAAAAGGTTGCCGATTTTATCAAAAAGCATGAAGACACTACAACGCCGCCAAAAATAGAAGAATATGAGAAAGATCCTTGGATAAACAATATCTTTAAGACTTTCGAGCTTGATTTCCTCGAACCGGGATATCTGGGACAAGGACAACAGTTTAATATGTCTTTTGATGGTTTTAATGAGAATTTTATTAGGTATTGGCAGTCTTATGTGTATAAGGAAATGCAGAAAATCTTTTTGGAAAAAGGAAGCCGTTTGAGTGTGTTAAGTTTAAGTAATGCTGACGCCTCTCCTTATGAACGCGAACGCTTTTATGGCGGCATGAACAATCCTAAGGTAATTTATCGCTTTCCTGTGGTAGAAAATCTGGAAACGCTGATTGAATGCCAAAAAGATTTTTTTGCCAAAGAAAAATCAGCTCAGGAAATCCGGGAATTTTACGAAAAATTTACGAGCGGATTTATCTGGAGAACGGAGGTAGATATGATTATCAGCGAACATGATGAAAATGGAAATCCGCAATTCCGCTTATTATAAAGCAGAATAGACACGCTCTTAACAAAAAAAGCTTCCGGAAAATTCCGGAGGCTTTTTTTTACGCGCCTTAAACTTCCACCGTTATATTGATATAAACTCAATCAGTAGGCAAGATATGGCGCTATTTCGTTGAATATTCAGATTTTCACCCATTAAATAAATTTTAATCATCAACGCCTATATTATAGGATAAAGTATCAAACCAAACAGGGAGGGGCTATGTCAAAAATGATGTGGATGGTCGCTATGGCGGCGATAATCGGCGGCGCAACGGCGGTATATGCGCAAAAAGCGGATACCCCCGCGCAAAAGCCGGACGGCACAAAAATCTATATTATGCCCAAAGATGTCCGTTGCTATGTCCTCAAAAAAGAACAGACCACCTATTGCACCGACCTTAAAGGTGCCCCGATAACCGGCGAACTCCGCAAATACCGCGAAAACGAGTTGGTTCGCACCTACCGGCTCAAAGACGGCTTCTTAGAGGGCAAAGCAATGTCCTATTATATCAAAGGCGGCATTATGTCCGAAAAGCCCTACACCAAAGGCAAGCTGAACGGCGCGGTAAAGAATTACTATGAAAACGGTATTGTCAGCGAGGTCATCCCTTATATTGACGGCAGACAGGAGGGCGTAACCAAATATTACTACGACAACGGCTATATGCAGGGGCAGGGGATTTACGTCAACGGCAAACAAAACGGCATGAGCCGCATTTACGACCGCACCGGCGAACTCGTTTTTGAACTGAGCTTTAATAATGATGTGCTGGTCAGCGGCTATTGCATGATAAAAGACACACCGGACGGCAAACCGCGCAAACAGGAATTGAGCGACACCGCCATCAATCTGTTAAACCGCGGCGAACTTGTCATCAGGTCGGAAATATTGTCCGACCGCTGCGCCTTTGAACAGGCAAACGGCGCAAAATAAACCGGACGTTACCGTCTGCTTGTCGCTGCCCGAAGCGGAATAAGGAAAGGAACCGCCATGTCCAATAACATTAAAGAACTGCGCAAAGCCCGCAATATCAGCGTAACCGAGTTGGCGCGCCGGCTCAATATGTCGCAGGGTAACCTGACCAAAATAGAAAACGGGCAGGTGGAGCTGAAAACCGAACTGGCGCAAAAGCTGGCGGATATTTTGCAATGCCCGCTGGAACGTCTGCTCGGTCAGGAGGAAGCCGCGGAACCGTCGCCTTTGGCGCTGTATCTGAACCTGCCGTCAACCGCGCGCACCATAGCCGTCCGCGGCGATAATCTTGCCCCGGTTTTGCAGCCCGGCGATATTGCCGTCGTTATTCCGGAAAACGTTAAAAAAGAAGACGGGCTTTATCTCGTGCAATATAAGGGCAGGGAGCTGCTGCGCCGTCTGCAAACCCTGTCCGACGGACAACTGGCGCTTTTGTGCGACAATCCGGCATATCAACCCGAATACGGCGCGCCCGGCGAAGTCGTGATTCTCGGCCGGGTTATTCGCAAAATTGCCGTAACTACCCTTTAGAATCCGCTCAATATCGTTTTTTTTCATTGCCGCCGTTATTTTCGCCCCGGCAATATTTTTTTCCAACCGCCGCCGCGTTCGGCGGTGTTTCTTTACGCTTATTCACCGGCTATTCCGAATATTCCTTCACAAAATTATATTCACAACAATCGCCCGCACTTAACGCGATAAAATAAATATATTCTGCAAAATCAAATAAATAAAACAAATATTCATTATCTTGAATAATTTGACAAATATTCATTGTTTGAATATTAAACATCATTTGCTAACAGATGCATTCGCGTTGCATAGCCGTCCCGCAGCAAGCAGTAACTTGCGCCGTGCATCGCCTAACCGCCGCCACGCATTTCTAAAGCTCGTAAAATTTATCCTTCCCGCGCCGGAGAAACGCCGGAGAAAACCGCAAAAAAAAGCCATAAAAAAACGCCTGCGGTGCTAAAACCGCAGGCATTCTCCCTACATAAAGCAAAAAACGTTAATCGTCATCGTCCGGTTTATCCCCGTCCGGTTTATTTCCGCCATCAGGCTCATCGCCGCCCTTAAAACGCGCGATGACGGCTAAAAAAGTTTTTTCCATCTCATAGAGTTTCTTTTTTTCCAAGCCGAAAGCCATATTTATCGAGTCGCTGTATTCCCGGGCATACGCTTCGTCTTCCTCGGTAATCAATTCGGGATGAATAAACATCGCCAACAGTTCGTCGCGGTTACGCTGTGCCAGGCGGAAAAGCTCTTTCGGCGCGGAGTCGAACACTGTCAAAGTGCGATTATCATTCAAAATCTCCATAATTGCATCGGATGTCGCCGCATCAATACGAAGTTCCGGCCATCCCATATGCGCGATTCTCGTTTTTGCGATGGTTTCCGCCAGCTTAATCTGCTGCTCGGGTGTCAGATAACATCCGCCCAAATCCAGAAAGACCAACGTTTTCAACGCTCTTATGGTTTCCAGCAGCTTGTCAAACAGCGGCTCATCGTCGGTAAAAATATAACATTTTATGGACAGGCTGCGAATAACCGTCTGTTTTTTCAACCGATCCAGAATATTGCTCAGCGTCTCGGCATCAAGTTCCTTATTTTTCAGCACTGCCGCCTTCAAAACATTGCGTGCTTCCGTATACAGTCCGCTGGTATTGCCGTCAGACACAAACGATTCAACCGGTCCGAGTCCGATGTTAAATCTGTGCAAATCGGTCATTTTATCCAACCAGCAGTAGACTTCTTCAATATCTTTTTTTCTCGTGCAGGGACGACGTAACATAATTTCTTTGGCGAGTTGGTCATAATAACCAAAATTATTCCTTCCGCCACATTCGTTCGCAAACCCTTTCATTTGCCAACCTCCTTTAAAACGATTAAAACAACTGTTAATTGCATAACAACACAACCTTTAGTTGCGCCATCTGCGTTACTGATTGCACATTACACGATTACTTTATAAATAGCAACACTTTTTTCGCATTAAACGAATATTTTTTAATTTAAAAATTATTTTACGGGAAAATTATAAAATAAACAGGTATTTCCAAACCATATATTCAATCATCGCCGCACAAGTTTTCACGCATTTTTTTTTATTTTACGGCTCATAATCTTATTAAACGGACACACAGCCTTATTAAATACCGCGTTATTTATGATTAAATATTTGAAAAATGATACAGGCTAAAGTCATATTTTGCCGCATTGCCCGAATTGTCCGCCGTATTCTCGCCATTATTATTCTTTATTGATTGCTTTTCGTATCATTTTCAAACATGCAAGCCGCATTTTCAAACCTTTAAGCCCCCTCTCGTGATAAACGCGCCTTGTCGCATAATATATATTATGTATACTGAAGTATCAAAAAGGGGGCGGAAACGCCGTTTTTGCCCATATTTTCCTCATCTGTAAATTATAGCTCCGTTTCGCATT
>CALXYD010000019.1 GCA_944392865.1 uncultured Alphaproteobacteria bacterium
CCGGAAAATAAGGAAAAATAAAATATGACACTTCCTACTTTTACATTGCGCCAGCTGGTTGAAGCCGGCGTTCACTTTGGACACCACGCTCGTCGTTGGAATCCGCAAATGGCTCCGTATATTTACGGCAAAAAGGACAATGTCCACATCATTGATTTGCAAAAGACCTATCCGATGCTCTACACGGCTCTTTCCGTAGCGCGCGACGTTGCGGCGAAGGGCGGCAAGGTTTTGTTTGTCGCCACCAAGCGCCAGGCTCAGGACATCATTAAGGAAAGCGCTGAAAGATGCGGGCAGTATTATGTCAACTACCGTTGGTTGGGCGGAATGCTGACCAACTGGAAAACGGTCAACAAGTCAATCAACCGCCTCGTTAAATTAAACGAGATGGAAGAAAAGAACGCGTATGACGGCTACACCAAAAAAGAAATGCAGAACATCAAGAAAGAACAGTCCAAACTGGCTCTTTCTCTGGACGGCATTAAAAATATGGGCGGCCAGCCGGATTTGCTGTTCGTGATTGATACGCCGAAAGAAGCTTTGGCGATTAAAGAAGCCAAAAAGCTCGGTATTCCGGTAATCGGCATTACCGATACGAACGCCAACCCGAACGACGTTGACTATCCTGTTCCGGGCAATGACGATGCGATTCGCGCTATTCAGCTGTATTGCGAACTGGTTTCGTCCGCGATTCTGGATGGTATGCAGGCAGAAGTCGCTGCACAGGGCGTCAAGGTTGACGAAGCGGTCAATGCGGCAGCCAATGAAGCGTTTGCCGAAAACAAAGAAGTTGAAAACGCTTAATAAACAAAGCGTTTGGCATAAATAGCGGGCGGCAGCATTAAGCTGCCCCCGAACTTTCATTTTTTAGAATTATCATACAAGGGGAATAGTAATGGCAGAAATTACCGCAGCTCTGGTAAAAAGTTTGAGAGAAACTTCCGGCGCCGGCATGTTGGATTGCAAAAAGGCTCTGGTAGAAACGAATGGCAATATGGAAGAAGCGATTGACTGGCTCCGCAAAAAAGGTTTGGCCTCTGCTGCCAAAAAAGCCAGCCGCATTGCTGCCGAAGGTCTTGTTTCCGTATATGTGGAAGGCAACGCCGGTGCCGTTGTTGAAGTTAATTCCGAAACGGACTTTGTTGCCAAGAATGATATTTTTCAGGATTATGTCGCAAACGCGGCTAAAGCGGCTCTGGCGGTCAAAGGGGATATTGAAAGCCTCAAAGCTTATACTTGTCCGGAAACCGGCAAGGATATGGGCACGATTTTAACCGATATGATTGCCAAAATCGGCGAAAATATGAATTTGCGCCGTGCCGCTTATCTGAGCGTAAATAATGGCGTCGTTTGTTCGTATGTTCATAACGCTGTCCGTCCCAACTTGGGCAAAATCGGCGTTTTGGTTGCCGTTGAAGGTTCGGCGGATAAGGCAAAAATGCAGGAATTGGGCAAGCATATTGCCATGCACATTGCCGCGGCTAATCCGATAGCGATGACGATTGCCGAAGTTCCGGCAGAGGCTGTTGAGCGTGAAAAAGCCATCTTCACCGAACAGGCGTTGGCTTCCGGCAAACCCGCCAATATCGTTGAGAAAATGGTTGAAGGCCGCATCCGTAAATATTATGAAGAGGTTGTTCTGGAAGAACAGGTCTACATTATGGATACGGACAAGAAAGTTAAGGACGTTTTGGCCGAATTTGCCAAAGAAAACGGCGCTGACGTCAAACTGGGCGGTTATGTATGCTTTAAGCTTGGTGAAGGCCTGCAGAAGAAAGAAGAGGACTTTGCCGCCGAAGTTGCCGCACAGCTTGGCAAATCCGCTTAATTTTTTCCGAAAAGCAAAAAAAAGAAAACAGGCGTGCCGCAAGGCAGCCTGTTTTTCTGTTAAATGGTGCAAAATAATCATCGCCGCCGTCTGGCAATATCGGCTAAGGCTAAAAGTTTTTCGGCAAATTTCGGCACGTTATCGCCGGCTTTGCCCAGAACAACCGTGCGAAAACAAAGGTGGTTTTTGGGTATAGTCAAATTAAGGGCGACAGTTAGCGCGCCGTTTTCTTTCGCCTCGCCGGCAAAGCCCGCCGCCGGGTAAATTTCTCCGGATGTGCCGGCTGCAACGAACAAATCGGCCGATTTTAAAAGTAACGCCGCTTGCTGTTGGAAGAACAACGGCTCGCCGAATAAAACAATATTCGGCCGGATGTATCCGCGCACGCCGCAGCACGGACACGGCATATCGGGAAAAATATCGCCTCGCGCGGTCTGAACGTTATTGCAATTCAGACAGCGAAATTGATTGATTTGCCCGTGGATATGGACGACATTTTGGCTCTTGGCTTTTTCATGCAGCATATCCAGATTTTGCGTGATGATAGACACTTCGCCCGGATACTTTTTCTGCAATTCTGCTAAAGCCAGATGTGCAGCGTTCGGTTCGGCCGCCGCCGCTTCGCGTCGCAAGTGGTTGTAAAAATCAAACATTTTGTTTCGGTTGTTCGCCAACGCTTCTTTCGTGGCGACATCTTCAACTTTACAGCCGTTCCACAACCCGCCGTTTCCGCGAAAAGTGGCTAACCCCGATTCGGCGGAAAAACCGGCACCGGTCAAGAACACGATGTGATGATAAATTTTTTTCATAAAGGTAAAGTTTTAATAATTAACAGATAAATAAGAATATGGCATAAGCATACAAAACCATAAATCTTTGTCAATAAAGAAAAGCGTCCGCCCCGGCAAAAGGTATTTGGGGCAATCTTTCGGTAAAAAATTGACATTTTGATTTTCCGGCTTAAACTGCCGCAGAAAATGCTTATTAAAAAAGAGGATAAGAAAATGTTGTTTGCAAAAGCGGCAATTTTGGGTATCGGGCTTATCGGCTCGTCTTTAGCGCGCAACTTAAAACAAAATCAGGATGTGCGGGAACTGGCGGTTTATGACGCTTCGCCGGCAAATTTGCAAAAAGCCCGCGAGCTTGCGTTGGCGGATATCTGCACCGATAGTTTGCCAGAGGCGGTTAAAGAGGCGGATGTCGTAATATTTGCCACGCCGGTATGTTCGTTTGGCGAGCTGGCACAACAAATAAAATCGTATCTGAAAAAAGGCGCGATAATAACCGATGTCGGTTCGGTCAAACAGTATAGTTTACAGGAAATAGAGAAATATTTGAACAAAAAAGAGGGCTATATTGTTGTCGGCGGCCATCCGGTCGCCGGAACGGAAAAATCCGGTCCGGAAAACGGTTTTGCCTCGTTGTTTAAGGGGCGCTGGTGTATCTTAACCCCGGATGAAAATTCCACTCCTGAAGCCGTGGCTTTATTAACAAAAATGTGGGAGCATTGCGGTATGAAAGTGGATACGATGGAGATAGCCCACCATGACAAGGTCATGGCCGCCGTGTCGCACCTGCCGCAGCTGATAGCCTATTCAATAGTCGGAACGGTCGCCGATTTGGAAGGCTATGAACATAAGGAAATAATAAAATACTCGGCCGGCGGCTTTCGCGATTTTACCCGTATCGCCGGTTCGGATCCGACGATGTGGCGCGACGTTTTTCTAACCAACAAACAAACGGTATTGGAATTGATACAGCGTTTTGTGGAGGACTTAATCGCCCTTGAGCGTAATATCCGTTGGGATGAGGGCGACAAGTTGTTCAACCTGTTTAAGCGCACCCAGAAAATCCGTAAAGATGTTATTGAGGCCAAGCAAGACCAGCCCGAACACGAAAAACGCATTTTGGAAGAACTCGGGGCGAAAAATATTGACAAAGCCGAATAATATACTAAATTATATTAAGCTCAAATTTAAGGGGGAACAGTTTATGAATAAAAAGTTTTTAAGTCTGGCGGTTGTGCCGATGTTGCTGGCTGGTTGCGCTGACAATATCAACTCTGACTACTACTCGGTTAATCAGACCGGCAAGGTTTCAACAGTTTCGCAATGCACGGTTTTAAGCGTCCGTGCGGTTAAGGTCAATAGCGATTCTGATGCCGGTACGCTTATCGGCGGCATTGCCGGCGGCGTAGCCGGTTCAACGATTGGCGGCGACAGCACGGCGCACGCACTGGGCGCGGTCGGTGGCGCTCTGCTTGGCGGGCTGGCTGGCGGCGCGGTTGAAAAAGGCGTCAATGCTCAGACCGGTTTGGAATATATCGTTAAGCTGGATAACGGGCAGGTTTTGAGTGTAACTCAGGGAACTGAACAGGCTCTCGGCGTCGGCCAGCGTTGTTTGGTTCTGTTTGGCAGCACCACCCGCATTATCGCTCAGTAAATAATGAAAAAGCGCCTTGCAGCAATCTTTCTGGTCTTGTTTGTCGCGCTGAGCGCTTTGTGTTATATCGGATACCGTCGGCAGAAAGCGCCGGCGGTATCTGTGGTTATGCTGACTTATCAGCGCGCGGATATGTTGCCCAAGGCGCTGGAGAGCATTTTGACGCAGACTTTTCCTGATTTTGAATTTATCGTAATCAATGACGGCTCAACCGATAAAACCGATGAAGTCATAGCGCGCTATAAGGATTCGCGTATCCGTTATTATAAAAACAGTCGCAACCGCGGTATTGCTTATTCGCGCAACCGGGCGGCGTCTTTGGCGCGCGGCAAATATATAATGATAATGGACGATGATGACAGAAGCTTGCCGCAGCGTATGGCGTTGCAGGCGGATTATTTGGAAAAACACCCGGAAACGGATATCATTGCCGGACAGATAAAAGGGTTGCCGCGTATTCCTCTGCAACACGATATTATCGCCGTCGGCCTTATCCAGTATAATAACTTCGGCAACGCAAATGTTATGTATCGCCGGTCATTTGCGCAAAAACATAACCTGCGCTATGATGAAAACCTTTCGGCTTCCGAGGATTGGGATTTTTGGCTGCAGGCTTTGTTTGCCGGCGGAAAATTTGCCGCCTTACCTGAAGACGTGTTGGAAAGAAACGGGGCAAGCCCCAAACATTACCGCGTCAGCTATGAAGATGCAAACACTGCCGTTCGCGCCAAAATCGGACGCCGTTTTTCCCCCTCGGATGCCGAAACCTTTTATCGGGCGGACGGCTGCGAAAAACTGAAAATGATTGCCGGTAAAAATATCTTTTCCGCCGGTTATTTGCAAAAAATGCTTGAGGCTAATTGCCCGTCGCCGCCGTCAGCAGTTCGCTGACGAATTTCGGCAACGTGTCACCGGCTTTCCCCATAACGTGCCGGTCAAAAAACAAATTGTTGGAGGTAGGCTCCAGATTAAACTCTATTGTGTCCGCCCCGTAATATTTTGCCGTCTGCACAAAACCGGCTGCCGGATAAACCACACCGGACGTCCCGACGGAAACAAACAAATCGGATGAGCGGAGCAGTTGTTCAACCTTATCCATCCCGAGCAGATTTTCACCGAAAAACACGATATTCGGTTTCATCATCGCCGCCACGCCGCAGTTCTCGCAAACCGTTTCCGTGCTGACATCGCCCCAGGTTTCCAGAATATGCCCGCAGTTCATACAGACTGCTTGGTTAATTTGCCCGTGGATATGGATAACGTTGCGGCTTTTGGCCTTTTCGTGCAACGTGTCAATATTCTGCGTGATAATATGCACCTCGCCGGGATATTCGTTTTGCAGCTTGGCAATCGCCAGATGTCCCGCGTTGGGTTTGGCATTCCAAAGCTCTGGTTTCATCGTGTTGTAAAAATCGTGGACATAATCCGGATTGCGGTAATAAGCCTCAATCGTCGCCACATCTTCCACCCGATGGTGATTCCATAGACCGTCCTCGCTTCTGAAAGTTGCCAATCCCGATTCGGCGGAAATACCGGCTCCGGTTAAAAATAAAATTCTTTTATAAATTCTGCCCATTTTGCCCGCTCCTTTCTGCCGCCGGAAAACCGGTATGGCTTAAATCTTTTCTTAAACAATTTAAATTATATCTAAAGCCAAATACTGTGTAATGCAACTTTTTTTGTGTAAAGGAGAAAAGAATTATGTGTTGCAACGGGCTGATTATCTTATTTGCGTTGCTTATTGGCTTTATGGCGATTATTTATCTGCTGTATCAGACTTATTCGTATTTTCGTTGCGGTTGCGGCAAATACGGTCCGTTCGTATCGTCTTACGGCAAAATCAAAGAAGACATATTGGCGGAAGCGCGTCAGATTTTGCGAAAATCGGATAAGCCTCTGAAAGTAACCGATTTAGGTTGCGGTAGCGGCGCTTTGTTATTGCCGTTGGCCAGAGAATTTCCCGAACACGAATTTATCGGTTACGAATGGGATATTGTTCCGTTGACAATGGGGAAAATGAAAGCCGTTGGGTTGCAAAACATTAAATTCGTTAAAGGCGACTATATGCGGCAGGACTATTCCGATATGGATTTGATTTTATGTTATGTGTTAAAAGTTACCGGCGAGCCGCTGGGTAAAAAGCTGGCTGAAGAAATAAAGCCGGGTTGCACGGTTATCTCGGAGATGTTTCCTTTGGCGCACTTAAAAGAGATAAAACAAATCGCTTCTTCCATATACGGCGTTCCTGAAAAAATCTTTATTTATCGGAGACCGGGGCTGGAGAAAAAACAGTCCTCCGCTACGAAAAAGAAAGTATCGGTCAAAAAGGTTGCGGAAACCAAGGCCTCTCGCACGCCGAAATCTGCGCAAAAGACAAAACAAACGCTGAAAAAGGCTGTTTCCAAGCCGAAAAAATAACGGGCGAAACGTTCTGAAAAATCTGTTTTTTTTGCTTATCTGACGGCATATTTTTTATTTGAACTTTGCTTGAAAAAATGGTATCATAATGTTTAGAGGTGTTTTTTATGATATAATATTCAGATAGTTGAGCCTGAAACGGAGACGAAGAAGATGAAACAAAACGGCATCAATTTAACGGAAGAAGAACAAAAGCAACTTAACAGTATGTCTTTTTCCAAGGTTACGAGAATCAATCCCAAAGTTTTAAATCCTAAAATTGTCCGCCGTGGAAAGAAAATATACAAAGCAAAGCGAGAAGCATCTATTTGGTCGCTGATAAAAGATATATACAAAAGTGCCTCCGACAATGAACGCAAACTTATAAAGCAAGGAGTATTCTGGTCAATTACTAAGGGAACCATTACCGGAATTATACCTATGGTTATGGGAAACATGATGACGGCGTTACAGAATGCGGCATCAACGGCGAAATGGTGGGGCTGCGGATGTGTCGGCAGTATGGCTATGGAGGGCGTTTCCAATATTTATCAGTCTAACACGCAGAGTAAAATTAATCAACAAATTAGGGCAAATGCGACTGTTCGCAAATTTAAAGAAATTCTTGGTCGGCCAATTCAGTTTTTTCGTTTAAAGGACAACAATGCCAGAAATATGCAATCCAGAATAAGCAACATAGCGATGGCACAGGCTGCAATAATGAAAGAAAATTTGCAGATATTAACCGGAGTAACCGGTATTGCGGTTTCCGGAGCCGTATTGCTTGCATCTTCTCCTGTTATGTGCGGGATTGTATGTGGCGGCACGGCTATGACGGTGGGAATTAGAAAATTTTTGATTTCCCGTTTCAGACGCCCGCAAGAAATTATCCGTGGAAAATCCGAACAAACCAACAGCACTATACATGATTTATCAAGTAAAACCGATGTCTTAAAGAGATACAATCAGAAAGACAAGTCCATAAACATCGTTGACCACAGTCTCAACAAACATAATTTATTTTTTGAAGTATTGTCTAAGCTGAGTACCAAACTAAATTTCGTCATGGCTTCCGCTGTAAATATCGGTGTTTTTGGAGCAGCCTGTTACATCGGCTCTGTTGAAGCCTTGAATAGCGGTCATCTCGGCATGTATATGACCATAGTCGGAGGTAGCATGGGTTTTTTGGGGCATAGTATGAGAGTCAGCCAATCTTTATCACAAATGAAAGAGTATGTTAATCAATATATTGACGAAAATAAAAAACTGCAGATACCGCACCGGATGAATATCAAGTCCGGCGAAAAACAGCTGTTGGCAGACAATTCCAAGATAGAAGTTAAAAATGTGTCGTTTGAATATCCTGATTACAGCGAAAAAAAAGACAGAGAGGATAAAGATTCTTCAAAAAAGAAAAACTCATTTCGGATAGACAATATGAATGCCACCTTTGAAAAAGGCAAACTGCAGGTTATTATCGGCGAATCAGGAAACGGTAAAAGTACGCTGACAGATTTGATAACACATGTTTATGACGTTGACGGTGGAGAAATAACCATCGGCGGGGTCAATATAGCGGAAACAACGGAACAGGAAATTATGGATTATGTAGGTATCATGACGCAAAAAGACGTCTTTTTGGATACGATGAGTATTCGCGAAAATATGAATATGCTGGTGCCCGACGAAGATGATTTGGAGGTTGCCCGGATTAAAATGGAAAAAGGGGAAATAAGCGAAGAAAGATATAATTATATGTGTGAATTGCATGACCATCCTCAGCAAAAAATAGATGAAGCGCTAAAAAAGGCCAGAATATATGATACATATTATCAAGAACAGCCGAACGGCGAGCTGAATTGTGAAAAAGGATTTGCCGAATTTTCTGGCGGAGAACAGCAACGCCTGACATTTGCCCGCGCCCTTTTAGCTCAAAAAGAAATCATCATACTTGATGAGCCAACCTCGGCTCTGGACGCGGGATTAAGTATGGAACTGGTTGCAGAATTGAAAGAAGCCGCCAAAGACAAAAATATCATCGTTGTTACCCATGCGGCCGACATTGTTGCCAATGCCGATAAGGTAACTGTTGTGGAGAAAGGCAAAATAACCGGCGATGACAACGTATTTGAACTCTTACGTTCCAACGATTATTTTAAGAAAAATTACAGCATTCCGACTATTCTGGAGGCGAGGAAGAAATATCTGAAATGTGCAGGAAAGGAAACTTATGACATAGAACAGAAAATCCTCTTTCAGCAAAAAATTGATACCGCGTATTCCGAATTAAAAACGGAGTTGGAGCACAATCCCAAGGAGTTCATAAATAAAATAAAGGGTAAAGTAAAATCGTTTCACGAAAGTGGAAAAGCTGACGACGCGGATCTTATGGTCATGAAAAAAGTGTTGGATACGCCGGAAATGCAGAAAGCTTATGTTTCAGCCTCAAAAGAAGTCTTGAAAAAAAGAAGATATGCAAATAATAAGCAACGGAATTAATTTTTCCGAACCGATTTAATTCTATCAGGAAAATTAGCGAAAATTTAAGATTGTTCCGCTACACTACACCAATAAATACAGTTGAGGAAGAATTGATGTCAAAAAAATCTTGCTTTATGGGTTTCGTGATTGCCATAGTCGTGATTATGGCCTCGTTTGTTCTGCATTTCACGCCGGTAACCCGTCCGGTATCAATCATCTTTCGCGCGATGCAAAATCCGTATATCGCTCTGTCCGCGGTGATTGTCGCTTTACTTTTGCTGAAACAGAAATATTATTGGCTGTTAATGCTGGGGTGCGGATTGTTTATCGTTTCGCTTATCCAGATGTTTCTCATCGGCGGTGCCCTGATAAGTGCGGCGGTGCTGTATAAAGTTATGGCTTTTCTCGTTTATGCGTATTTGGTAATTTTAATCCGCCACATGCTGTAAATCGGAAAATCCGCCGTGCAATCCGGCAAAATATCTTAAGCTCTCGGGGAATTTCTCGGAGAGCTCTTTTTTATGTTTACATTTAAATCAAATTATTCTATACTCCGCATTGCTTTAAAAACAACGTTTAACGTATGGGGAATAATTTAAAATGTTAAGAAGGACGAAAATTGCCGATTTGTTGAAGTCGGAAACGGTTCAGCCGCAGGTTCTGGCCAAAGGATGGGTTAGAACCAGAAGAGATGCCAAAGATTTTTCTTTTATTGAAATAAATGACGGGTCATGCTTAAAGAATTTACAAATTATCGCTCAGAATAATCTCCCCAATTATAATGAGCTGAAATGCCTGTCAACCGGCTCGTCCGTCGCCGTAACCGGCGCGTTGGTCGAGTCGCAGGGCGGCAGCCAGAAGTATGAAGTAGTTGCGGAAAAAGTGGAGATTTACAGCCTTGCGCCGGACGATTTTCCCTTGCAAAAGAAAAAACATTCGGACGAATACCTGCGCACGATAGCCCACCTTCGCCCGCGTACCAACAAATACGGTGCCGCGTTTCGCGTCCGGTCGGCTCTGTCGTATGCTATTCATAAATTTTTCCAGGAACGCGGCTTCCAATATGTCCACACGCCGATAATTACCGGTTCGGACTGTGAAGGAGCCGGCGAGATGTTTCAGGTAACCACGCTGGATATGAAAAATCCGCCGCTTTTGCCGGATGGCAGCATAGATTACAGTCGTGACTTTTTCGGCAAACCGGCGCATTTGACTGTTTCCGGCCAGCTGAACGGCGAGATGTATGCTTGCGCTCTGGGCGATATATACACCTTCGGACCGACGTTTCGTGCCGAAAATTCCAATACGCCGCGTCATGCCGCCGAATTTTGGATGATAGAGCCGGAAATGGCTTTTGCCGATATTCACGACGATATGGATTTGGCGGAAGATATGGTGCGTTATTGCGTAACCGACGTGATGGAGCGTTGCGCCGATGATATTGAGTTGTTTGCCAAATTTGTGGATACCTCGCTTTGGGATACTTTAAACAATATCAAAAACAACAGTTTTGCCCGTATCACCTATACCGAGGCGATAGAAATAATGCAGAAGTCCGGCAAGGTGTTTGAATATAAGCCGGAATACGGTATTGATTTGCAGACCGAGCATGAGCGCTTTTTGGCTGAACAGCACTTTAAGCGTCCGGTCATCGTCCGCGATTATCCGAAAGAAATAAAGGCTTTTTATATGCGGATGAACGATGATAACAAGACCGTTGCCGCGATGGATGTGCTTGTCCCGCGGATAGGGGAGCTGATTGGCGGTTCCCAGCGTGAAGAACGCTATGAGCTGCTGAAAGCGCGGATAAGGGAATTGGGTATGCGTGAGGAGGATTATTCATGGTATCTGGATTCCCGCAAATACGGTTCGGTGCCGCACGCCGGGTTCGGATTGGGTTTTGAACGGATGATGATGTTGCTGACCGGCATAGCCAACATCCGTGATGTTATTCCGTTTCCGCGCACGCCGAAATCGCTGAATTTTTAAGGCAACCAAAAAAGGAGGGATGAATGCGCAAACTTTTATTGACGGCGGCGGCAATAATCGCCGCGGCCGCTGCGGAGGCCTCGGAAAAGCCGTTGGCAGACGGCACAACCGAAGTGGTTGAGCGGAAAATTGAAACAAAGCAGGTTCAACTGCCGCAATGCACGGATAAAAAGTTGCACGCTGCCGTCAAAGAGTTTGTCGCCGGTTATTTTGCCGGAAATGCGGATAAAAACGTCCGTTTCCGTCGCCGCCGCCATTTTATCACGCATAATCTGGATGGTTTTGCTACGGAGAATGTCGCCAATTATAAAACCGAGAGCACGCGCCCGGTATCGGATGTTATCGCGGATGTGAAGATAAACAAAGGCGTGGCGGAAAATAATCTGCGCCTTTGCAAAAGCCAAAGCCCAAACGCCGACGTGAAAAACATTTATCTGCTTATTTATCCCGAAGCAGCGGCTTTCCGTTGCGTGATGATAAATTTGGCGGGAGAACAAAAGGACTTTCCGTCTTTTACATACAATCCGGTAGAATAAAAAACTTGATTTTGTCAAAAAAATATCTTAAATAAACATCATTGCAAAAAATGTGCTTGTGCCGGTATATGCGCGCCGGCGGAACGAGTTGACAGGAAAAGGAATGAGCGAACATAAAGATTTAGTCGTTATAAGCCAGAAACCCCAGTTGCCTGCGGTAATTGAGGAAAACGGCATTTACGGTTATTTGGAGCAAATAAAAAAATTCCCGGTCTTAACTGAAGATGAGGAAAAAAGGCTGATTGAGGATTTTCAGAACAAAGGGGACTTGTTGGCGGCGCAAAAGCTGATAACATCTCATTTGCGTCTGGCGGCAAAGATTGCTCTGACCTACCGCCGCTATGGATTGCCGATGTCTGATGTCATCTCCGAGGCAAATTTAGGGTTGATGCAGGCGGTGAAAAAATTTGATATGAATAAAAAAGTACGTTTGGCAACTTATGCGATATGGTGGATAAAAGCCGCCATCAACGATTATATACTGCGTTCTTGGTCGCTCGTGAAAATCGGTACGGTTGCCGCGCAAAAGAAATTATTTTATAATTTGAGCCGGATTAAGGCGCGCCTGGGTATTTATGAAAATAAGGAATTAGAGCCGAAAGTCGTCAAGGAAATAGCTCACGAGCTGATGGTGGATGAAAAAGACGTAACCGAAATGAACCGCCGTATCGGCGGCGACAGTTCGCTTAATGTCAGCGTCGGTGACGATGAGGATGGGCGCGAAAAAATTGATATGGTGGTTGACGGGCGTGAAAATATTGAGGGCAGGCTGGCGGCGCGTCAGGAACAGGCTTACAAGGCGAAGATACTGGCGCAATGTTTGCAAAAGCTGGACGACCGCGAGCGCTACATCATCAAAAACCGGATGTTGACGGAAAAGCCGGTAACGCTGGATGACATCGGCTTGCGCTTCAACATCAGCCGTGAACGTGTGCGCCAGATAGAGAAAAAAGCGTTTACCAAGCTTTCTGATGAAGTCAAAAAGGCGATGGCGGCTTAAAATGGCGGAAAAATCCCTGCGTGAAACACTGATAAACGAGCTGGTGGAAGCCGGTATTCCGTCGCCGCGTTTGGAAGCGGACATTATCCTGAAACACGCCGCGCCGTCATATCCGGAAACAACGCCGGATGAAGAAAAAAAAGCCGAAGAAATGTTGCGCCGCCGCCTTTGCCGCGAGCCGCTGGATAAAATCATCGGTTGCCGCGAGTTTTATAAGTCGTATTTTAAGGTTAATCAAAATGTTCTGACCCCGCGTCCGGATACGGAAATATTGGTTGAAAAAGCCTTGCTGCTGTTGCCGGAGGAAAACTCTTTGCAATTATTGGATTTAGGCGTTGGCACAGGCTGCATTCTTCTGTCTTTGCTGGCAGAAAGGAAAATGGCTTGCGGAACGGGGGTGGACATATCCGCCGCCGCGGCAGATATAGCCGCCGAAAATGCCCGTGCGTTGGGGCTGGAAAGCCGTTGCCGTTTTATTGTCAACGATTGGAATAAAACAGATTTCCCGCCGGAAAGTTTTGATATGATAGTGTCTAATCCGCCCTACATTCCGCGTGCGGAAATAGCTTTATTGGATAGAGAAGTCCGGGAGTATGATCCGCTGATAGCATTGGATGGCGGCGAAGACGGATTCGCCTGCTATCGGCAGTTGGCGGCGTTTGTGCCTTTAATCTTGAAGCCCGGCGGTTATATATTATTGGAAAGCGGCGCCGGACAGGCCGAGCAGATTGCCGGTATTTTCACCGCCACGGGTCTGGCGCTGGTTGAAATAGCCAAAGATTTGGCCGGCATAAACCGGTGTGTGATATTAAAAAAAGAGGTTGCAAAATAAATTTTACCGGCTAATATACGTCAATGTATCGGGCGTACGGTTTTTTGAGAAGGTGCGCCGTTCTTTCCTTTTTTAATGTAATGCAAAAGAGAGCTTGCGGGCTCTGTTGTGATTGTGGGAATATATGAAAAAACAAAATAACAGATTTCGGAATAATAATGGTAACAACGGTTACACATTAAACTATAAGTTTGACAGCGTAAGCATTGCCGGCAAAATCAGCGGCACGGCTCTGGATTTAATCCGCCGTTATAACGATTTGGCCAAAGAGGCGCAAAGCGGCGGCAATTATGTGGATATGGAAATATATCGCCAGTATGCGGAGCATTATCGCAAAATCGTAACGGATATTAACGAGCGCCGCCAGGCAAGGCAGGAATTTGCCAACAGCCAGGCGCAGAGCGGGGAAAACGGTCCGGAGCCGGAGAATAATGAAAACTCTTCGGCCGAGCTTGAAGCGCCGGTTGAAGAAAAGCCGGCGCCGGTGGAACCTGTTGCCGAAGCCAACGGCTATGTTGAAACATTGGCGGCTCTGCCGGAAAATCCCGCGCCGAAAACATTTCAGGTCGTTGAAATCGGCGAAGAAAAGGATAAAGTAATAGAAGACGCCAAGCCGAAGCGGATTGTTCGCCGCCGCGCACCGTCCGTTCGTAAAAAAGCGGTGGAAGCTTAAGGAAAAACAAGCCCTGAGGCTGGAAAGCCAATGCATAAATGGAGGAAATATATGCCGGCAGATATTGCATTTTTGATTGTCGCGGTGGCGATGACCGCCATCACTTATAAAACTTATGTCGGGTATGGGGATTACCGTTGGTACACCAAAGTCGGCTTTTTGCTGTTTCTTGTAATCGGCTGGAGTGCGCCGTTTTTCGGTTTTGCCCTGCGCCGTTTGGATTTAAGCGGATATATGGTTTACCTGACCAATGTTTTTTATTTTCTCTTTGGCTTTGTCTTTTTCCTGTTTATCATTACTTTTATTCGTGATACGTTCTGGATGATAATAGATTTAGTCCGCCGTGTTCCGGTTAATGAAATGAAAAATCCGGACTTGTTGAAAAAAGTAAATGTGTGGACGTTGGCGGTTTCATTGCTTTTCTGCCTTTACGGCGTTTACGAGGCCGAAAAAATGCCGGCGGTAAAGAATTATGACATATCATCGCCGAAAATTAAAGAAAAAACCAAGCTGGTGATGTTGTCCGATTTGCATATAGATGTGGATGTTTCGCCCAAAACTATTGAAAAACTGGTTGCGCGGGTCAACGGATTAAAGCCGGATGCCGTCGTTATTGTCGGCGACACGGTGGACAATTCCCCGGCAAAGTTGTATAAACAGATGCAGGAGTTGAAAAAGCTGGAACAAGACGGACGGCGCGTTTATATTGTGTTGGGCAATCACGAATTTTATGCCGGTCCGAGAGATTGGGCGCTGAGTTTTGCCGGTTTGGGGTTTGACTTTTTGAATAATTACGGTGGCGCGCTTGGCAATACGGGCATTTATATTGCCGGCATTCCGGACATCAACGCCGCCGCGAGGGTTAAGATGCCGATAAAAGTGCAAAACGCGTTGGCAAGGGCGCAAAAAGATGATTTTGTCGTTATGCTGTCGCATACCCCGAAAATTGCTGAGGGCTTGACGGCGGAAAATGTGGACTTGCAGCTGTCCGGGCATACGCACGGCGGGCAGATTTATCCGTTCCATTATTTTGTGGAAATCGCTAACGATGGCATATTGTCCGGCTTTTATAATAAAAACGGTATAAAAATGTATGTATCGCGCGGAACCAGATATTGGGGGCCGCCGATGCGTATTTTTGCACCGTCGGAAATAACCGTATTTAATTTGCTGCCGGCGCCGGCGAAAGAAAATAAGGCGGCGGAATAATGGAAGACATTATCGGCAAGGCGTGGCGGATTGCCAAAGGGGGAGACGTGTCCACCGCGCCGGACGGCGCGGTTGTCTACAGCGTCAGCTATATGCCGACATCGGAAAATAAGACCAGAGCGCAAACGTTTGTTCGGCAAAATAAAACGGCGAAAATGTTAGATGATACGCCGTGTGGCAAAGCTCTGATAGATTTGGGGCTGGATGGCCGGGTTGATGAAGTCGGCGAGGAAATTACCAAAATCTGGCAGCTGGCATCATCGCGTTATATTCGCGCGGCTTCGGGGAATATCAATGCTTTTGTCGCCGGTGCGGACGAGCGTAGCACATTTTGCACTACCGAACTGCGGGAAATATTGGAAAATCCCCAAATCACCCACATTAACAATATTGAAAAGAACACTTTTGCCGCCGGTTTCCAACCCGCCCGCTATTGATATTTGAATGGCCTTGTCGGCAAAACAAACCATCGTTTGATTTGCATATAGGGTTACGCAGGGGATAAAAGATGTAATATATTGTTTTTTGAGAATATATTGATATTTTGTTTGTAAAGAATAGTCGGCAAATCAAACGATGGTTTGTTTTGCATATAGGGAGAAATGGTATGGAAAAGAAACGTATTTATATCGTTGATGAATACAAGGAAAAATTTACCGGCGTTTTGACTGCAAACTATCTTGATAATCGTCCCCCGATGGTAGAAACCGTTGAGAATGGCATTATCCTGCCGGCTAAAAAACAGATAGACAAAGACGGAACGCCGTATTTCCTGGGCGGCGTAGCGGATTCCGACGGCCGCTATATTCCCGCTTCGCAAAATTGGCGAGGGGCAAAAGGCGGTTCGCTGACCGGCGGATATGAAATAACTCCCGGAAAAGAAAAGTCCTGTGCCGCAACGGTTGTTTTCGCCGGCATACTGCAAAATCACTTCGGGCATTTTCTGATGGAAAGCACAAGTCGCCTCTGGTTTTGGCTTGAACATCAGGATATGGATATTGCTTATATAATGAGTAAAAAAGCGAAAATAATCAGCCGGTTTTGGGAATTTATGGCACTGTTGGGTATTCCGCCTGAACGGGTGCATATAATTAACGAGCCGATTCGGTTTAAAAAAGTATATATTCCGTCATCAAGCCACATATTTGAGCATAGCTATACTGAGGCGTTTATCCGCCCCTACCAATACGCCGCGGAAAAAGTTGAACCGGGGAAAGATGAAAAAATTTATCTCTCCAGAACTAAATTTTCCAAAGGAACAGTATGTTACGGCGAATGTGAGATAGAAAAAGTTTTTAACGCCAACGGCTTTAAAAGCATATATCCGGAAAAATTATCCTTACGCGAACAGATTGCCGCTATAAAAGGGGCAAAGGAAATTGCCGGAGTTATCGGAACGGCAACGCATCTGGAAGTTTTTGCCCGCCCGGGCGTGAAATCCATAATTTTGGAAAGGAGCGATATGCCGATTGCCGAACAGGCAATTGTCCACCAGGCGATAAAGGCCGATTGGTATAGTGTCGGCGCGAATATGAATCCTTTTCCGATAGATCATTCCGACGGACCGGTGTTGCTGGGTATAACCGAAGAGGTATGCGATTTTTGCCGGGATATGGGGCTGAAAGTGGAAAAGGGCAGGGTCGGCTATATTGCCAAAAGGCATTGTCGGAAATTTATTAAAGATTATATGCGGCGCAACACGCAGCTTTCGTATAATCAGGCCTTGGCCTTGCAAGAGCCGTTATTGGCGCGCCGCCTGATGCGTATGGCCGGCGCTTTCGTCCCATGGCGCAAAAAGATAAAACAGAAGTGGAAAGCTTGGAGGTTGTCCGGACAATGAAGATTCTTATTCACGCCCATATATATTATCCCGAAATGTGGGAGGAGTTACGGCGCAACATCATTGTTATCGCCCAAACAACGGAATGTGAGCTGTATATTACGCTGGTAAAAGCCTGCCCGGAAATAGCCGAAGCGGCAAAAAAGTTGCCATGTCCGGCGCATATTATTCTTGTTGAAAATCGTGGCTATGATGTCGGGCCGTTTATCCATGTCCTCAATCAGGCAGATTTAAAACAGTTTACTTATGTCGTTAAACTGCATACTAAACGGGATATAACCACATCGCCCTGGTATATCAACGGCTATGACTTAGGCGGTTCAAAATGGCGGACGTATTTGTTGCGTTTTAGCACGACGCCTGAAAATTGGCAAAAAAGTTTGCAGACATTAGCCGCGGCCGATTGCGGAATGGTGGCGGACGCCCGGCTGATAATGTCTAACGAAACGCGGCAAAAATATTACGCCCGAATTTCCGAATGGGAAAACATTTTGCAAACGGCGCATTTGAAAGACAAAAAATATGTAGCCGGCACAATGTTTGCCGCAAAGGCGGAAGTCTTTTATCCGTTGATAGGCAAGCTAAAAATGGAAGATTTCTCGCCGACAAGCCGCGCGGAATTGGTCTGTCTGGCGCACGACTTTGAGCACATTTTAGGAAATCTGGTAGGTCTTGCTGGTCTGAAAATCAAAAGTTTTGACGGCCAAAGAGTGCCGTTCTGGCATAAACCGCTCTTTATGTTACGCCGCTTTATCTGGTATCGCAAAACAACGCCGGATAAAGTGATATGCAAGCTCTTTGGCGTCCAAATATATAAAAGGCGCAAGGTATAAACAGCCCCGCCCGCCCGTTATTGAATACCGGAGCTAAAACACCTGTTCGCGTGTTGTCCGCAGTTCAATCTGCGGGAAGTCTTCTTTCGCTTTGTTGAGGTGCCAGGCGTTGCGGGCGAGAAAAACATCTTCCCCGTCGTGGTCTTGGGCGATATTTGCCTGGTTGGCGTCAATAAACTTCGCCAAAATTGCCTTGTCCGCACAGGAAATCCAGCGCGCCGTAAAATATTGCGTCGGCTCAAACGCCACCGGAATATTAAATTCGGTACGTATGCGGTCGGCCATAACTTCAAATTGCAACACGCCGACCACGCCGACAATCCACTCCGACCCGATAACCGGTTTAAAAACGCTGGCGCCGCCTTCTTCGGCAATCTGTTGCAAAGCATTGCCGAGATGTTTGGATTTTAGCGGATCAAGCGCGCGCACCGACTTTAACAATTCCGGCGCAAAACTGGGAATTCCCGTAAAGTGGAGTTTTTCGCCTTCGGTCAGCGTATCGCCGATTCGGAGCTGCCCATGGTTCGGAATACCGATAATGTCGCCGGCAAAAGCGTCTTCGGCAAGCTCGCGTTCTTGCGCCAAAAACATCACCGGCGTCGGAACTTTTATCGGTTTGCCGGTTCTGACCTGCAACAGCGACATCCCGCGCTTAAAATGTCCCGAACATATCCGCATAAAGGCGATTCGGTCGCGATGTTTCGGATCCATATTCGCTTGTATTTTGAAAATAAAACCGCTGACTTTTTTCTCTTCGGCGCGCACTTCGCGTTCCGCTGCCGGTTGCGGGCGTGGGGCGGGAGCCAATTTGTGCAGTCCTTCCAAAACTTCTTTAACGCCGAAATTATTGATAGCGCTGCCGAAAAACACCGGTGTCAGCGCGCCGGCCAGATAAAGCTCCAAATCAAACTGCGGACAAAGTTCCTTAACCATCAACACGTCTTCCCGGAGTTTCGCCACGGCATGCGCCGGCAAAAGCGTATCCAGTTTCGGATCGTCCAAGCCCTTGCACGTTTCAATAATACTGTTGATTTGCCCTTTGTTGCCGGTTTTATTCATCAAAATAAGCTGGTCGTTCAAAAGGTCGTAACAGCCGAGAAAATCCTTGCCGCTGCCGATAGGCCAGCTCGCCGGGCAGACATCAAGCGCCAGCGTCTTTTCAATATCGTCCAAAAGCAAAAACGGATCCAACCCCTCCCGATCCATCTTGTTGATAAAAGTGATAATCGGGATATTCCGGAGTCGGCATACTTCAAACAGCTTTTTCGTTTGCGTTTCAATACCTTTGGCCGCGTCAATAACCATCACCGCCGAGTCGACGGCCGTCAAAACCCGGTAGGTGTCTTCGGAAAAATCCTCGTGCCCCGGCGTATCCAGTAAATTGAAAGTCGTATCTTTGTATTCAAACGTCATCACCGACGAAGCAACCGAAATGCCGCGTTCCTGTTCAACTTTCATCCAGTCGGAATGCGCCCGCCTGTTTTCGCCGCGCGCCTTGACCGCGCCCGCTTGCTGAATAGCGCCGCCGAACAGCAGCAATTTCTCCGTCAACGTCGTTTTACCGGCGTCCGGGTGGGAAATAATGGCAAAGGTTTTTCTTTTGCTGACAATATTTTCCGGCATTTTTATCCAAATCCCTTATAATCTTTGATTTATGTCTGATAATTTATGCGCATATTAGCAAACAAAATCCAATATGCAAGCCCAAAAATGCAAACTGCCCGCTTAAGAAGCAAAAAAAAGCTCAAAGGCAACAAAAAAACGCTTGACTCTTTCATTTTATTTTCTAATATCAAAACAGGTTTTTGATAACAAAAATAACACTCTGCGGAGTGCCGTCAGTCAGCGAGGGTTCGCACACTGGCGCAATTTTTTTTATCAATAAAGGGTAGTAACAGACGGAAAACAGGCAATGTTTGAAGCTTTGACCAATAAATTGAGCGGCGTTTTTGCCAAGCTGGGTTCCCGCGGCGTCTTGACCGAAAAGGACATAGAAGACGGTCTGCGCGAGATTCGTTTGGCTTTGCTGGAAGCGGATGTCTCCCTTCCGGTTGTTAAGGAATTTATGGCGCGCGTTAAGGAAAAGGCTGTCGGCGAGAAAATTATTAAAGCGATTCGTCCGGATCAACAGCTTGTAAAAATCGTTTATGACGAGTTGGTCGCTTTGCTGGGAGCCGAAGATACGTCTCTGAACTTAAAAGCTGTTCCTCCTGCCGTGATTTTGATGGTCGGCTTGCAGGGCTCGGGCAAAACCACCACCTCGGCAAAAATCGCGCTTAAATTAAAGAAGAACAAACGTGTCCTTATGGCTTCGCTGGATGTTTATCGTCCGGCGGCACAGGAGCAGCTGGCACAACTCGGGCGCCAAATCGGCGTAGACGTTCTCCCGGTTGTTTCAGGCGAGATGCCTTTGCAGATAACCCGTCGCGCGTTGTCGGAAGGCAAAAAAGGCGTCTATGACGTGCTGATACTGGATACGGCCGGGCGCCTGCAGATAGACGCTAAACTGATGGAAGAGGTTGCCGCGGTTAAAAAAATCGCCGCGCCGGTGGAAACACTGTTGGTGGCGGATGCGCTTATCGGGCAGGAAGCCTGTAACGTCGCCAGAGAATTTAACGAAAAAGTCGGCGTAACCGGTCTTGTCTTAACCCGTATAGACGGTTCGTCGCGTGCCGGTGCCGCCCTATCAATGAAAATGGTGTCCGGCGCGCCGTTAAAGTTTTTGGGAACCGGCGAAAAGCTGGAGGATATTGAGGAATTTCACGCCGATCGTCTGGCCGGCCGCATATTGGATAAAGGCGATGTGGTCAGCCTGGTGGAAAAGGCAGTGGAAAAAATTGACCGGGATGAAACCGAGGCAATGGCGAAAAAAATGCTGAAAGGCAAATTTGATTTGGAAGATATGTTAAACCAAATCCGCCAGATGCAAAAATTGGGCTCAATGTCAAGCATAATGGGAATGCTCCCGGGGCTTGGCAAGTATAAAGAGCAGATAGAGGCGGCTAATGCCGATTCGCTGGTGAAAAAACAGGAGGCGATAATCCTCTCAATGACCAGGGCGGAACGCCGCAACCCGGATATTATCAAGGCATCGCGCAAAAAAAGGATTGCCGCCGGTGCCGGAGTAGAAGTTCACGAAGTTAACAAGTTGCTTAAATCCTATGAGCAAATGTCAACTATGATGAAGAGAATGGGTAAGATGGGCGGCTTTGGCGCGCTCGCTTCCCGTTTTGCCAAACCAAACCCGTTCGGCGGAAATCCGATGGGCGGGTTTAATCGTAAATTTCCGTTTTAAGGCGGAAGAATTGTAACCAATAATAAACTGGAAAGGAAAAAAATGACAGTTCGTATCAGACTTTCTCGCGGTGGATCAAAAAAACATCCGTATTATCGCGTTGTCGCAGCCGATCAGAGAGCTCCTCGTGACGGCAGATATATTGAAAAACTCGGGGCATACAATCCGCAGTTGCCGCAGGATCATCAGGACCGTTTGGTTTTGGATGTTGAAAAGGTAAAAGCTTGGTTGTCCAAAGGCGCCCAGCCGACTGAAAGATTGCAAAAGCTTTTTGCTAATCTGGGACTTTGCGAAGCTCCGAAAATAAAGGCTCAACCCAAGAAGTCCGCGCCTAAGGCGAAGGCTCTGGAAAGAATTAAGGAAAAGGAAGAAAAAGCCAAAGCCGCCGCTGAAGCAGCTGCTGCCGCGGCCGCTGAAGCAACCGCTGAAACGCCGGCCGAAGCTTAATCCGTTTCTTAACATAAGTAATTTTTTGTGTTGCGATAGGTAATCTGATGAGCGAAAAAAAGGTTTGTCTGGGCAAAATTGTCGGTGTTCACGGCATCCGCGGCGAAGTCAAGCTCAAAAGCTACACGGCTTCTGACAAAGACATTGCCGGCTACGGAGAGCTGGAAGATAAAACCGGCGCCCGCCGCTTTTCGTTACGGATTGCCGGCCGTTCCAAAGATTTGCTCCGCGCCAGAATCAAAGGGATTGAAGACCGCACCGCGGCGGAAGCCCTTATCGGTACCGAGCTCTACGCCCCGCGCGATGTTTTGCCGGATTTGCCGGAAAACGAGGTTTACTACGAGGCGGATTTGTTTGGGCTGAAAGTTTTGGATACCCAAAAGGCGGAGGTGGCCGAGGTTATAGGTTTTTATAATTTCGGCGCCGGCGATATTTTGGAAATCCGTTTAAAAAACGGCCGTTCCGAGATGTTGCCTTTCAATAAAGGCTATGTGCCGGAAATAAATCTGGCGGACGGATATATTATTGTTGCGTCAACCGCAATGGTGTTTTTGGAAGACGAAAAGGATTCCGAAAAATGTTGAAAGTTAAAGTTCTGACCGTTTTTCCGGAGATGTTTCCCGGGTTTCTCGGTTATTCGCTGACCGGAAAGGCGTTGGAAGAACAAAAATGGCAGCTTGAGGCGGTCAATATCCGCGATTATGCTTTTGACAAGCATAAATCCGTAGATGATACGCCCTGCGGCGGCGGAGCCGGAATGATTATGCGTCCCGATGTTTTGGGGCGGGCGATTAAAGCCAATCACACCGGCGGGCGGATAGTTTATATGAGCCCCAAAGGCCGGCCGCTGACCCAAAAGCTGGTGCGCGAGTTTTCCCGGGAAGAGGCGCTGACGTTTGTATGCGGACGCTTTGAGGGAATTGACGAGCGGGTAATTGAGGCTTTCGGCATTGAGGAGATAAGTATCGGCGACTACATTTTGACCGGTGGCGAACAGGCTGCCCAGATAATGTTGGACGCGATAATCCGGCTTCTTCCCGGCGTTCTCGGCAACGAAGCGTCGCTTGAGGACGAGAGCTTTGAAAAAGAGTTGTTGGAATATCCGCAATATACCCGTCCGGTAGAGTGGGAAGGGCGGAGCGTTCCGGAAATTCTGCTCTCGGGACACCATCAAAAAATAGCAGACTGGCGCAAGGAACAGGCAGAAATCGCAACCAAGGCAAGACGCCCCGACTTATTTAAGAAATATCTTGATTCTAAAAACAGTTAGGTGTATAAAGTTAAAAAAATTTTTAAAAAGGTTAAAAGTGATGAACATTTTAGAAAATATTGAGAAAGAGCAAGTCGCCAAATTGACCGAAGGGAAAAATATTCCGGACTTCAAGGCTGGCGATACCCTGAAGGTTCATACCAAGGTTAAGGAAGGCGACCGCGAGCGTATTCAGATTTATGAAGGTGTTTGCATTGCCCGCAAGAATGACGGTTTGAATTCTTCTTTCACGGTTCGTAAAATTTCTTTCGGTGAAGGTGTAGAGCGCGTTTTCCCGCTGTATTCCCCGAATGTTGCGAAGATTGAAGTAACCCGTATCGGTAAGGTCAGAAGAGCAAAACTGTATTTCTTGCGTGCCTTGCGCGGTCGTTCGGCGCGTATTGCGGACGATTTGTCAGCTCAGGCCAAAAAGAACGCCGAGTAATTTTTGCTCATAGGAAATAAAGCCCTTTGCCCGGGAAATATCGGGCAGGGGCTTTTTCTATGTCGTAAAAAGGGTAAAAAAAAGAACTTGCGGAATTATCCGTCAAGTTCCCGATAAATGCACATTCAGAGCTTACAAAGCCCGTTCAATAAGAGCCTGTATTGCCTTTGGAGATTCAAGCTTTCTAATCTCCGCGGCAAACAGTAATAATTCTTTAGAAGCGGTTTGCGCCAAAAGGCATTGTGCTATATCATCCAGCGTAAAAGTCGAGATGTAAAGCCTGATTAAAGTTTCATCTCCTCTTTCAATAAGAGCAATTTGCGCCGGAGTTCCCAAAAAACTGAATTGAAAATATCTTTCCAATTCCTCGTAGCTGCCTGTCCGCGCCAAAAACAATTCATTTTGCGCTGACAGCAATTCTCTTGTCTTCGCTTCAATATTCATAATAAGAAGGATTAAAAAATATAACAAAAATAAAAAAGATACCCGATACATAAAATAAAAAGCTGAAAAAAGCAAGAAGAAATTTAAATTTTGAGAAATTGTTCTCCGGAACACAACGAAGCGATAATCTCTTTTGCCTTATCAGGTTCATAAATCCAATATTCAGAAGCGGAGATTTTCTTTCGCATACTTTCATCAAATCTATATTTTAAAATTTTAGCAGGAGAACCGCCGACAACGGCAAAATCGGGAACATCTTTATTCACAAATGAATTTGCTCCGACAACTGCACCGTTTCCGATGGTAACGCCACGTCGGATAATAGCATCAACACCAATCCAGACATCGTTTTTGATGACACAATCTTTTTGGGTTAAATCGTTATACCCCCCGGTATGATAAAAGGGATGATGTAGAAATATCATCTATATCATGTTCGCCCTGTCCGATGCGCGCATGAGGTGCAATACTGCAATACCTGCCGATAGAAGCTCGGGTAATATCAACATCTTTGCCGATATATGTATAATCATCTATATTGCAGTGCTTGTCAATATAGGCTGTTTTGGAAATATTGGTATGTTTGCCGTATTTGAATTTATGTTTGCCTTTGAAAATGTTAATGATACCTTGTGTAAATTTTATTCTCATAAAACCTCCTTAGATGGATTATTTCCCTAAAACTTCCCTGATAGATGTGGTTGAACGGACGGGGAGCAAATCTTTGGGAATACGATTACTGACGATATACCGAATGCCCAAATTTTCAATTGCGGCCTGTTTCTCCGGACTGTCGCCATCGTTGTTTACAAAAAATACATCAGGCTTGATTTCCTTTAATTCCTGCAAAAAATCAAGTTTACCGCTGCCCTTGGCGATAAACGCCTGATGAACAAAGCGGATGGCTGAAACCATATACAAGCGTTCCTCCTCATTATATAAAGGCTTGCGGTGTTTGAGTTCTTCAACGGTTTTATCTGACCCGATGGAAACATACAAATCGCCGTATTGGCTGGCTTCTTCAAAAAAACGGATATGTCCGCTGTGCAATACGTCAAAACATCCCGATACAAATACTTTTACCATAAACTATTTCCTTATATTCTTCTTTATACGCAAGCCAAAAATATAATAGCATGTAAATTTTCTATTATGTGTAATTTTGAAGATGCCCCATAGCCATTTTATTTTCAGAATATATTGTTCTAATGTTGCATACCCCCCCCCGGTATAAACGGGGCGAGAGCTTGGAACAAATTTGAAAATCTTGCGGAAAAGCATTCTGTATGATATAAGACGCAATATTCATTTAACGAAGATGACGTTCCGATAAAGTCAACTGCGTAACCATGAAGCTGTTTACTCAGACTGCTTCTAAATTCCCGAGCGCCGCTACCTCCGATTAAAAGAATACGGGAACAGTCAAAATTTCTGGCGTTATCAATCCAAGTATTACTCCATTCAACGTTTTCGCGATTGAGTTCTTTATTAAAAATCATATTTTTACCCATTCATCAGGAACAATATCTCCCGAATACTCGTCTGCATCGGGACGAAACCATTGTTTTGGCGCAACTACGATTTTGTCCGGATTCGTACAGAGCCAGGCACCCCACCACGAGAATGTGCTGTTGGCAATAATCGCATGGCGGCAGTTGCGCATTAATTCCAAATCAAAATAGCCGTGCTTTTCGTCGTTAATTTCAACAATTGTTTGTGCCAGGGATGTATGAATATTTTGCCGCACCCATTCCGCATCGTTGGAAAAGATGAAAAAGTGCGGGTTCTCAACACGTTCGGCAATATACGCCATTGCTTTTTGATAATAATCGGTATCAAGATAAGTAAAAGGGCTCTTTTTGTGCAGATAATCGCCGCGGCGGATATGCACGGCAACGGCATTGTTTTGGCTAATCCGCTCTAACATCTGTTTATTTGCCTCATCAAGAGCTTCTTTCAGTCTGAAATCATGCAACAGTTTTTCGCGAAAAGGCTTAAAATATTTATCTGATTGGAAAAAGCCGTCATAATAAACATTGCCGCTTAATTGTAAAAGCTCCGGCTGATAGCGGTTAATCTGCTTCTCTTTGGCTCTGTTTGTCCGCAAACAAACATATTTATCCATTTTAAGGTATTTACGGATAAATCTTGGCAGAATATTTTTTAACCGAACTTCATTAAGGCAGCCTCTAACTTGCTTTTCTGTCGCAAAATTCCGCTCAATGTTATATAAGTCCAAATCAAAATTGCGATAATGATTGGTTTGGAACCCCGTAACATCAAATAAATCGGCATTGGCCGCTACACCAAACGCATACTGAAACATCTGGTTGCCCAGTCCGCCGCTAATTCTGACAATACGCAAGGTTTTGTTTGAAATCTGTGGTGTTACCAAAGGCATCGTAACCATCCATATTAAAAATTAAGCATAAGCAAAGCCTAGCAATCCTTTCAATAAAAAGCAAGTTATAAGAGATGTAATTGTTTCGGATGTGGAAAAATGAGGCGGAAGGCAAACATGCGGAGCAAAACAAAAAAGCGGAAGAAATTGCTCTTCCGCTTTTTCATATTGGTCGGA
>CALXYD010000020.1 GCA_944392865.1 uncultured Alphaproteobacteria bacterium
GCTAATTCTTCTTTCGCTTTCTGCTCAGCCGCTGTTTTCTTTGCTAATTCTTCTTTCTGTTTTAAATCAGCCGTTGAGATTGTCTGCGTAACGGTTTCTTTCGCCGGACGAGCCGTTTCCGCCGGCGCTGTTTCCTTTTGCGGCGCGGCAATTTCCTGTCCGCCGTAATTATTGAGAAAATCGCCCAATGAGCCGTTATACCGCCGCAACTCCATCCTGAAACGGTTGGCTTCCTCGCCCTTAAGCCCCAGCTCGTTAAGGGTAATCATGAGATAATCAAAATTAGCCTTTTTCGTCAGCGCTTTGGCGTTTTCCTGCAAGAGAAGGCGGCCATTCTGCCGGTCTTTATAGGTCGCAAAGGCTTTGGCAATACGGCGGGCTTTTTCGTTTTTGCCGTCCGTTTGTGACGGAATGTCCTTTTCCGCTTTCGCCGCCGCCGGTTGTGATTTTTCGCCGGCCGTTCGGATAAGTTCGTCGGCATTTTTGTTTTCGTGCGTATAGGCGGCCATTGCCGTTGCCATCTGCCGGATTTCTTTGTCATTCGCCGCATTAAGGCCTGCCTGCGCGGTTTTTTCCGCTAACATTTGCCGGTGCAGTTCGGAAATAAGCGTCTGGCGCGCCTTGCCCATTGCCATAAACGCGGGCATATTATCTTCGGCGGCAAATTTATTTTGCAATTCCTGCATCCGTTCCCGATTGTCAAACAGATAGCTCTTGACCCGCCCGTCATATTCCTGAACCGCGGCGAGATATTTATCGGGGCTGCGTTTAAATTCTTTTTCGCTTAAAGATATGCCGAGAAAAGCGCATTTTTCTTGCAGCTCTTTGAAGAAATCTTTGTCTAACTTATTGTCAGTCCTTGAAAAACTTGGCATTTTAAATCCTTTGTTCAGCTTTTTTAAATTAAACCATACCCCACTTATAACATAGAATAAACAAAAAATCAACAATATTTGTGTGTTTTGGCAATTATTTTCCCCGGCCGTTGTGTCGGGGCAACTGTTGCCGGAAAGCCGTAAAATCGTGTAAAATAAAAAATTCCCCTTGGGCTAAGCTGATGAAACAGCCTGCGCAAGAGGGAATTTGTTTTTCTACTCGTCAGAGCCGAATGTTTTGCGGCTGCCGTCGGGAGCCGTCAGCGTCAGGGTTGTACGGTTTGCGCCGTATTTCTCCTGATAGCCGTTAATCTGCGCCGAATAGCGTCCGCCGACAATGTTTTTCCAACCGAAAAGGCCGCACGTCAGCGCGTCAATTCCGGCAATCAGCTCGTTATTTTCGGCATACCACTCAATCGTGTTGGCGGTATCAACCGCGCGCGCCAGCCGGAAAGGCTTGCCTGCGCCGGGCTGCGCTGCCGAATTAAAGCCGGTGTAGCCGCTCTGCGTGTAAGTCATCGTCGCCGGAAAAGCCTCTTCATAAGCGCAGACGCCCCATTCGTAGCCTTCCTCATAGCGGATGACCACGGCTTTTTTGGTTAAATTGCCGCCATACGTCAATCCGTCCGCGTCAAGCACTGCCGTTACCGCAAAATCAATGATTTTGCCATGCACGCCGGGCGTCGGGTCTGGTTCGGGATCCGGTTCCGGATCGGGCGTGTCGCCGCCTTTAAGTGTCCAAACCGTTATCGCCGCCGCCTGAAAAACTTTTCCGGCAAAGCTGGCAGTTGCCTCGGTGGTGTTGGTCATCTCGTCATCGCCGGTAATCGCCGTCCGGTGCCGTTCGCTGAAAACAACCTCAAGCTCAAAAGGCAGGTTCTGCCCGTCGCCCGTGTAGGCGGCTTCAAAAACCGGATACCTGAACGCGTCGGCAAATTGCTCCGTCCCGTTGTCAAAAGAAATCGTCTGCGTAACGTAATGGCGTTTTATGCGCCAATTATCGCCGCCGATATCTTCCGTCGCCGAAGTTTCGCTCTTTTTCTGCGCTTCAAACGCAAAGTTGGAAACTTCCATTGCCTTTTCGCCGCCGCCGTCTAAAGCAAAACGGAGCGCCGGCGAGTTGTAACGCTGTGTCTGCACGCCGGAAAGGCTCCATGTTTCTGTTTTTTCAACATAGAGCGTCAGAGCATCATTGCCGTCCCATTCGCTGCCGGTTTGGTAGCGGACGTCAAGCAATTCATCGGGCGTGTCGCTCTTCATTTTGCGATAAACAACCGTGGCGCTTTTCGTCCCCGTATCATCGCGTCCGGAAATTGTCCATGGCACGGCAAATTCCGCCGCCACGGCGTAACCGTCGCCGCTTTCCGTTGCCGATATTCCGGCTAAGGAAATCTCATCGGGAACAACCGCGGGCAGGGCAAATGTTCCGTTCGCCGTTGCAAGGGTATAGGAATCACACGCCGACTCCGCGACCAGCGTCTGCCCGTCGTCCAGCAAAAATTCCTGCCGCCGCGTTGTCGTCTGCGGTTGTTCGCCGGAAGTTTTTTCCGTCTGGCGGACATCGCTTAAGGAAGGCACGGGCGAACCCTCGGTAAAATAAACCGATTGTCTTTCAGCCCAGAATTTGATAACCGCCTGCGGGGTAAGGGTATATTCCCGTTCGCCGGCCTCATAAACGACGGTTTGCGCGCAGGTCAGCACCACCGTATCCGCAACTTGCGCCTGTTTCCACGCATAATCGTAAGCAACAAGGCAGATGTCGCCGTTTTCGCCGCCGGGCAGATCCATCATCTGCACATCTTCGCGCATACACCCCGAAAACGCCGCCACAGTCAAAAATGCGCCCGCCGCAATCCGGCCGGGCAAAAGCTTCTTCTTTTTCATATTGAAAATTTATTTTAAGTTAAACAATTCTTTTTATCTGTCAAAGCCGTTGCCGTGCGCGGTATAAAAATACGCATCATAATAGCAAAAGGGCATAATAAGGCTTTTAACGCCCGCATTCTAAACGGGAAAAAATAAAGAATCAAGCTTTATTTTGTCTTTTTTATATGTTTTGTCTATTTATGGCTTGACAAGTCGGAAAAAATCGCCTAAACTGCCGCCGAAACTAAAATTATTAAGATATGGAATATAAAGAAATGCGTGAGCTGCTTCTGAAGTCGGAAGCCCTCACAACAAAACAAGCGAATGAAATTTTGGATTTATGGCAAAACAAGCCGCGGACGTTCCACGATTTTTTGCGCAACCGTTCGGCGTCCGTGCCGTTGGAAGCCTACGACTATGTTGACCTGCAAGATGCGACGCATTACTTCAAGGTTATACCGTATTATGTTCCCGCGCCGGAAATTGCCTTAAAATTTTTCCGTCTTCGGGATGATGACATCAATGAGGCCTTCAAAGACATCGTGACCTGGTTGGTATTTACCCCGGAACGTGAGCTGGACGTATGCGCCTGGCCGTATCTGACCAAAGATTGCGTCAGCTATTATAGCCGCAATTTTATCTTGGAAATTATTCGGGATATGTGCTATGTCTTTGATTTCAGTCAGGACGAGAGTGGTTTGCTTTATCACACGATGTATAAGAAACTCTTGGAACCGGAGCGTGAACTTTTGGCCATCAACAGTTTTAACACGGACGGCTGGTATAATTCCAAGCTTGAAAAAGACAAGCACACCGCGACGTTCTATTCGGCAATGTCAATGCATTTGACTGGCGTGGATACAGGTATAGAGGCAAGTATCCGCAAGTCTATAATAGGGTATCTGAACGATATTGCCGTAATTATGGCGAAATATCGGGAAGTAAGCCTTAAAGAACAGGGCGTAGTGCTGAACTGAACCGCCCGCCGGCAAAATCCAAAACCAAAACTGAAAAAACGGGGCTTGTTCCCCGTTTTTTTTGTGTCTTGAGCCTCAGACAATCCGTTTTTCCACCTGTGGGTAAGCCCCGCGCCCCGTTGACAAACCGCCTGCGAATGATAATATAACATACGGTTTTTTGATTAAGGGAGAAAAATATGTCCTCTTTGGCTGATGATTTAAAAGTAAAAATCCAGTATGTAACCCCCAAACGTTTATTGACGCGCGCCGCCGGTTGTCTGGCAGGGGCTGAAATGGGCAGGGTTACGGAATATCTGATTAAGAGTTTTATCCGCTGTTATGATGTGGATATGAAAGATGCCAAAATTCAGGACATTAAAAAATACAAAACTTTCAATGATTTTTTTACCCGCGAGCTGAAAAAGAACGCCCGTCCGATAGCTGCCGACGCCAATACCGTGGTTGAACCGGCGGACGGCACGATGAGCGAGTTCGGCGAAATATATAAAGACGCCGTCTTGCAGGCAAAAGGGCATTATTACAGCTTGGAGGCGCTGTTGGGCGGAAAAAAGGAAGACGCCGCCGCGTTTGAGAGCGGGAATTTTGCCACCGTTTATCTGTCGCCGCGCGATTATCACCGTGTGCATATGCCGTTTGCCGGCAAGCTGGAAAAAATGCTGTTTATTCCGGGCGAACTGTTTTCGGTCAATCCGGCAACCGCGCAAAGCGTGGATAATCTCTTCGCCAGAAATGAGCGTCTGGTCTGCTTTTTCAATAACGACAAAATCGGGCGTTTTGCCGTGGTTATGGTCGGCGCGGAGATTGTCGCGAGCATGGCGACTGTTTTCGCCGGCAGGGTAGCGCCCGGCGGCAGGGACATAACCGTCTACAACTACGCCAAAGACAACATCGTGCTGGACAAGGGCGCCGAGCTCGGCCGTTTCTTCCTGGGCAGCACGGTAATCTGCCTGTTCCCGAAAGGAAAAATAACTTTTGCCAAGGGGTTAAAAAACGGCCTGCCGGTCAAAATGGGCGAATGCCTGGGCGAAATCAAATCCCGCAAATAACGCCGGACTGGCCGATAATGAAAAAAATAGCTTTTTCTTCAGAGATTTATCAGGTCAAAGCCGCGGAGCTGAAAAGGCTTAAATCTGCGGAAAATTCGTTGCCCGTGCCGGCGCCGCACACCGCGGAAATTGTCGTCCTGCTGGAGATGGGCGGCGATACGCTGCTTAACGGGGCGGAAAAAATTGCCGCCGCGGCGGATAATGCGTTTGTTCCCGTCCGTTTTGCCTATTGGTCGTATGCGCCGTGGCAGGCTTTTTTCATTGATTTGATAAAGCCGGTCAAACGCAGGTTTTACACGGTTTTCCCCTCGGTTTATACCACCACGCTGGCGTGCCTTTTGCAAAACCATATTACCCGCGGCGAGCGCAACGAGGCGAACGCCTATCTGTGGACGAACAAAAAATGGCAGATAAGCCGCGAGGAGGCGCACAAGCGCTACACCGAACTTTATAATTCCATCAAAGAAAGGGGCTACGATGCCAAAAGCCCGATGCTTGTGATGTTAAACCGCAAATTCGGCGTCAAAGACCAGCTCTTGCAGGGGCATCACCGTATCGGAATATGCCGGAGCCTTGAGGTTAAGGAAGTAACCGTCTCGTTTTGGGCGGTGCCGCGTTCGTTTAGTTTTATGAAATTGTTTGTCGGGAGGGCGAAAAAATGAAAATTATGTTGGTGCGCGACCGCAATGTTTTAAACAACAACTGGCTGGCGTATTTTGCGAATTTGTTACACAAGCGCGGGCATGAGGTGGTTATAGCCTGCGATACTTATACAAAACTTGGCGTTTCCGCGCCGGGTTATGAGTTGGAGGATGGGGTGCGCGTCGCCAATGTCAACGGCAAAACCGCGTCGCCGCTATGCAATTTGTGGCATAAAGTCCGCTGTAAGCTGCTGCCGTCATGGGGCTTGTTTAATCGGCTGATAGAAAAAGAAAAGCCCGATATGATAATTTGCTACTTCCCTGTGGATTTGTATAACGTAACCCGCTTCCAGCGCCATAATATTCCGATTGTGCAAATGTTACACGGCTATCCGCCGATGATATTGGATAAAGTTTTGAAAAAAAATCCGCTCTTGCGTGCGTGGTGCCGCCGGAGCTTTGCGCAGGTAAGCGCTTTTCAGGTGCTGATGAACTCGTATAAAAAGGATATTGACCCGTTTTTCGCCCCGAAGAAGATTGTTCGCATTGCCAATCCGGTCAAACAGTATGCCGAAAGCGAAATGGTTGATCTGGCGCATGAAAAGAAGCGGATAATCTATGTCGCCCGCGTGGAGAAAAATATCAAACGCCCGCACCTGTTAGCGGAAGCGTTTGCGAAAATCGCGCCCGAATTTCCGGATTGGAAAGTGGAAATCTGGGGTTTGCGCAAATATCCCGATTATGAAAAGGAGATAGAAAATTTCATCGCCGCGCATAATTTGACGGGGCAGGTGGCGCTGATGGGCTACAATCGGGATGTTGAAGCGCTGTATCGTAGCGCGGATATTCATGCATTTCCGAGTTCTTGCGAGGGGTTCAGCCTGGCGATTGCCGACGCGATGGCTTTGGGCTTGCCGCATATCGGCTTTAAGGACGCCCATTCGGTCAACGAAATTATCGTGGACGGGCATAACGGCTTTTTGGCGGAAAACGTGGATGATTTTGCCGAAAAATTAAAGATTTTGATGAAAGACAAGGCGCTGCGCATAAAGTTTGGCCAGAACGCCCGCGAGGATATGAAAGCCTATGCGCCGGAAATCCTGATGCAGCAATGGGATGATTTGTTTAAGGAACTGGCCGCGCCGCAAAAATAACCGCTTTCAGCCATCGCGGCCTGCAAACGCTATTCTCTTCCGGCAAAATCCGCCTCGTTCTTTGGGCTTATCTCTCTGTCAAAGGATGTTCATCTCGTAGCAATTTTGCTGCCAAATGCACTTTGTGCATTTGCCCCGTAAGGGCTTTTTCGCTCCATTTTCCGCGCGCCGCAAAAATAACCGCTTTCAGCCATCGCGGCCTGCAAAATTTTCCTGCGAAATGCTATTTCTTTGCCGAGCGCAACACGTCCGTCAGGCCGGCAAACCTCTCCGCCGTTTTTTCCAAAAAAGCCTGATTCGCCTGCGGATGAAAAAGTTTCACCGCCAGATAGCTCCAAAAATCACAGGTAAAATACGGGTGCGGCAGATTCTTCTTCACATACTTCCAGTTCGCCGAAACCGCTTTGGCATAGACTGTCGCCGCAATATCTCTGTCCAGCGTTGCGCCATAGTCTTTAAGAAAGTAGTAATGCGCAAAAAAGCGGTCATGGTCAAGCTGATGCGTGTTTTTGCTGAGGTTATTGGTTTCTTTCGGCACCAAAACCGCCTCCGCCTGCATTTTGATAACCCCGTGCGCCAGCCGTCCCGCGCGGAGCGGAATGCTCTCGTCCTGAATAAACACGCGCACGTCAGCGCCGCCTGCTTCTTGCAGGACTTGGCGCCGGATAAGCTGTCCCATGCGGGTAAAATGCCCTTTAAGCACAGTCCGCAGGGCATCCGGCTGATAATCATAACTGAAATCGGCAGGCATTTTCTCCGCCGCGATATCCATCGGCTCTTTGCCGGTTTTGCGAAAAGTCCCGTAAACCATATCCGCGCCGTGCTTGTCGGCCAGCGCAATCATTTTCTCTGTTGAATTGAGCGGCAGAATATCGTCCGAATCAAGCATTCGCACCCACTCGCCGCGCGCCAGCTCAATCCCTTTGTTGATGGAAATGCTGATACCCTCGTTTTGCTTTTTCCTGAGAATGGTAACGTTCGGCACGCCGCGCGTCGCCTCTTCAATAATTTCAACCGAGCGGTCTTTGGAAAGGTCGTCAACAAAAATAAACTCGGGATTTTTTAAGCCCGACTGGTTTAACAGCGCTTTCAGCACCGCCGGCAGGTAATATTCCTTGTTATATACCGTCATCACGAACGATACGTCAATTTCCTCCGCATTACCAGCCATTTTTCTCATCTTGCCAAAGTCCCAATGTTGCCGTTTCCGGTCAAAATCCGGCAAAACAAACCTACGTTTTTTTTGCCGGTTTTGCAAGCAAAAAGAACAACCGCAATTCAATCTGTTAATAATTTCGTTCACTCTGCAAAAAAAACGTAGGTTTGTTTTGCACGTTTAAGAAGCTTTAGAGGCGAAACTGATGGAAAAATTATCCGTATATCTTGTTGTTTATAATGAAGAAAAGCGTCTGGAAAAAACGCTTTCCGCCGCCGTGCGGGTTGCCGATGAACTGATTGTCGTCGATTCGGGTTCAACCGACGGGACGGTGGAAATCGCCCGCCGTTATAAAGCGAAAGTCTATCAAAACGCGTGGGAAAGTTATTGTGCGCAAAAAAGTTTCGCCGAGCAAAAATGCCGGTATGATTGGGTTCTGCTGCTGGACGCGGACGAGGTTATGTCGCCCGAGCTGATAGATGAGATAAATAAGCTCAAGAAAAAGCCGCAATATAACGCCTACAAGGTAAAAATCTCCGATATGTTCCCGCGGGACAAGCTGCCGTCGCGATTTGCCCGCCGTTTTAATCCGGTGCGCCTGTATAACCGGCGCTATGCGTTTATGCCGCCCGACAAAATGAACAAAGACCGGGTTGAAGTGCAAAAAGAGGAGGCGATTGGGCAGTTGACGGCGGAAATTTACCATTATTCGTTTTTATCAATCAGTCAGGCTTTGGATAAATACAACCGCCATTCCGACGAGTTGCAAAAAACGTTGGATAAGAGCGGCAAAAAGCTCTCGCCCGTGCGCCTGTGGATTGAATACCCGTGGCAGTTCTGCCGGTATTACTTTGCCCACGGATATATTTTCCGCGGCAAAGACGGATTGGTATACGCGAGCCTTTTGGCCTGGTTTCGCTTCCTCAAAGTCGCCAAATGGTTTGAAAGGCATTGATATGGGAGAATATAAGAAGGGAAGAGAATATAAGAAGGGAAAAAAATAATGCGTATCGCGAATATTATGATAAGCAAAATTCAGGGTGGCGTTGAACAGGCTTTTTTAGATTACAACGAAGCATTGCTGTATGTCGGGCATGAAGTATTGGCGGTTACCGCTACCAACGCCGCGGTAAATGCGGAATTGGCACAGACGCAAGGGGCAAATCTTCGCACGTCCTCGTTTAGTTTCAGCCATTTAAATTGTTTTCTTTCCGCAAAACTTTATCGGTGTCTGGCGGATTTTTCTCCCGATATCATCATTACCCACAGCAAAAAAATAATACCGCTGTTGCGTCGTGTGGCTGACCGGTTGGGCGTGCCGCTGGTGGCTGTAGCGCATAATGCCAAATACAAGCTGATAGACCGTGCTGATGCGATTTTTTCCATTACCGCCGCCCAATGTCCGGTATTCACTGCCGGCGGCTATCCGGAAGATAAAATTTTTGTGGTGCCGAATTTAAACAAATCAAAACAGCCGTTTGTTGCCCGCCGTCCGCATAATCCGCCGGTTATTGGCGCAATGGGGCGCTTTGACCCGATGAAAGATTTTCAAACCTACATATCCGCTCTGGGCGAACTCCGGCGGCGTGGTCTGGCTTTTAAAGCGGTGTTGGGCGGCGCGGAGCAAAAAGCTTATCCGGCGGAAGCTGATGCCATTAAAGCGCGGATAAGAGAGGAGAAACTGGAAAATGTGATGGAACTTTCCGGCTGGATTACGGATAAAGATGATTTCTTCAACCGTATAGACATCTTTGTCCTTCCTTCCAAAGAAGAGCCTTTCGGCATTGTTTTGCTGGAGGCGGCGCAGGCGTCCGTCCCGATAGCCTGCTCGGATGCGTCCGGTCCGGCGGAAATCTTTTCCGAAGCGGAGAAAGAAGTGTTGTTTTTCCCGCGCGGAGATAAAAAAGCGCTGGCCGATAAGCTCGCCGCAATATTGCGGGATTATCCGGCGGCGGTTTCCCGTGCCGAAGCGGCGTGGCACCTTTGTCGGGATAAATATTCCCTGCCGGCGGTCGCCGCCGTGTTGGATGAGGCGGTTCACCGCGTTTGTGCCGCTGATAGCGGCGATAAAGCGGTCGTAAAAGCGCTGTCGCAGATTCTTCCGCGCAAAATCGTCGCGGCAAAACGCTTTGGCCGCCTGTATCCGGTAACCCTGGCCATACTGGCAAAACTCACAAGTAGAAAGGATAATTAAATGCCGGAAATTTCCATTATAATTCCCGTTTATAATGCGGAAGATTATCTGTCGGAAACCTTATCGTCTGTTCAAAAGCAAACTTTTACCGATTTTGAAGTAATATGCGTAAATGACGGTTCAACAGATGGCTCCAATAAAATTCTCCGGCAATTTGCCGCTGATGATAAACGGTTTAAGGTTTACAATCAGCAGAACAGTGGTGGCAGTATAAGCCGAAATAACGGCATAAGGAAAGCTGCTGGTCGATATATAGCCTTTTTGGATAATGATGATTTATACCACCCGCAATATTTGGAAATATTACATACAAATATTCAGAAATATAAGGCAGATGTAAGTTGTTGTTCATATCAAAGTTTTTCAGATGATGAAAACTTTTATTTTTCACAAAAATACCCGAATGTGCCTCGTCCGGAAATAATTACGAGTGCACCGTTTGTTTGCAAGTTCAAGGAAAAGAAGAAAATCCCAATGCTGATGTGGACAAAGTTATATCGGCGCGAGTTGGTGGATAAAATAAGATTTTCCGAAAAGTTGCCGGCAATTAATGATGTCTTATTTAATTTGGAAATTTTATTAAACAGCTCTCTTCTGGTGTCAAGCAGCGAAAAACTTATCGCGTATCGGTTGCGTAAAACATCGCAAACAATGCGCCGACTGACGGTTTGTCGCCTGGATGAATACAAAAATCTACCCGTTGAAATAAATATTCTTGCGCAAAAATATCCTCAACACGCAATCTTATTGCAAAAAATCGCAACAAAATACATCTACGGTATGTATATTAAAGAATTTTTGGAAAAATATCATCCGGAGCAGGAGCCGGAATTAACAGCAAAAATCAGCTCAGACCTCAACAGTTTGCTAAATAACAATATTTTCCAGCTTAAATTGTTAAATCCGTTAAAGCGGTTGAAAACAAAAATATTCTTAAAGAAATATTCCTAAAACTTCACCCGGTTGATTTCCTCGCCGTTGCGGTAAATGACAACTTCCGTCAGCTCGCCTTTTTCGTTAAAATGCTTCGCCGCGCCGTCAAGTTTGTCGTTTTTGCGCGTCGCCAAAACTTTCGGGCGTTCGTTTTCATAATAGGAACAAGCCGCCCCTTCGCGCAAGCCGTTGGCGTATTCGGTATAGGCGGTCAGGTGATTGTCCGGCGTATAGAGCCGCGCCGGTCCGTGTTGTTTGCCGTCCTGATAGGTAATGGACGACTTGACCGCGCCGTTCGGGTAATATTCCTCAAACACGCCGTTTTTTTTGCCCTGCGTGTAGCTTCCTTTGCTTAAAAGGTCGCCGTTCGGGTAATAGGCAAGCCGCCGCCCCTCAAGTTTTCCTTTGCGATAGACGAGAATTTCTTTTTCTTCGCCGTCGGCGTAAAAGGCGGTCGTTTTTCCGTCCATCAGCCCTTTGTCATAATAGGCTTCAAGCGCGACATTGCCTTCATCGTCATAAACACGGTAAAGCCCGTCCGCCAGCCCGTTGACGTAATGGATTTCCTCGCGGAGTTGCATATTGTCGGCATATTTATGGTAAACGCCGGTAATCGGTTGGTGCGCCGCATCATAGCGGATTCCGTTCTCCACAAAAGAAGTGTCGTCATTGTAAAGCGTTGTCAGTTGCCCGATGCTGCAACCGCATAACATAAACAGCGCCAACCCGAGTCCCGCCGCGCGCTTTGCCATCCGCCGTACCGCCAGCCGCCGTAATATGGAGCGCCGGAGCGCCAGTTTTTTCGCCGCGAATTTCTGCGCGGTCATGCTTAAAAAATTCCTCTTTGCCATAATTGCATCTCTCCTGAAACAACTTTCTGTATGCCGATTCGCCTTAATAAACGGTAAAAATGCCGGCAAAGAGTGAAAAAAATGTTGAAAACCGCATAAAATAATGGTTTTTCGCCGTCCGATATAATACGCTGGCGGCGTTAGGGAAAGAGAGAGGGGAAAAGATGAAATACAGCAAAGTGATATTTACCAAAATCCCGCCGGAAGTCTGCAAGGCGCAGCGCCGATTCTATGACTGCCGCGTTAAAAAGGCTTTTATCAAATATCTGGCCTACACCGGCTGGTTTGACGGCGTGCTGATGGATACGGAAGTAGACCGCGCCAAACAGGGCTATCTGCCGCCGGATCTGGATATTCACCACATTTTCCCGTTGTCCGGCTCCGAGTCGGCGGAAGTCCATTCCTTTACCAATCTGACTGTCTTGCATAAATCAACCCATCTGGCGATAAACCGCCAGATTTTTTATCCTCAGTTAAAAGATGTCGGCGAGATGGCGGTCGGTGAACAGCGGGAAATTATTATTCCGGTGTTTAAGCCGGTGGACGCCGGACGGATAATCGCCCTGCGCGCCAGACAGACCCGTGCGCCGTGGCAGATGTTGAAAAAAGTGTCGCTGGCCGGCTATGCACGCTGAGCAAAAGCTAAAGAACTTGACAAACCGTTTAAAATCAGTATCCTGCCCGGAGGGAGAATGTAAAATGTTAAGATTTTTAAGCGTAATTTTGGCCTTGGCGTTGTTATCCGCTCCGGCGGAGGCGCGCCGCAAAAAGGAACCGGTGCTGGAAAATAATAAAGCTTATGTGTTTTATCTGAAAAGCTGCCCGATGTGCCGCAAGGCGCTCAAACATATTGATGAGCGCTACCTGAGCCGCCCCGATGTGGTGCGTGTGGATTTGGCGCGGGAAGAGGGCAGGGCGTTGTTGCAACAGTGTGTGCAGAAATTCGGCATTAAGGGCGTTGTGATACCGGTCTTTTGTATCGGCGACAAATATTTTATGGGCTGGTCGGGCAAGGCCGCCGCCGCGTTGGATAGCTATATTGTGGAAATGCACGGCGGTTAGCCGCGGAAATCAGACTTTTAGGCTCATAATCGTTGAAACTTCACGATAGCCGAGCTTGTGGTAAAAAGCCGTCGCCCCCTGGTTAAAGCAAAAGACTTCAAGTTCAATGTTGGCGATGTTGTTGGCGCGCGCCCGTTCTTTGACAGCTTCGTTGAGCGCCTGTCCGATATGTTGTCCGCGAAAAGCCTCGCTGACCGCGATGTCATAAATTTTGTAATATTTTTGGTAGGCAAACAGATTATCGGGCTTTTCCTCTTCGGCGGCGAAAACAATTCCGGCGACTTTTCCGTCCGCCAGCGCCGCCAGCCCGAATGTATGGGGCGTTTTGACAATCCATTCAATATAGGGACGCGATTCTTCTTTGGGAATCGGGCGGAAATAATCCGGCGCCCCGGCGCAATGGATAAGGTTGGATTCATAAAAGACGTCTAACGCCTCGTCAATCAGTTCTTCCGTCAAATCAACAATTTGCAATGTCATCACAGCCTCTTTGGTTAAAATTTAGCGCCGCGCTTCCGGCGGTTGTTGCCGATGTTAGGCGAAACCGCCGCAATAAGCAAGCCCCGCGATAAAGCTTTGGGATATGTCGCTCTCCAAAAAAAGCCGTGCAGAAAAATTCGCTTGCTTTTTGCCGTTGCCGCTATTATATGGAAACATAATTTAGGCGTAATCAGGGAGGAACGGAAAATGCAGGAAAAAGCTTTATTTGCCATCAGCAACGGTTTATATGTTTTGTCCGCCAAAGACGGGGACGGCTGGGCGGGATCGCTGGTTGACGCGGTCAGCCAGGTTTGCGCGGCGCCGTGTTTGATAATGGTGTCGTGTATGAATACCGGACGCACCAAAGAGTGTATTGAAAAGAGCGGCGAATTTTCTTTAAGCGTCTTGCCGCGCGGCGTTGACCCGTTTGTCATCGCCAATTTCGGCTATCAGAGCAGCCGCGACGTGCAGAAGTGGAACAATGTCCCCAAAGCGGAAATCAACGGGCTGATGTATCTGCCGGACGCATTGGCGAAGATTCGCGCCCGTGTCGTCAATAAACTGGTGTATACCGGCAGCACGGTATTTATCGCCGAAGTGGTTGACGCGTTTGACGCTAAGGACGGCGAGCCGCTGACCTATAAAGAATACCGCGACGGGCTGAAAGAGCAGGTCTCGGCGGCATTTAAGGCTTACAAAGCCGGACAGGCGGCGGGCAAAGCCTCGTGTCCCGCGCCGGAAAAACGCTGGACATGCAAAGTTTGCGGCTATGCTTACGACGGCGATGTTCCGTTTGAAAAATTGCCGGATGATTGGCGCTGTCCGCTCTGCGGCGTCGGTAAGGATATGTTTGAGCTGCAATAAGCTGTAATAATAAAAAACAAAGAAAACGCCCGCGGTCGGATACGGATAACGGGCGTTTAACTTTGTTTGTTCGCGATTGTCCGGTGGTCTTATTTGCCTTTCGGGTAGCCGGCGGCTTCGGTCATCACCACTTCGTAATCGCCCTCAAGTCCGAGCGCCTGTTTCAGCTCTGCCCGGTCATAAAGGCCGCGCACCACGCAATGCAAACCGGCGGATGCGCAGTAAAGGCTGGCGTTCTGATACATTGAACCGGCGTGCATTTCGCCGTATTTCTTGTCTTTGGTCACAAACAGCAGGTGCACCGGCGCGTCCATCGCAAACGGCTGGCTGGCGAGATGTGAACGCAGGTCTTTGTCGCCAAGCTGTTTTAATACGTTGTTTGCCGCGTCGTAACGGTATGAGCCGGAGGGCAACAGAACATAAAGGTCAATATCCTGCGTATTGCGCGCCGTCGGCACCACGCGCCGCCCGTCGGGGGAGGAAATGCCCCACGTTGCCCACAGCAAATCCGCCAGATGCTGGTCGGAAAGCATTTTTGTATCAAATTCGCGTCCCGAGCGCCGCGCCGCCATCGCTTCCATCAACGGCATACCGCCTTCCGTGGAGTGCTGCGGCAGGGTTATGTCAGCGGCGTTAGCCGTTCCTGCACTAAACATCATCATTGCTCCTAAAATAAGTTTTTTCATATTGCCTCCGTAGATATAATTCTTAACCGCCCCCAGTATAACCCCGCAGGCGAAAAAAATCCCGCGCGCCGGAGATTTTTCCACAAAAAACTTGCGGAAATATTATTGACAAAAAATGTAAGATTGATTACAATTACCCCGAAACAAATAAAATTAAGATATTATGCTGAATTTTGGAGTGTTGCCGTTGCGCATTTTTGCCGGCGGTTTTGAAATTGGCTTCACGATTGTTGTCGCCGCTGTATGTGTTGTTGCATTTGCCATTAACAAAATTGCCGTCCGTCGGCGGAAAAGGCAGGAAAAAGAAAAGTTGCGCGAATACAGCCGAAAGCGTAGCCACTATTATTGGCAGGAACGGCGGAAAGTGCTGGCCTATTACCGCGAGCGGATAGTTTCCGGCGCTCTTCCTGCAGATGAGGCGCTGAAGGAGGTTAAGTTCTGGCTGCAAGCCAACGGCGAAGGGGAGAACGGGTGGCTGAACGAATATCTGGAATTTGCCGCGGAGATGAAAAAATACCGCCGCTAACCGAAATCATCATTAAAAAAGATAAAGCGTCCGCCGATTCGGCCGGCGCTTTTCTTTTGCTCAAATCCGCCAAACCGCAAAGGGGATAATTTTTTGAAGCGTCTTGCCAAACTGCCCGCCGGCATATATAAAAGGGAAATGTAACGCCAATCGGCAAAATTGGCGCAAACAAAGGAACGAACGGATGAACAGGCGTGATTTTATCATAAAATCGCTGTTGGCGTTGGGCGGTGCGCCGTTGTTGGCGGCCTGCCGCGAAGAAAAGCGTCCGGCAGAGAAGGCAAAAGACACAAAGGCTGATCAAAAAGGAGAGGGTAAGATGAAAATATTGATGATAAACGGCAGCGCGCATGAAAAGGGCTGCACCTATACCGCATTGAGCGAAATCGCCGCGGTTTTAAAGGCCGAGGGCGTGGACAGCGAGATTATCCAACTCGGCGGCGAACCATATCGCGATTGTATCGGTTGCGGTGTTTGCCGCAAAATCGGCAAGTGCGTTTTTGACGATGACATTGTCAACAAACTGGTGGAAAAAGCCAAAACCGCCGATGGATTTATTTTCGGCACGCCGGTCTATTATGCGCATCCGTCGGGGCGTATTTTGAGCGTGCTTGACCGGGCGTTTTATTCCGGCGCCGCGGCGTTTGCCGGCAAACCCGGGGCGGCGATAGCCTCGGCGCGTCGGGCGGGGACGATAGCCTCAATAGATGTGCTGAACAAATACTTTACCATCAATGATATGCCGGTCATCTCCTCAACCTATTGGAACGAGGTGCATGGCAACACGCCCGAAGAAGTGCGGGAGGATAAAGAGGGCTTGCAGACCATGCGCAATTTAGGCAAAAATATGGCCTGGGCGGTCAAATTGCTGGCCGAGGGCAAAAAGCTGGGATTAGGTCTGCCCACACCGGAAAGCGGCGCCCGCACCAACTTTATCCGTTAAGCCGGAAATTAAAGATAAGCCGTCCGTCCGGGACGGGTTAAACCTTCAAAAAAATCCATAAAGCAGATTGACAAATGCTGAAAAAAGCGCCAGACTGATAAAAAGGAAGACGGATAAGGAGAAAGCCGATGGCTGTAAAAGTTTGTTTGATTACCGGCGCGACCGGTTTTGTCGGGCAGTATATCTTAAACGAGTTGGTTGCTTCCGGGCGCAAAGTTTTGGCACTGGGCGATTCGGAAGAGGCGTTTGCCCCGTTGGCGGAAAACAACCGTCTGATAAAAGCGACTTCGGCGCTGCCGATATCCGCCGCGGCGTTTAAGGAACACAATGTGCAGTTTTGCTTTGGCGATGTCGCCGATATTTCTTTTTTGGCCTCAATTTTCAACACCGCCTCAAAAGCCGGCATAGAGATAGAATTTGTGTTGCATTTGGCTGCGGTAAAAAAAGCGCGCCGTCCGGTTATGGGTGACGGTACGGCCAATTTGCTGGAAGTCTGCCGCGCTTATTGGCAGAGCAATCCGGAAACGTTTAAGGGCTTCTTTTATGCGGCGGGCGAGGGCGATGTGGTGCGCAAATTCTCTGCCAAAGACGGTTTTCCCGTCAAATTCTATCAGTTGCGCCACAGCTTTGCCGAAAACAACGCGCAAGCGCCGGTCAAAGGGGAGAATTTATACCGCCTGTTTACGCCGGTGGATATTCCGTTTATGAAAAAGTATCAAGAGCGTTCGGTCGGCAAAACCGCCGCCGTCAGCGATAACCAGTATATCAAAGAGCTTTCGCAGGCCGTCAGCCGCTTGCTGAACAGTATCTGAGCAAAGAGGTATTCTGAGGAAAGCCGATGGCAGACAAAATCCAAATCCGCGGCGCGCGGGTGCATAATCTGAAAAATATTGACGTAGATATTCCGTTAAACCGGATTGTCGGCATTGCCGGCGTATCGGGTTCCGGCAAGTCGTCGCTGGCGTTGGGCGTGTTGTATGCCGAGGGTTCGCGCCGCTATCTGGAGGCGCTGTCCACCTATACCCGCCGGCGGATGACACAGGCGGCGAAAGCTTTGGTGGACGATGTGCGCTATGTTCCGGCGGCTCTGGCCTTGCACCAGCGCCCGGGCGTCCCGGGGATAAGAAGCACGTTCGGCACCGGCACGGAATTGCTGAACAGTTTGCGTTTAATGTATTCAAGGCTGGCCAACCACCGCTGTCCGAACGGGCATTATCTGCCGCCGACCCTGGCGGTTGCTGCCGGACGGGAGCTTGTCTGCCCGGAATGCGGCGCAAAGTTTTATGCGCCGTCCGCCGAAGAACTGGCGTTTAACAGTCAGGGCGCCTGCCGTGTTTGTAACGGGACGGGGATGGCGCTGGAAGTTGACCGCGAAACGCTGATACCCGATGACAGCCTGTCCATAGACGAAGGCGCCGTTGCCCCGTGGAATTCGCTGATGTGGTCGCTGATGACCGATGTCTGCCGGGAGATGGGCGTGCGGACAAATGTTCCTTTCCGCGAGTTGACGGATAAGGAAAAGGATATCGTCTACAACGGCCCCGCCGAAAAAAAGCATATCTTCTATAAAGCCAAAAACACGAATGTCGCCGGCGAGTTGGATTTTACCTATTACAATGCCATTTATACCGTTGAAAATGCCCTGGCCAAGGTTAAAGACGAAAAAGGGATGAAACGGGTGGAGAAATTCTTAAAGCAGGGCGTGTGCAAGGCGTGCGGCGGCAGCCGGCTGTCCGAAACGGCGCGGGCGCCGAAGCTCCGCGGCCTTTCGTTGGACGCGGCGTGCCGTATGCCGTTGTCGCAGCTGGCGGAATGGGTAAAAGGCGTGCCGGAAACGCTGCCGGCGGAAATGCGCCCGATGGCGGAAAACATCGCCGCGGCTTTTCAAAGCACCGCTAAACGGCTGTTGGATTTGGGCTTGGGCTATCTGTCGCCGGATCGCGCCGCCTCAACCCTTTCAACCGGCGAGCGGCAGCGGATGCAGTTGGCGCGCGCCGTTCGCAACCGGACAACCGGCGTTTTATATGTGTTGGACGAACCGTCCATCGGGTTGCACCCGTCTAATATTGACGGCTTGGAAGGAGTAATGCGCGATTTGGTCGCCGACGGCAATTCGGTGGTATTGGTAGACCATGACACCCGTATTCTGGCGCAATCCGATTGGCTGGTGGAAATGGGGCCGGGCGCGGGTTCCGGCGGTGGCCGGGTAATCGCCGAAGGGACAATCGCCGATATTGTTAAAAACAGGAATTCAGTCATCGCGCCGTTTTTAAGGGAAGATAAAAAGCCGCGCCGTCCGTCTGCTGCCGCAAAAGAAATGTTTGCCAAGGGAAAAATACATCTTTCCACCGGCGCCATCCATACCGTGCGCCCGCTGGAGGCGGATATTCCCGAAGGTCGCCTGACCGTGGTAACCGGCGTTTCCGGCTCGGGCAAAACCACGCTGATATTGGAATGTCTGGTTCCGGCGCTGGAGAGTTATGCCGCCGGCAAAAAACTGCCGGAGCCGGTGCTGTCCGTATCCGCGCCGGGAATAAGGCAGGTAAAATTGATTGACGCCACGCCGATAGGGATAAACGTCCGCTCCACCGTGGCGACCTATGCCGGCGTCCATGATGAACTGCGCAAAATCTTTGCCCGCACGGATGACGCTCGCGCTCAGGGGCTGAAAGCCGGCGATTTTTCATATAATACCGGAAGCCTGCGCTGTCCGGTTTGCGACGGCACGGGGGAAATCAGCCTGGATGTCCAGTTTTTGCCCGATGTGGATATGCCATGCCCCGAATGCCGCGGCGCGCGTTATGCCAAAACCGCCGACAGTGTAAAATATGCGGCGGCGGACGGGCGCGCCTATTCGCTGCCGGAGCTGATGGCGATGGATGTCAACACCGCATTGGACGCCTGCCGCGGAATGAAACTTGTCCACGGGCGGTTGAAAGTGTTGCAGGATTTGGGGTTGGGCTATCTCGTACTCGGCGAGGCGACGCCGGGGCTGTCGGGCGGAGAGGCGCAGCGCTTGAAACTGTCTTGCGAAATGGGCAAAACCCAATCGGATACGGTGTTTGTCTTTGATGAGCCGACCATCGGGCTGCACCCGTCGGACGTGCAGGTATTGTTAAAAGTATTCCGCCACTTGGTGGCGCAAGGCGCGACGGTTGTCGTGATAGAGCATGATTTGGACGTTATCCGCAACGCCGATTATATTATAGATATGGGGCCGGGCGGCGGCGAAGACGGCGGACGGATTGTTGCCGCCGGCACGCCGGAAGAGGTGGCTTCTGCACCGGAAAGCATAACCGGAAAATATTTATAAACAAAGAAACCGCGCGCTTTATCCGCCGTTTGAAGATAAAGGTTGACATTTTTCCGCCGCCGGATTAAATAAAAAGGCAGGGTTGAACAATTATAAGGTATTTTATGCGCCCCAAATCATTATTTCTGCAAACGCCGCCGGTTCGTCTGTTTTTTATGGCGGCACTCCCCGGCGCCGCCGGAATGTTCGCTTCAATCATATACAGCATTATTGACGGCGTGTTAGTCGGCAATCTGTTGGGAACAACGGCCTTTGCCGCCATCAGCCTCGGCTGGCCGTTTATCGTTATCAATTTTTCGCTGGCCGATTTAATCGGCGTCGGCAGCTCGGTGCCGATTTCTCTGGCGTTGGGAAAGAAGAAAAACGCCGAAGCCAATAACATTTTCACCTGTTCCTGCCTGCTGATTGTCGGCACGGGGCTGGCCGTCGGCGTATTGCTGTTTGCCCTGGCGCCGGCCTTGATGGCCATGTTCGGCGCCAAAGGGGAGCTGGCGCGGCTCGCGGCGGAGTATATCCGCGTCTATGCGCTGTTTTCGCCGATAACCACCATCGCCTTTGCTCTGGACAACTATTTGCGGATATGCGGCAAAATCAGGATGAGCATGTGGCTCAATATCTTTATGTCGGTGTTGATTGTCGTGCTGGAGTTTATTTTCCTCTATGTCTTCGGCTGGGGCTTGTGGGCTTCGGCCTTTGCCGCCTGTATCAGTATGGTGCTGGCGGTCGGCATTGCGCTTTATCCGTTTATCCGCCGAAAACTGCAGTTGCGCTTCTGCCGTCCGCGGTTTAACCTGCCGATGTTGCGCCGGATAATTGCTTGCGGCGCGCCGAGCTTTTTCAACAATATCGCCGGCCGCGCCACGGCCATTATCTTAAATATAGGTTTGTTGCACTTCGGCGGCGAGGACGCGGTTGCCGTCTTCGGCATTCTCTCATATTTCGGCGATGTCGTCCAATCGCTGCTCTATGGTATTTACGATTCTCTCCAGCCGGCTATCAGCTATAATTGGGGCGCTGCCCGCCGTGACCGTGTGCGGATACTGTCGCGCTGCTGTCTGCTTTCCGGCGCGGTATTGTCCGCGGTTGCCGTTTTGTCCGCCTATATCGCCCCGCGGCAGATAATTATGTGCTTTTCGGATAAGGGAACGGCGGAATTTGTCGCCATGGCGGCGTTTGCCTTGAAGTTATACAGTTTATCTTATGCGTTGCGTTGGTTTTCTTTCTTTGTCTTGAGTTTTTTGACCGCGATAGGCGACGCCAAACCCGCCACCGTCATTTCGCTGGCGTCCGTGTTTGTCTTTCCGCTGTTGGTTATGCTTGCCCTGTGGCCGTTGGGGCTGACGGGGCTGTGGCTGAACTTTCTGACCAGCGCCGCGCTGACGTTTCTGCTCGCGCTCGGGCTGTTGTTCCGTTTTTATCGCCGCAGCGATACGCCGCCGGCTGCCGCGCCCGCCCTGATTACGGAATAATCAGCCTTTCAGGTGTTTATACTGTTTCCACCCGCCGGCGTAGCTGAACACGTTGTCAAAACCATTTTGCCGCAAAATACGCGCCGCGACGTAGCTGGTGTAACCTTTGACGCAATGCACCATAATAGCCTTGTCTTTCGGCAGTTCGTGCAGCCGTTGCCGCAGTTGTCCCGCCGGAATGTTTATAGCCCCCGCGATATGTTCCGCCGCATACATTTCCGCCGGCCGCACATCCAGAACAAGCATATCGGAAAAATCCGTGCCGAACCACGGGGAAACCAGGCCGCCGCGGATATTTTCAATCGCCATGCCGATAAGGTTGACCGGATCCTTGGCGCCGGAGTAGGGCGGTGCGTAGCAGAGTTCTGCGTCGCGCAAATCTTCGGTTGTGCCGTTGAGCCGCATAATCGTTGCGATAACGTCAATCCGCTTGTCCGCCCCCTCGCCGCCGACGGCCTGTGCCCCGAGAATTTTGCCGCTGTCATCATACAGCACCTTCAACATCAGGTCTTTGGCGTCGGGATAATATCCGGCGTGGCTGGCGGCATTGATAATCATTTTGTGAAAGGGTATCTGCGCCCACGCGAGTTGCCGTTCGTTGTTGCCGGTAAAAGCCGCGGTCAGCCCGAAAATCTTAACGGCGCCGCTGCCCTGTGTCGCTGTGTAGGGATAAGACGCGCCGGCGATATGGTCGGCAATCAGCCGCCCCTGCCGGTTGGCCGGTCCCGCCAGCGCAATGGTGCGGCGTTCGCCTGAAACAAAATCTTTAACCGCGATATTGTCGCCGCAGGCGTAAATATCGGGCAGATTGGTGCGCATAAAGTCATCGGTCAGGATAGCCCCGCGACTGTCGGTATGGACACCCGCCTGTTGCGCTACCGCTGTTTCCGGCTGCACGCCGAGCGCCAGCACGGCAAAATCCGCCGCAATCCGCTTGCCAGAGGAGAGGATAGCCCCGCCCTCATCAAATCCTTTCAAGCCGTCGTTAAGGCAAAGCGCCACGCCGTTGTCTTGCATTTCGCGTTCGGCCTGTAACACCATATCGTCGTCAAGCGGCGCCAGAATATGCGGCGCCATATCTGCAAGCGTAACCTCAAGCCCCGAGTGGCGCAGGTTCTCCGCTGTTTCCACCCCGATAAAACCGCCGCCGATAACCACCGCCCGCCGTGCTTTCTTCTCGGCGATGAAAGCTTTAATCGCATCGGCGTCGGACAGGCGCTTGAGCGTAAAATACGGCAGTTTGCCCAATCCTTCAACCGCCGGAACAATCGGCGCCGCACCGGTTGCGATAACCAGCTTGTCGTATGCGTAAACGCTGTCGTCCGCGGTCTTTACTTTTTTCTCGCCGGGGATGATTTCCGTAACCGCGCAATTTGTTTTAAGCGTGATGTTGAACAGATTCGTCAAAACCGAAGTCGGCGCCACCTGCATTTTTTCGCGCTGGGCGATAACTCCGCCGATAAAATAAGGCAGCCCGCAGTTGGCAATGGAAACCTCGCCGCTTTTTTCCAAAACCGTGATTTCCGCCTTGTCGTCAAGCCGCCGCAATCTTGCCGCGCAGCTCAATCCGCCGGCGCCGCCGCCGATAATGATAACTTTCATTTTCTCGTCCTTTCGCTATAATGGATATATACTATATTATATAAACTACCGCGCCTGCGCCTATATGCAAACAAAAAAATTTGCCGCCGCCGATTTTGAGGATAGATTGCCGTAAGTCGCCGAAACAGGCCGAATTATTTTTCCAAACGGTTTGTATTGCATTTTGCCCGGATAAAAGCAACAGCCGGAGAAACAAGCAAGCCGACGATGCAAATAAAATCAAAGATATACACCAGCGTAATTATTGTATCGTCCGCCCATTGAAAAATACCGGAGAACATCAGCAGGGCAATAATTCCGATAACGGCAAAGTAGGGTATCCAGCCGATAGAAGCCAGATAATATGATGTTTTAGGGTAGTGGCTAATCGTAAATGAAACAAATTTCGGTGTTTTGTTAAAACAGAGCATAACCGCGCAAATCAGGAAAATTACAAATAAAATACCGGAAACAAATTCAATGCCCGATAATGAAAAAGGAGTATCTAAAACACCATATATTCCGCCCAAAACCAGAGCTTCCTTTGACCATAATTTCACTGTCTGCACTCCTTTTTCAATTCGCCCGGACTTTATTGTAGATGATTATGCATTATAATCAACCGTTTTTTTGCCGCCTTGTCAATCCGCCAGAATAAGTAAACAAAAAAATGCCGCCGCCGATTTTGAGGATAGATGAAAATTTTTCTTGACTTAGAGTAAACTCTAAAAAGTAGAGTAACCGTGCAACATCATTAAAAGGAGATACATTGATGGCAAAATCAGTTGTTTACTTTACCAGAGAAATCACTCCGGATAGCCTCGTCCGCATTTATAAAAAACTCGGGCGGGAGCAGAAAGGCAACATCGGCGTTAAAATCTCAACCGGCGAACCGGGCGGGCATAATTACTTAAAGCCCGAATTGATAGAAAAGCTTGTCAAAGAGCTGAACGCAACTATCGTGGAGTGCAACACCGCTTATGAGGGGCGCCGCAACAGCACCGCAAAACACTTAAAAGCAATTGAGGAACACGGCTTTAACCGTATCGCCAAAGTGGATATAATGGACGCTGAAAGCGAGATGGAAATTCCCGCAAACGGCAAACATCTTGACGTTGATATCGTTGGCGCAAATCTTAAAAACTACGATTCGCTGTTAAATCTGGCACATTTTAAAGGTCACGCGATGGGCGGCTTCGGCGGGGTTATCAAAAATCAGTCCATAGGTATCGCCTCAAGTGCCGGCAAGGCGTATATCCATACTGCCGGCGCCACGCGCGACCCCGAAGAATTGTGGAACAAATTGCCCGAGCAGAACGCGTTTTTGGAATCTATGGCCGAAGCCGCCAAGGCCGTCGCCGACTATATGCGGGGCAATATTCTCTATATTGACGTGATGAACAATCTGTCGGTGGATTGCGATTGTGACAGTCACCCCGAAGCCCCGTGCATGGCCGACATCGGTATTCTCGCCTCGCTTGACCCTGTGGCGCTTGACCAGGCGTGCATTGATAAAATCTGGACGTCCGAAGACCCCGGCCGTGACCATTTCATCGCCCGCGTGGAACGCCAGAACGGCCGCCATATTCTGCCCTATGCCGAACAGATAGGCTTAGGCTCGCGCGATTATGAATTGGTGGAAATAGATTAAGGATAAGGCGATGAAAAAGAACTTTTTATTTTGCGTTTTAACGGCAATAACCATATGTATCGGAGGTAATGTAATGGCAACGGAAACATTGACGCCGCAACGGCAATCCGACGCCGAGGGCGTTTTGTTCGGCAAAGGCAGCGAGAACACGGCTTATGCGCAATATTTTATCGGCAAGAGTTATTTGCAACCATTGTCAACCGAGGGTGTCAATATCTCCAACGTAACCTTTGAGCCGAAATGTCGCAATAATTGGCATATCCACCACAAAGGCGGGCAGATTTTGCTGGTTGTTGCCGGGCGCGGTTGGTATCAGGAGTGGGGCAAACCGGCGCAGGAGCTGAAACCGGGTGATGTTGTTAATATTCCGGCGGAGGTCAAGCACTGGCACGGCGCCGCCAAAGACAGCTGGTTTACCCATATCGCGATTGCCGTTCCGGCGGAAGGTGCTTCAAACGAGTGGCTGGAACCGGTTGTTGACGCGGAATATGACAAGCTGAAATAACCCGTGTATTAAACATTTTGTCAAACGGTTTAACCCGAACAAACCCCGCAGCGCCTGCGGGATTTCTCTTTTGTATTCTAAAAGCCTCGGAAAAACCGAAGCTCTTCAAAATGGTAGTGCCAGAGCGGTTAAACCAGAATTTAAACCAGCAATAAAAGCGGACGTATTCCTTTTACACCGAGAAGAACTTTTGGCAAAACAATGCCA
>CALXYD010000021.1 GCA_944392865.1 uncultured Alphaproteobacteria bacterium
CCGTAGTTGGCGCGCGCATAGCGCAAGCCTTACGAAGCAAGAAAGGAGCGTACTAAAAGCGTACGTGACTGCCCCGCAGAGTGGCTTCCATTCGGCTTTATGCAGGTGGCGCGGCCACTGACCGCGCTTTAGCACGCCCCCATTTAAACTTGTGGCGCAGCCACGCAATGGGTGGGATAAAGTGCGATGCTATCGTCGAATGTCCACCAAGGGGCAGGAGCGTACTAAAAGCGTACGTGACTGCCCCGCAGAGTGGCTTCCATTCGGCGATTTGACCGTGCTTTAGCACGCCCCCAGTTCACAAAAATTTCCCCTTTAAACTTGACAAGGGGAATATAAATATGCTACTCCTTTCCTCCACAAAACAATTATTAACCATAAAACTATTGCGTATGAATTATTTTAAATCGGACGGGCAACACTTGGAATACGCCCGCAAAATCTTGAACGGCAAAATGAAAGCCAAAGATTTCACCTTTGTTTCGGACGCGAGGGAAACCAAAAATCTCCTCGCGGATGAATTGTGCCACGGGCTGAATCCGGCGGTTGCGGCGGAATTGGCGAATGCCTTTGCCGCGCTGTTGGAAGAAACCCCGGACAACCTGCCAAAACTGTCCAAAATCATCGCTTTCTGGCAGGATAAGGCGCTTGCGCCGTATGTCTGGCCGGGTTTGCTGAAATTATGCAGCTGTTTGGACACTCTTGCGCTCAAGGCCGCGACGCCGGAAATTGCGCACAAATACCAACAGGCGCAGCCTCAGGTATTTAAAGCGCTGTCAAATACTCAAGCGCCGTTCGGCGAGGCCAAAAACTTCGTCGCCTTGTGCAAGTGGCCGTATATCGCCGTCAACAAGCTGAACTTGCTGACTGAAAATATGGATTGCAGCAACGCCTTGAAGACGCTGCCGCCCTCGCTTGAAAACAAGGTTGAGCTCGGCGTGGCGCTGGAACTGATTGTCCGCGGGAACATTCACAGCCTGCCCGAATTGGTTGGCTGGCTGAACAAACTCGGCAGGATAACCAGAAACTTGCCGGAAAAAATGGAATTGGCGCTCGTGCAGGGCATTATCCGCCGGTGTCGCGAAAAAAAGGAAATCGACAACAGGCTTTTTGACGATTTGGTTATCTGCCTTCGCATGATAACGCCGGAAACTGCGGTTAATATCCTGCTTAAACTGGCCAATGAAAATCTCGTGCTGACGGAAACCTCGTCCATTATCTGCGGCGCCCGCGGGCCGGAACGGATAACCTCTTCCGCGCCGGATATAACGCCGATATTGCGCGAATTGGGCAACTATGCCGCGCTGAATAGTCCGGAGCTGAACTTCCGTATCGCCGCCGGCTTGATGAACGTCAAACCGCTACAGGAATTTCAGGAACTGGCCGCCAAACTGGTGCAAACGCCGCAACCGCGGATTGAAAAGTGGATTGTGCTGTTAAACTTTGCCAAAATGGTCTTTCACCTTTTCGGTATCAGCAAAACAGCCATGCAAAAATGTTTGCAGGCGGTCGCCCAAAACAGCAGGGCTTATGCCGGCGCGGTTGAGGTAGCCGAGTTCAAACACCAAATCGCGCGGATAAAAAATCCTCTGAGCATAAAAGATTTATGCCAAGACGCGGATTATGTTTTGTTCTATGCCGATTCGCCGAACGCGCAGGATTGGAAAAGATTTCTGCCCTGTTTGGTAAAAGATGACGCCGGACTGCCGCAGGATGTGCGCCGCGCCGTATTGCAGGAGCTGATACGCCGCCACAAAAACGAAACGCCGGATTTTATGCCGCGCGAACTTTTGGAGCAGCTGTTAAACGAAGGTTTTGCCCTGCCTGACGCGTGGGAAAAGCACCGCCGCAACGGCTGATTTTGCGCTGAAGGTGCGCCGTCCGTAAACAAAAACAAATCAAAGAAGAAAATCCTGCCGCCCGGTACCTGCCCTGTTCAGGGTATGGCGCCGCCGGCGGGATTTTTTTTATCTGCCACCCTGCGCTTGCCGCCGGCGGAATTTTTTCTATTCTCCGCGCCGGCCGCCCGTTTTTTATCCCTCCCGCGCGCCTGTGTCCGCCCGGCATTTCTTCCCGCACGCCTGTGTCCGCCCGGCGTTTCTTCCCGTACGCCTGTGTCCGCCCGGCATTTCTTCCCGCGCGCCTGTGTCCGCCCGGCATTTCTTCCCGCGGCCTGTGTCCGCCCGGCGGAATTTTTTTATCCCCACCCCAAAAAAACGCTTGCATTTTATAAATAAAGCTGATAAACAACATTCCGTTGCCGTTTTAGCTCAGTTGGTAGAGCAACGCATTCGTAATGCGTGGGTCGGTGGTTCAAGTCCACTAAACGGCACCATTTTTTTATCCGCATTTTCCCCTCCCGACAACATTTTTCGCCATTTTTTATTGTTTTGTTAACCATTTGGCGCTACAATGACAGAAAATATTACCAAAGGAGATTACCATGCCATACAAACATCCGTTAAATATTAAAGCCATACCGACCCGCGACAACGGTCGCCCGGTCGCCCTCTCTTTCAGCTATGAAGCCGGAAACAAGCGTTTCAATCTTGGTTATTTTGCCGATAAACATCCTAAAATTGCCGATTACGTTGCGGCTCAAAACATCGGCGAGCTTGATCTGACGGAAGTAAAGACCGAAGAAGACGCGCAAAAATTCAGCGAAAAATTCCTGGAAAATTATCCGGTGCCGGAACAAGTTTACGAACACCTGTTTACATACACGGCATTGCGGGCAAAAAACGAACAAAATTCCAGTCTGCAAGGCACGGCGCATGAGCTTGTTTATAACATGGCCGCAACATACCTCCATTCCAAGGAAACGGATGCCGACAAAATGCACGGCGCAATTCGCGATATGCTGCAACATCTGGCGGAAGGCAAAGACGCCGCGGAATTTGAGGTTAAAGGTCCGTTGCTCGCCCGCCTCGGGTTTAAACGTGACCGGACGTATGAAAATATATACGCCATGAGACAAAGTTGCGTGAAAGTTCAGAAAAATTGGCCTGCCGTTAAAGAGGAAGCCGCAATAATATTAAAGGATTTTCCCGAAAAACCGTTTACCAATATGGAAGAGGCTAAAAAATTTACCATAGATATTGCCTACGGCAGCGAAAAACGCAGAGACGCCGAAAAAAAGAAAGAGTATGACTTGCGAGAGCTTGTCGTCGGAGATTTTATTGACATTGCCTGCCGCGAATGCGTTTCCGCGGAAGTTGACAAGAGATTGAAGCAACACTTAAAAGAATTGAAAAATCAGGAAAAAGTAAAAGCCGCCTTGGAAAAACGCAAAGCCGCCAAAGCCAAAAACATCGCGGAAAATAAAGAAACCTGGCGCAAAGAGCAGAAAAAAGCCGCCGATAAGAAAGCGGCGCGCGCCCGCCTCGCCCAAAAGGGGCTTATCGCCGAAGACAGCGCCCGCAACGGCAAACTCTCCCATTGGGGCGACAGCCGGAGCTGAGCGTTGCCGCGGCAACATCCTCGCCAAACAGCAAATGCTGTCGCTGTATCCGGAAAAAAGAAAGCGGTTGTCCCCGAAGGAACAGCCGCTTTCTTCATAAATTTCTCATCATACCCGTTTTAGCGGCACCTCCGGTTAAATCAGGAAACGCCTAGCGGTTTGATTGAGCTTCGTTTCTTTTTTGCAAGACATCACGCAAACAGGCATACGCTTTTTGCACTTCAAACAATTTTTCAAACACGTCTTTTGAGGAGTTCAAATTCGGATGATAGTGCAAACACAAACGACTGTAGGCCTGCTCCAAACTGTCTTTTGTCAGCGTCTTCGGCGTCAACCCGAAAATACGGTAACAAAAATCGGCATACGCGTCGTCAATGTCAACCGGCGGCAAATCCTGCTCTTTCTGCGACGAAGCGCCGGCCGTCTTGCTCTTGGCGCCGGCCTTCTGCTTTGGCGCTTTTGAAGAAGCGTTTTCCGCCTCATATTTCTGCATAATGATTGACAGCGCGACCTCTGAAGACTTTCTTAGAAAATCGTATAAAGGATCCAAATGTGTATCAGGATCTCCGGTTGCCACACACTCGGACATTCCTCGCAAAGCGGCTCCCAATTTGGCAAGGCATTCTGCAAAACCTGCTGGATCTTTATGTTCTGCATCATACTTTTCCAATTTGTCCAGTTGTTTTGACACCAAGCTCAAATTTAAATACAGTATAATATAACCCACATCACAGGCACGGCTCAAAAGCAGTCCGGTAACGATTACCTTATTCTGCATACGCTGCACCAATTGCCTGGCCTCAACCAGAGATTTGATATTTCTGGTTTTGACGGCATAAATACCGTTGCCTAGCCATAAACTGTTTTCCGTATTAGAATGGTTGAAAACAAAATAACTGTTGAGTTTTTTTCTGTCGCAACCATAGAGTTCTTCAAAAAACAAATCCTTCTCCTGAAGGATACAAGCTCCGGAGGAATTTTTAAAAAATAAATTCAGTTTCATAGTAATAAAGTTTTTTTAAATAATAGTTTTGTCAAATGTAACGTAAACGACAAAATCTTATCCGTCAAGTTTTTTTGCTGCGCCGATTTTCCACGCCCCCTTTTCTCAGCCCGTGCGGCGCACACTGCGATGCTATCTCCGACTTGCTAAGTATTTCTGCATATAAATCTGCTCATTAAATATTTTGCCGACAAACGCCGACCGGCGTTTGCCCCGTAGGGTTTCTCAACCATAACATTACCACCCGGGCATATCGTCCCTTTATGCAGGTGCGGCGCACACTTAAAGGACGAAATTGCGGAACCCCTTTAATAAATAAGCAATGGGTGGGATAAAGTGCGGTGCTGGAAGCAAATTTCCGACCTACAATCATGACGGCGCTTTAGCACGCCCACTTAACCCCCTTTAATCTTGTATATCTCCAAACACTTCGCCATATCCAAAAACGTCTTTATGTGCCGGTGGCACGTCACCGGCTCGCGCGGCGTTTCCACATAAACATATTCAGTCCGCGCGCAACCGCAAAGTAACAGAATCAACAGGCAAAGGGCTATTCCAATCAAAACCGCCCGTATTTTTCTCTGCCTCTGCCGCCGCCTCAATCTCGCGCAGTCGCTTATCGGCTGCCAACGCCTTTTCATTTCGTTTCGCAATTTCCGCCTCCAAAAAAGATGTTTTCCCGCATAAAGCATTATTTTGCCCCTCCAGTTCGGCAATCCGCCGCCCGCGCTCGGCATAAAGCCCCGCCAGCACGATAAGCGCCGCCGCCAACCCGCCCAAAACCGCCAACACCGCTTTAGACATACGCCGCCTCAATCAGCCGCGGGCGCAGTTTACGCCGCCGTTCCCGTTCGCATAGTTCGGCGCGTATTCTTTGCCGGCGCGCCCGCTGTTCGCACGCTTCAAAATACGTCTGCCCGCGTCCGTCATAAACAAAATGCCGGTTCAAACGGCATGCCGCCGCCTCAATATCCGGCCGGTAAATCCAAACATTCATCGCTTTCTCCCTGCTAAATCCGCCCAAATTAAGCGCCGCTTGCGCATCCGCTACCCGTGATGCTGATAATGTTCCTCCAGCAACAGCCCGAGTTTGGCATTGAGTTCGGCCAAAAGGCGGCTGTTCTCTTCAAGCCGCTTGCCCACCACATCAAACTTGGTTATCGCCGCGGCGGATTCCCTCTCCAAAACATTGACTTTCGCCTCAATCGCGCCCTGCCACTTGCCGAAACGGATAAAATTCATCGCCACGCCGAAAAGCGCCGCCACCGCGCAAACGCCTTCCCATTCCATCACCACGCTCCCCACAGCGCCGCCAAAGCCGCCGGTGCATAAATCGCCGCGCACACGCCGACCACGCCGCCGCATAAAATCATCAGCAAACAGAGAATAAACAGTTGCCGCCGCGTTAATTTCTCAATAAGTTTTTCTTTTGTTTCCATCATCACCCTCTCCATAAAAAAAGCCCGGTTTTCCCGAGCTTGACATAAAAAAACGAATCCTGTATAAAAATTAAGCCGGTGGGCAAACACCGGCAATTTACTTCAACCAGAAAAGGGTTAAACCATTCTTTAACTCATTTCCTGAGTTGAAGATAGCATGTTTTTTCTTGTTTGTCAAGTTAAAACAGCACGGCTTTTCCCCTTTCAATATTATTGAAAGGAACAATAATGAGAATAAAAATTATTATCATTATTCGGAAACTCCGAATTTTCCTGTCTGTCAAACGATAGCAGGACGGGGCGGGATTGTCAAGTCCCGCCCTTTGATTTTGTTTGACTCTTTAATAAGCCTTCTGTATAAAAGAAAAACCAGCTGTTGCCGCAGCTGGTCTGTGTAACTCAGAAAGAAGCTGGACTGTAACTTCTTCCCTGATGGTTACAATATAGCATAAAAATCAAAAGAGTCAACTCTTTTTTATTATGCTGTTTGCCGGCTTCTTTCCCTACCGCCTGCAAAGGCTGAAAGGAGTAAGATGCCGAACTTGGTCAAAGGTTTAAGCATCCTTGTTTTGGTGCTTAAAATCATCATCGTTATCATAAGATAATGTGGTGAGGCGGGATTGTCAAGTCCCGCCCTTTGATTTTGTTTGACTGATTTTGTTTGACTCTTTAACAAGCCTTCTGTATAAAAGAAAAGTCCGCTGGTCAAGAGCGGACATTCATCTTAACAGCAAAGGAGCTAAGCCTTAATCTTAACTTCTTCTGAGGTTAAGATAGCTTATTTTTTGCTTATTGTCAAGCATAAAATAAGATTTTGGCTCGGCTCCTTTATTTTTATAAAGGAAAACCATAATGATAATAAAATTTATTTTTATTATTAAAAGGTTTAAGGTCTTCTTTTTCATAAAGAAGTCTTAGAGCCGGGGGCGGCGGCTTTATGCTTCCGCCCTTTGATTATATCTCTCTCAAAGGTTTCCAATACAGGGTGTAAGTAGGCTCAGCAGTCCCCGTGAAAGTTCTCATCATCGTGTTGGCTAAGTCAATAGTTCCGGTAAAGCTCCCTGTTCCACCGCTGTCCCCTAAAGAAAACGCTTCATTGTTCATAAACGCCTGCTTTGCTACTTCAAAAGCTTTCGTCCATTTTGTATTGCTCACATCAGGCAAAGTATTTATGGTATAAGTTCCATCATCTTCCATATAATAGAGAGCTGTTGTAAATGCTGAAGTTTGCGCTGTTTGCACGACTCTTACCCAATAGGTTTTATTAAGCTCTGCCGTTCCGCCATCGGTTCTTGACCCGTTAAAAAGATACCAGTTTTGATTATACATACCGAAGTGGACATTAGACGTATTGCGTAGAATAACCTTATAACTACTCAATAAGGAAGCATTCACTTTAGTGATAAAGTCTGTATTAACCGGGAAAAACTCATTTATCGTCGGTGTGTTCTTGTTAGCCAATAGGGCACTGTCTTTGGCAAGGCTCGCCACCTCTCCGGAATAAGTAACCTCTCCAACCTGTGTAAAGTTCGCCTTATAGGTAATATTATGTAAAATAAACTTATTATTCAGTTCGCCAATCCATACCGCACCATCGGGAAGTTCCGTTGCGTCATAATGTCGCATTGCTACGGTATTGTCAGGACAGTAATAGAAATCAGTATGTTCACCACCGAAGTCATTAACACCCCAGTCCAGAGCTATCCCCGGAATAAGCGCATTGTTCACCAGATAATTGCTTCCGTATACTCCATTAGGATAACCGACATAAGCGTCAAATGGTGTGCCATCGGGCAGCTGTCCTTCAGAGATATTAACCACCGGTGCATTGTAAGCTATCGTAACTCCGTCGTATGGCTCCAGAGTAACATTATCAACCGTGTTGGCGGATATGGACTTCGTTACCACTTTATCCCAATATTTCTCTTTCTTAATCGTATAAGTGAACGAATAGCCTTTATAAACATTCTTTTTGTATGTCGTCATTGTGCTTCTCCTGCAAAATCAAATGAATCAGGGTCTGGCGTAACATTAACCGTTATCATAACCTCATCAGGCAAGACCGTGTTAATCTCATACTTTCCTTCTGCATCCGTTTCCCCTGTGGCAAAACCGGTAATCGTAAACGAATTAACCGCACTCTCATCCACAATCGTCCAGCCTGAACCTTCTGTAAATTTGTAAAGGATATTGATTGAAAAAGTATAAGATTCAACTTCCCGATAGCCAATCTGCGCATTTCTTAAATCTTCCGACAACACCAGATTATACGGGTATCCGCTTGCCTTGTTGGTAATACCGGACAAATCAAAAGAAACATTTAAGGGAGAGAATGTCTTGCCTGTTTCGTTAAATTTCCAAGCATAAACGTTGTCCACCGTTCCCACGGTAAGGATATTCGTCCTTTCGTCATAAAAAATACTGACAGTCTTCCCGATAAGATTATTCAGAGCTTCCGGCAGATTTTCCGGGTCTTTTATCTGATAATCGTCGGCAATCTCATATATTTTCAGTTGTCCGTTATATCGATATAAATCATAATTTGCGTCTGTATTTACAAAAATATAATTCCCCGGCGTTGTCCCGGTTGCCGCGACACAGGTGTAATTGCCGTAAAAACCCAAACCATTTTCTTTTAACAGAACCGGTGAAGATTTATCGGTTATATCCTGAAAAATGAAATAAGGTTGTCCGTCATTAGAAACACCAGTAAATAAAAGCAGCACATTATCTTTGAGAAAAGCATTTGTGATTTTTTTGTTTAACCCAAACCCGCTGAACTGATAATATTCCGTGCCATAAGTATTAGTCGCCGGGTCGTATTCTGCCAAAACGGGATTATATTGGGTAGATGTTGCTTTCAAACACAGATTGTTTCCCAGATAAATCGCCGCCAAAGTTGGATTAACCTGCCCGTTTAAAACCGAGATAACATTATCACCCGTGCCATTTATAAACGTATTCATCCCTTTCAGCACAACCGTCCCATCTTTAAAAGTGTTTATAAAACCCCGCGCCAACGCCATCGTTCCCAACGTCCGCCTTGTCCAATCTTCTGTGCCGAGATTAAAATCATACCGCTCAACACCGCGTGAACCCGCCGAATACATAACATTGCCCTGCGGATAAAAATAAACATACTGGTCACGACTGCTCGTAAACGTCTGCTCCGTTGAAATATCGGAAGCTATATGGTTAAGCCATACCTTATCCCCGGCTGCAATCGTTCCGCTTGAATCATTAGCCGCGTAGATTACATCTCCCCCACCGGATGAACCGGCAACATTTACCGAATTTGTCAAGCCTATCATCTCAGCCCTCCCTTTTCCGTCATATTGAAATCTCCTAAAAAAATGATGCCATAAAAAAATGTTGCCGCCCTGAAAAAAGCCGCAACCCCCATAAAAAAAGGCGGAACAATGCCGCCCTGCCCGGCTCGCCGCCGGTTATTTATCCGCTCCGGCTCGCCGCCGGTTACCTGCCCGTTTCAACCTGCCGCCGCACATTCGCACCGCCCGAAGAAACCGCTTCGCCCGTGCCTTATTTGCGCGCAACAATATCTTTCATCATATCAATCGCCCCGCCGTTTTCCGGCGCAACATTCTCATCATATTCCGCCGGATTTTCCGCCGGTGCTTTATTTTCAACAACCGCCTTGTCCGCCGGATTTTCCGCCGCCGCTTCTGCCGTTTTATCTGTCATAACGCCGGCCGCCTTCTCCGCCGGTTTAGGCTCATCCGCAACCGCCGCCCCGATTGTCGGCTTATCTTTTGCCGCGACATCGGCCGCCTGCCCCGTTGCCTGAACTTCCGAAACATTGCCGGAAATTTGCCGCGCTGCCCCCGGAATCAGCATAACCGGCGCCGTTTCATCTGATTGCTCCACCCGCTCTGCCGCCGCTTCTGCCGCATTATCTGTCATAACGCCTGCCGCCGCGTCTGCCGCCCCGCCGTTATTTTGCTCAACCTTAGCCGTTTCCCCCAAAAAAGGCGCCTCATCGGCTTTTGCCTCCGCCCCGGCCGCCGGATTTTCGGCAACCTGCGACGCACGATTTTCCTGCGGCGCCTTCGCCGGCTCATCGGTTACAACCGCCGCCGTTGACGTTTCAACCGCCACCACGCCTTTTTCGCTGTCATAAATTTCTATCCGCCCTTCTTGAAACAGGACTTCGCGCGGCTGCGGCTCGGCAACAGCCGGCTGGCGCGGCATAATTTTGCCCAAGGCGGACGCCGGTTTTTGCACGGCGTCTGCCCGCGCCTGCATATCGCGCATATAGCCGAGAAAATCCGTTAAAACATCGGGCTTGTCCGCCGCCGGTTGAGATACGGACACATCGCCGTCCGTATCCGAAACGGCATACGTTTCCACGGTGGCCGCATCGGGCGCTTCCAAAACGGCAGGTGCTTCGGGTGAAACAGAAACTGCCGGCGCCGGTTCGGCATTTCCGGCCGCCGCCACCGCCGCCACCGTGCGCCTGGTCGTTTCGTCAAGCGGACGCGCCTCAGCGGAAACCGCCGGCATATTGCCGAAAGCCTTGTCGCCCGTTTCGCCGGATACCTGGACATTTTGCACCGTTGCCGGCAACGCCGCTTCCGCCCCGCGCCGCTCAAACACAACCGCCGCCGTTGCCAAAGGTGCCGTCGCCCGCCGGTATTCAACCGCCGCCCCGGCCGCCGCCGACATGGCAAACACCGTCAAAACCAGTTTCAACCTTGCTTTCGCCTGCAATTTGGCCACTTCATAACCGTCCATAACGCGCCCTCCGCAAATCAACCGCCGCCCAAGCCGCGCCCAAGCGCCGCCGGCGGCATATACAACTTGTCGGTATTATAAACCGCCCGCCGTTAAATGCAAGCATTTATTTTAGAACTGCAAAAGGCGGAAAATCGGCAAAGCCGTTGCAAGCGCCCGTGTCGTCCAGACATAACCGTTCGTGGTCTTAAAGGCGGAAAATCAGCGAGTGAGCCGCGAGAACCCTGCCCGTTCGCGGCACATCGCCCCTTTATGCAGGTGCCGCTGGCACTGCGGCGCGCACCCGGTGCTATACGAGCCCCCTACTCCTTTAAAACCTTTCGCCGGTTCTCTTCGCTCACCCCCAACCTCTCCGTAATCTGCTGCAGCCAGAGGATATAAAAATCGCGTATCTTCATTTCATGCGTACCGCTCCAAAAGGGCTTGCCGTTGAGCGCGTCAAGAAACGCCTGCACAAACAGTTCTTCCGACGCGGCGGCAACCGCCTCGCCCGGAGAATCATACCAGCCGGGAATATCGGGCATAATATTGTTGATGGCCCGATAACGCAAATGATATTTGCCATTGCGCTCAACCGGATAGTAAAAGCCGAGAATACGCTGCAGATAAACGTCCATCAGTTCCTGATAAGCGCGCTTGATTTCCGGCGCTATGTTGAGTTCAACCCCGCGCAGAAGATTGCTCAGATAGTGGAAAGTTTCATGAACAATCGTCTCCGCATCGGCATTTTCAAACAGGTAGATGGTTCGCTCCGCCGTATCGTAAGCACCCTTGGCCAACACATCAATAATTCGTTGCTGACGGGCTTTTTTCGTCGTCGGCCCGACGGTATCCTCAGGCACGGCGGACATGGTATCCGGTTCGGTAAAATAGCCGACGGCTTCCGCGCCGTTAAGTTTATCCAAATCGCCGTAGCTCAAAAAGCGCCGGTCGGCAGGCGGCATTTTGTTGTATTCGTCCCAATAGGGGAAAGAACGCTGCCAGTCGGTATATTCCTGCCGCCGGAGCATAGCCCGCGTATCCAGAGTTCCCTGCGCTCTAAGGCCGCTCCACGGAAAAGGCGCCGCCGTCTTGTAACCGGAAAAATGCCGCGCCCGCATTAAAATTTCCGCATTTAAGTCTTCGCGCAGATTTTGCAGCGCCGCATACGCCATATTGCCGAGAACGCGCTCATCAGGGTCAAGCCAGCGGCTGCCGTAACGCTCTTCCATTTTCGCATAAAGCTTGTCATAATCAATCTCGCGATAAGTAACCCGTTCTTCCTCTGCTTCGTTATTTAACATATCCGCCCCGTTTTTCCGCACCGCCTCGCTTTGGTAGAGATGCAAAAGCGGCAGCGGCATTTCCTTTTCAATCAGATAATCGCTGCGCTTTTCCCCGGGAAGATGGCGTTGCAAAAACTTTGACAACATCTGCCCCGTCATCGGGCTAATCTCTTTTTTCGCCAGATAAATATGCCGGTCCATAAAATTGCGCTGTTGCGACGGCGACAACCCGACGTCAAACCCTTCCCGCATCTGAATGGCGAAACTCGCCCCGCTTAAGAGCAATTCCTTGAGGTTGGCATAGTCAAACTGTCGCGGGTCAATTTCCAACACGTCCGCATCAGCGTTTTTATCGTGGTAAAAGTGATAGCCGTCATTGTTGTCAAGCTCGGCAAACCGCACCGTTATATCCTGCAAATCGGGATAATGGCGGTAAAGTTCCGGATGGTCTAGCAATTCCCCGAACTTAACCTCTTTGCGCTCCAACAAAAGCTGCCGCTCCAGCCAATAGCGGCGCAGGCTTTCGTCCTCGCCGGCGTGTTCGGCAATATAGGCGTTCGCCGCCTGCACGTCGCGCCGTTCCGCCTCGCGGGCAAATTCCGCCTCACGGTGCATACGGTAAATCCGGTAAATTTTATCCAGCTTTTCCGCCATATCCGCTTTTTCCTTGGGCAGCAGATAACGGAATTGCGGCTGACTGAAAAACTTGTCGCTCATCAGCTCCGGCAAATGCGCCTCGCGATAAAATTCCGGCCGATACGCCATATTCGGATACGGCTTGTGAAAATCGCCCTCGCCCGCCAGATACATTCTGTAAAGTTCCTCGCGCTTCAGGTCTTCATAAAAAGCCGGCTCGTTATGCAGCTTCATCTGCCGCACCGCCGCCCGCCGTTTTTTATAGCGCGGCACCATTTCCTGCTTAACCTCGTAGTTGTGCAGATACGCCCCCGGCAAATCCCCTTCTTCTTCAACGATATGTTTCACCACCCGTTTAACATTGTCGTCATACTCGTCGTCAACCGGCTTAACGTCTTTTAAGAACTGGCGATATTTATTTTCATCAAACACCGCGTGCGCCGTTTTGAGCTGTTCATCGGTGTAACGGTAGTCAATACTCGGCACATTGCTGTTCGCCGCCTTGTGGCGCCGCCACCTCGGCCTGCCGCCGCTGGCAGATTGCTTTGCAGCTTCTTCTTTTGTTTGGCTGACTTCTGCATCAGAAGCTTCTTCTAATCGTAAATCCCAAAAGAAATTTCCGTTATTATCTTCTTTAATCGTCATCCGGCTATTGGTTCTTTCCCCATCAACCAGAACCGGAAAATAAGCTTTATAATAAGCTCTAGTATTAGGTTCTGCTAAAACGTCATAAGGAACCTGCCTTACTGTAAATTTTGCATCATGCAATAACTTCGGCAAATAAGGAATCAACATCTTTTTACGGTCATCTCCCCAAAATCTTATATATTTATTAGCAGATGAAGGCCTCATTTTTATCCACACTCCCAGAAACGGATTAAAATATTCTTTATGGACGTATGATTTTAACATTTCTTCCATTTTTTGTATAAAACCATCTTGATCTACATCTATTTTGTAATCAGTACGGTTAATCTTCGCTAACACTTCACTATTATCATCATCAAGAAAATCATGACGGGAAAAATTTTTATAAAATTTTTCTTTTTCCCTCTTGACATTTTCCGGATCATCGCCTATCTTAGCCACAAAACGCGGCAACGCGCTTTTATCCGTATCCGACCCCTGGAGTAGTAGCCGGACCGGCCTGGCGGAAGAAGTTGCGCCGCTTTCTCCTCCGATGTTGATATCGGAGGAGTTTTTTGTATCCGCTGCAGCCGCAACATCGTTCGCCGGCACGCCAAGCTCTGCCCCGTCTTCATCCGGTGCGACAAACTTCTGCCGTTCAATAAGCAATTCCCTAAGGCTCAAATCGCGCAGATACGCCGGCATCCGGCTCCAGTTCTGACGTTCGCGCTGTTCTTTCAACTGCCGTTCATACCCGATGGCCAACGCCTCAACTTTGCTGTCAACAAGCTCCCGGTTCGCTTTGACTTTCCCCTCAAGCTCCGCTTCGTGGTCAACATAGGTAAACAGCCCGCTCCGCGTTACCCCGGTTGTAAAACGGCGCTTGTAATGCTTATCCAGAAACTCAATAAAATCGTTATAAATATAGTTGTAGTATTCTTTGACAATCGGCTTACCCTGTATCGTCCAGCCTTCCAATTCGCGCAAATGCAAAATTTCCTGCGCTTCCAATGTTTCAAGCCGGGTAATATAATCGTTCCAATAGCGCTTGGGCAGCTCGTCGGCGGAAACGGAATTCAACACTTTGAGCTTCGCCCCCGCGTCGCTGATTTCAAACCGCCAAAGCCCGTCGCTGCCATGATACCAGCCGGTACGGTTCCAAATTGACTTCGGATTGATACGGCCGACCTCCAAAAGCCGCGCTTCTTTGAGCTTGGCAAAATCGGCAAACCGCGCCCGCGTTCCGCCGAACTGGTAAAGCACAGCTCCGGACGGTTGGCGATTTTGCTGAAAATCACGGTAATTTTCCTGCCGCACTTGAGGCAACCACGCCGCCCGAATTGCCGCCGGCGAAAAAGTCTTGTCCGCCTGATAGAGCGCCATTGCGTTTGCCTGCACCAGCCCCGCCGCGATTTTCGCCTTGTTTTCATCGCCGGTCGCCTTAAACGAACGCGCATACATCTCGTCATAAATACGCTTAAATTCCTTGAGTGCATTCTGCTGTTTGCGCCGTTCCGCCGCCTCGCCGAGCGACCGCGCCGCCTCGCCCATCTTATCCAGATTGCGCTGCAGATTGTAGCTGAGCACTTTGCCGAACGCCTCCGGCTTGGATTGGATAAACGCCAGCATATTTTTCTCATACAGCGCCAGTTCTTCCGCGCTGACGCCGCGCCGCAAAATCCTGAGCCGCGCGTCCTCGTAGGTTTTGCGCGCCAGATAAATCCCGCCGGACGCCGTATTGAGCGCCGACGCTCCGGCCACTGCCCCGAGCGCGCTTTCAATCAACCCCTCAAACAAATCCTGCGTCTCGTCAATACCGGCCTGCCGCACCAGATTTTCCGCCAGCAGTTGCTGCAAAACTTCCGACCCCGCCTCACGCAACGGCGCCCCGGCCATTTCCCGCGCAATCATCTTGGCTGTCGTCCGCGCCTCGCCGGAAATCTGCTTCGGCAAAGGGCTGAACAGCCGGTCAATGGCAAACGTCGTCCCGCCCGAGAGTAGCGCCAGCGTGGTCGCCGTATCCGCATCGCCGTCTTTGGCATAGGATTCCCTGAACACCTCGCCGGCGCCGCCGCCCGCGAATAAGCCGTAGGCCGGCGCCGCGCCGATAAACCGCGCCAGCCCGCCCATCGCCAGCACCTGCCCCGAGCCCTGCCCCAACACATTGGCGATTTTCAGCCAGTTCGGGTCATTGTCGTCCGCCGCTTCCGCCGGCGCCAGCAAAGGCGCGTTCTCCAGTTTTTCCGCAAATTCGCCGAGCTTGCCGCCGATAGTCTGCATAATCTTCCCCGCTTCGGGCAAAGCCAACCCCGCCCCGGCGGTCGCAATGGCGCTTACCGCACCGCGGTTTTCCAAATTTGCGCCGAACATTGCAAACACGTTGCCAGCCGCCCGCAGACTGTCCGCCCCCAGACTCCGCACGCCCGCTTTCAGCGTTTCCTTGGCAAAACTTTCCGCCTCAAAATCACCGAGTTTCCCCTCATCATAAGCAAATTTATATTCCGCCGCCTGCTCACCCAGACTTTCCGCCGCATCCCAATAAGTACGCCAGTCGGCCGCCTGCCGAAGCCACCGCCCCACCGCCTGCAGGGAGGAAATCGGCTCATCTTCGCTGATACTGTCTGCGGTCAGCGGCGGCATGGCCAGATTCTGCTCGTTCTCAATAAAATCAAACCCCGCCGCCGCGCTGTCATCATCATCTGAACTGTCCGTTACCGGCAACAAAGTCTGCTGCGGTTGCTCTGTTGCTGTCGGCAACAAAGTCTGCTGCGGTTGCTCTGTTGCTGTCGGCAACAAGGTCTGCTGCGGTTGTTCTGTTGCTGTCGGCAATAAGGTCTGTTGGGCTTGTTCCTCCGCCACCACTGCCGCATTATTTTCTGCCATTGCTCATTTTCTCCTTTGTTACCCGCGTTTGACCGCCAGCCGCCCGCGAAAATAAAACCTGTCCCCCGGCTCCAGGCCGGCTTCCGCCACTTCCCCGTAGGTCTCAAAGCGTGGCAAAGCCAGCTCACGCCGCTGTTCTTCCGCCGCAACCTGCCGCATTGCCGCGTGCTTGTCTTCGCTATACGGCGCCACGGCGGCAAATTTCTGCCATACCCGCTGTTCGTCGCCGCCGCTGTAAACCTGCCGGAGCGTCCGCCGCAACTCGCCGAAGCCGACCGCTTCGCCCGCCGTTTTCAAACCGGACGCCGCCAGAGATTCGTCAAGCGCCTGCTTGGCAATCCGTTTAGCGGCAAGCGGCGTCATCGCCCCGCCCTGCGCGGTATAATCGTCCACCAGCGCCGTCTTGCGCGCGTAATAATCCTGATAAATGCCGAACGCAAGCTTCGCCTTGCTTTCCATCATCGCCTGCGCCGCCGCGTCCATACCGGTTTTGAGAGGCACATCGCGCATAAACGCCCGGTCAATTGCCTCGTCCGCCGCCGTATCAAACAATTTTGCCGCCGCGGGATCGGATTGCGCCAACACCAGCTGGTCTTGCAACGCCGCCGCTTCGTCCAGCCCGATTTCCCCGCGGTAATAGGCGCTGGCGAGATTATTGCCCGCATCGCGCACTTCCTCGGCGGAAAGTTCCGCCCCGCCGTTCATCTGCCGAATAGCCTGATAAGCCGCAAACAACGGCACAGACGACCGGTCTTCGCGCTCGCTCCAGAGCAAATCGCCGTCGTTGCCGTCGGTCAAAACAAAATATTCCGCGTCGGAAATTTCGCCGCGCTCGTGCTTTTGCCATAAAGAAGACGCCTTCCCGAACGCCGCTATGCCGTTTTGCCGGGCTTGCCGTTGCTCGGCAAATTCCCGGTCGCCGCGACTGAGCCGGCCGGTCTCGGCGATTTTCCGCGCCAGAGATTCATCGCCCGCAAAATATTGTTGCGCCGCCGCGTCTGCCGCTTCCGGCGTATGCAGCGCCAGATTGAGAATGCCGGTTTTGAGATAGCCGTCGCGGTAGGTCTGTTTTTGTTCGGGCGAAAGAAACGGCGTCGCCGCGATTTTATCCGCCCCCGCTTTGAGCAGATTTCCGCCCTGCGCCGCGTTGTCGGTATCCGCCAGCAGATTTTGGCTGTCCGCCAAAAACGCCTCCAGCGTGGAGCGCCCGAAATCCGCCTGTTTTTCCGCTTTAATGCGCCCGCTGTCGGTTCGCGCCGCGGTTAAAATGCTGTCGCCGTGTTTCTGCCAGAACGATTTGCCTTCGGGCGTTGCCGCAAACTGCGATTTAAGCGCCTTTTCCGACTCTTTCGCCAGCGTATCCAGCTCGACCTGCGAACCGGCGCCCTGCATTGCCCGGCGATAAGCCTTGAGCGACGCCGCCGCTTCCAGTTTCATCTTGTCTTCTTTGTCGCGCGCCGTTTCCTCCGCCAGATTTTCCCCCGCCTCAACCAGCGTCTGCGCCGCCGCCAGCGTTCCGTTGCCGGCAATGTGTCGCACCGCGGCAGGCGTTACCTGTCTCGCGTTCACGCCGCGCCTTGCCATTGCCCCGGCCAGTCCCGGCCTGGGCGTTGTCTGTCTGTTCGCCATAAAAACCTCCGTTACTGTATGCCTTTGTATTTGTTGTAAGAGCCGACCGCCGACGACAAGCCGGAAAGCATATTGCTGACAAACATATTGCTTGCCGTTTTGCGGTATTGCCGCGCCTCTTCTTCCGCCACCCGCGCCTGATAAAGGTAATTTTCCGCCTCGCTCTCGGTTTCATAGCGCCGGTTGAGAATATTCTGCTCCAACGCCGAAGATGTCGTTGCCAGCGCCGTGGTCGTCGTCGGGCTTTCGCCCATGCCCGCCTCGCCGGCCGCCGCCGAAGCCGATGCGATAGTCGCGCGCTTTTGGCTGCGCATGGCGTCTTCGTTAAGCGCCCCGTTCATCCGCACCGTTGCCGCGTTGCGCCGGTAGACCGCCGCCTGCTGACGCAGCTGTTCCGCCTTGGCCTTGTATTCGTTTTCCGCCTGTTTTCCCTGCAAAAAGCCGGACGCAAAGTTAAGCGCCCCCATGGTAACCGCCAATCCTATTGCCATAATCTTCAATCCTTTCAAAAAGCTGATATGTTTCTCCGTTAAAAAAATCCGCCAGCCGCGCCGCCGGACGAAAACCGAGCAGCCGCGCCAGACGTGCGCCCGCCGCAAAATCCGCTTTGACCGTCATCGTTATCCGCCGAACATTAAGCCGCGCCGCCTCCGCCGCCGTTTTATGCTTAAGAAAACGCACCGCCGCCAATAACCCGCGCCCCGCATCGCCGCCGACAAAGGCAAAACATTCCGCCCCATCCGGCGTTTCATCGTCAATCCGGTAACCGAACACCGCCAGCACCGCCTCGCCGCCCGTTCCGTCCTCAACCAGGCTGTATGCCGCCGCCAGCCGCTCAAACCCCGCCGCCGCTTCGGCCGCTTCAGCCTGTTGCGCCGCCTGCGCCCGCACTTTCGCCGCATCGCCCGCCCGGTAATCTCTGATACGCGCCATCGCTTTAATCCGGGTCATCCACGTCAACCGCCGGCACCAGCGCCAGAATATTCATCGGCAGCGGGCTGTCGTTCTGCACCAAAATCGTCGCCGCCTGTTCTTTTTGCGTTGTCGCCCCGGCAAACTGGACGTTCTTGTTGCCGGTAAACAGGGGCTGCGGCTCGCCCGTCGGCGCGTCCGTATCCCGATAGAGAATATCGCGCAACGTTTGCTCGTCCGCCCCGATTTTTCCGCCGCCCGACAGATACAACATCAACAAAACGTGGTTAATCCGCTGTTTTTGCCCGATACCGCTGCCGTATTCGGTCGGAATATAGATATTTTGCGGTATAAACTGGCTCATAACCGGCAACCCCACCGCCACGCGCGCCGCCCGGACGGGGATGTTGATTTTGCCGTTTCGCACCGCCTGTTTTTCCAACACTGCCCCGTCGGCAAAAACAGAAACCGCCTGCCCTTCCAGATGTTCCAACCCGCCAAGCTCGGTTCGCTTGTCGCCGTTCGCCCGCTCAAACAGAACGGCCGCGTCCAGATACATCGCCTCGCGCAAAACATAAGCGCCCTCCTCCGCCGCCTGCGCCGCCAGCCCTTCTGTATCGTAAACCTCCGCCGGCAGCGCCTGCGGCATACCGTTTTCCATAAATTCCACCGTCCGCAGCGTCTTGGTATTGATGGTGCGCCGCACGGAAAGCCATAACACGTCGCGGCAGGCCTCAAAATCCGGAATAACCGCCAGGCTTTCCGCCACCCCGTTGACATCGTGCCTGGACAGCGCCGCCACTTCCTGCTCGGCGGAAAAAGTCATCGCCGCGAGTTTTCCGTCACCGGTCAGGCACCACAAAACCTTGTCCGGAACTTCCTGATACGCCATCGCCACAATCCGCGCCTGAAACAGGTGCTTGCCCAGCAGGGAAATATCCGTCTGGTCGTAGCCGTCATTATAGTAGTTATAGACCAAATCGCGCAGGCTCAAACCGTAGCGGTCGGCAAAAAAGACATGCGCCCCGACCGCCACCGGCATAACCGCCTTGCTCCCGACATTGGAAATCTGCGCGATTTTGACATTATCCGCCGCCAGCGGCTGCGCCGTGGAAATCACGTCAATATAAAACTCCGCCGCCCCGGTTCCGACAAACAGCACATCGCGCGCAAACAGCCACTTCCCCTCGTTAAATTCGGTATTCAGCACCGGCACCGTAATCGCAGTCTCCGCCGTTGCCTCGCCGTTGTCCGTATCCGCAAAGTTGTTGTAATCGCCCGAACAGGACAGGCAGACGTTCGGCCCGGTCGCCGTATTGATAAGAAACGCGAAACGGTTGCGGAAAAACGCGCCGGACTTCGGATATTTTGCCGCCCCGTGCAGCATACCGAGCTCCCAGCACACCGTGCTTTCCTTCGTCACCATATCCGGCAGGCGCCGCACCACCTCCGCCGTAACCTGCGCCGGCGATATAAAAGCGGTAATTTTCGCAATGCCGCTCCCGTCATGCATATAGGTCCACGACACGCCGCCGTCCGAACGCGTCCCTTCGCTGTGCACCGGCTTAATGGAACCGGTTGTCCCGCTGGTTTGAGACATATAATATTTGTTGTCGGAAAGGCGGATATCCATTCCTTCAACCTTTTCGCCCGCCGCCCACGGCTTGGTCTCGTCGTTAAACGCGCGCAAACGGATAAGCCGCCCGACGTCGGTTGCCGCAAACATATCGCCGTCCGCCGTAAGCGTTACCTCGCCGCTCTGCCCGTTCGCTTTAATCGCAACATCGGTCGTGTTCATCGCCTCAAACGGCCCGTTCAGAATTTCCAGTTCTTCCAACCGCCAGTCATCGTTGGCATAACGCTTGAGCAGCGTCAGCGGATGATTTTCGCTGAAAATATACATCACATCCGAGTGCTGGATAATCTGCAACTTGCAGCAAAGCTCATCGCTGTCCCACAAATCGCTGTAAGTATAGGGCGAATCGATAACCAGCGGCGGAAAATCCGTCCCGTCGCCTATACCGCCGCTCGCATCATCGCCGGTTATGATAAGCCCGTTGCCGTTGTCGGTCATAATCGTCATTTTGCCGCCGGAAGTTTCCTCCCCGTTGCCGCCATTTCCTCCGGCTTCGGCGTCATTATCGCCGCCCGCGTCATTATCGTCGCCATTTAAATCCGCACTGCCCGTTGTGTCCGGAACAACCACCTCGCCGAAATAATCGTCATCATCGTCTTCGCCATCGCCGTCGGCCGTTCCGTAATCGCGCACCAACGCCCCCTGCGCATAAAGCCGGATTTTCAAATGGCTGAACTCCGCCACGAACGCCACCCGGCTGCTGTATTTAAACGGAAACAGAAAACTTTTCGCATTAGCCATTTTTTCGCCCTTTCAATTCCCAAACCAAATCGCCTTTGTAATAAACTTTTAAGATATTGCCGGTCGCCACGCCGGTATAGTTGTCAAAAAACAGCGTATATTCGCCGTTTTCATCGCGCGGCCAGTTCATTTTTTCAATGGTATAAGCGTCAATTTCGGCGAGCGTATTGTGGTTTTCATCGTAATAATTAAACAAAATGATGCTGTTGACATTTTCCACCGCCACCGTATGTTGCACCGGCCCGTGCACCGTTACCACCGAGTTATACATATCATAGCTTGTGCGATAAAACAGGCTCTCGTCCACCGGCTCATCGGGCGCGGTTAAATCCGCCGAAAAGATAACCGGCAGCGCCCCGTTGGCAAAACGGATGTAAAAGCATTTTTCATGTTTTTTATCCCCCACCGACGTTACCGCGACCAGCCCGACCAAATCGCCCCAATCGCCGTAATCGGCCATTTGCTGCTCGTCTTCTTCCAACACGATATGAAGCGTCTTGTCTTCATCGGCGAGAACCGAACCTTTTTGCAGAATATAATTGTTTTTATAAACCAGATACGCCACCACGCTGTTGCGCGGCACGCTGATTTGCCGCCGTTCGTAACCGTTCAATTTAACCGCCGCGTCATCGGGCGTCGGCGCGACGGAAATCGTAACCGTTTCGCTGAGCGACACCAGCCGCACCGTCAGCAGCGTATCTTCCGTAACCGTAACCTTGCCCTCGGCGGTAACATAGCCCTCCGCCCGCACCAGATATGTAACCTCGTCTCCGCGCGACACGGCAAGTTCCGCCATTTTCTGCCCGTTGATAAAAATCTCCGCCTCTTCGGGAATAGCCTCAACCTTAAAAACAATATCGTCGTCTTCGGGCGTTACCGCCACAAAGCGCGTCCCGCCGCGACGCTTGAGGCTCCCCTCGGCAAGCGGGATAAAATTGCGGCAAAGTTTCGCCGTCTTGTCATACTTGGCAATATCGGTGCGCCCCTCAAGCCACGGGCTGAGCTCCCCGCCGTTAAACTGCACTCTCGCCGGTTTCATACTCATCAGTTGCCTCCTGTATAATAAAAAAAACGTTAAAAAATAAAAGGTTAGAAAACCGTGCTAAAAACTCACGTTAAAAAAACGCACAAAAAAAGATATAAAAAAAATGCGCCCAAAGCGCACCGGAAAAACATAAAACGACGCCGCCGCTGCCATCAAAAAATGCCGAACGCCACCACGGGACGGTTAAGGCATAAGCAGCATAAACGTTACCAGAAATATTGCCCCACAAAAGCCGTAATACGCCCAAAGGAAAAAAAGTACCCGCCGCAGCCATTGCCGAGCCCGCCTATCGCCCGTCCCAATAGGCAAACCGTTGCAGACAGCGCGGCCACCCGTTGCCGGCGGCGCTTCCTCTGCCGCGGACACCCGCCGATAAACCGCCGTCGCCGCAAGATAAGGAACCGCATAAAGCACCCAGGTAAACGGCGCCCAGCCGCCCAGCAGCTGCCACGAAGAAAAAAACGGCAGCAGCACCAGCCCCGCAAGCCAAACCAGAAAAAGCGAAAGGCGTTTACACATTTTTACCCCCGTATCATAAAGACGATACAAAACCAGAAGACCACGCCGCACCACAGCAGGAAGCAGAACGCATCGGCGCAAACGCGCTTTGCCAAAGACGGCTTCCGCACCAACAGCCGGAAAAACGCCGCTTTGCTGCAAACGGCCGCCACCGCGGACAGGCCGAAAAGAAACGCCAGAAAGCCGAATAAAACAACGTCCGCCCCGTCTTCCAGCAGCGCCTGTTTTTCTTCAGCGCCCAAAAGATACATGCTGTCATAAACTTTGCAGCAAAAGCGCCACGCCAAAGCCAGGCACAACACCGTCCACCCCGCCGCCTTGGCAACAAGGGCGCCCTTGGCCCGCGACGGCGCACTGCCTGTTTCTTCTGCCGGCAGACCGCCCGCCGCCCGCTTGTCTGAAACAGCATCCGTCCGCTTATCTTCTACGCCTTTTTTCAAGTTTTTTCATCCTTTTTTGATAATCAAGATACTCCAATACTTTTTGGCGCTTTTCCAAATCGCTATCAAACCCTCTTGACATCCGTATTCCTTGATAATCAGTATCTTGCCACATTTCAACAGGAATATTGCGTAAATACTCTGAATATGCGTCTATAATATCCTGCTCATTGGTCGTGTCAATATTTTTTTCATCATACAAGGGCTTTACACCAAATATATTTTTTTGAACAAAACCTTCCTCATCTACTAAATAATTTATAAAGCCATAGGTCAATCTCTTAGCAATATTTTTCCTTGCCAACGCAATTCCAAACTTCGTTAAAGCAGGCCAAACCATAACATATTTCCTTTCTACAATCATTACCAACAATATTTTTCAAAACCCATCTATCACCGGTTCCAGATTTCGCGCACCAATATCCAGCTGTTGTCGGGAATAAGCTCCGCGTCTTTGGCGATTTCGTTATTTTGCTCCGCCTGCCGGATAAGCAGCAGAAACTCGTTTTCCAAAGCCTGCTTGAGCGTATGCGAATGTTTGATGCGCATTGCCAGCTCCGCCGCCGTTTTGGCCGCCAGCGCCTCGCGGAACAGCGGCGGGAAAGCGGCATCGTCGTCAACCGCGCACACATATTCAATATCAACGCCCTCTTTAAGCGGCGTAACGATACAACGCCCGGCCAGCTCATAACTCTGGCTGGCATAGGGACGCGCGCCGGAAACGCGGTTGGCGGCGGCGCCGAACACTTTTAACAGCAGAAGGCAGTCGGCAGGCAGCCGGTAGCGATAGCGCTCGCCGTAAAGTTCTTCTTCGCGCGCCAGATGTTTGCACGCCACGGCAAACCGCCACGGATAAGAGGAAAGCAACAGATTTTTAACATCTTCGTAAATCGTTTCATAAGACTTGCCGAACGCCGCGTCATTCAGCGACGACACCGGCGGTTCGCCGAGCTTCAAAAGCGCCCGGTTGACAATTTCCGTTTTAGACATGGTTTCTCCAGATAAAAAATAAAATGAAAGAAAAAAATAAAAAAGAAAGGAGCCATAATAATACAACCTCAAAAAACAAACGAAAGAAACAAACGCCATAAAAATAAAGGACGGGCAAAGCAAACCGCCCCACCCGCCCCCAGGAGGATACACTTCATTACACGAACAAGATACAAAATAATGAATAAAAATAAATAAGCCATATAATAATAAAATAATTAAGCAATGGGCTCCAACCCCTTGCCCGTTCTAGGTGTTTAAAGGCGGAAAATTTTGGATAGATAGAAGCGGATGTCCGGTGGCAAAAATCCTAGCGTACAAAAAAAGGTACGTGGATTTTTGCCAATCCGGCTTCATCTGTCTCCACTCCCGCCTCCCGCACTTAAAGGAGGGAAATTTTGTGAACACCGCCACAAGTCCCGCCCTCTCGTCCTGTCTTAAAGGCGGGAAATTTTGTGAGTGGGCTGCGGATGTCCTGCCCCAAAGCGGAGCGTACATAGAAGTACGTGAGCATTTGGGGACAGGCCTCCATCCGCATTCACAATCGCAACAATTTTCCCCTTTAACGCGGTAGGTAGCCTAGCGTTACTCTAATCGCGCCACTATTTCCGCTTGCCGAAGCGACCGCCGCGGTAACGTATGCCTTCACATCTGCCGGCAGAGTGGCGGTTGCCATCAGCTCGCCGTCG
>CALXYD010000022.1 GCA_944392865.1 uncultured Alphaproteobacteria bacterium
GGCGTTGGTGATGCCGGCGCTGCTTTTCAGGCCATAGACGGCATCGCTGCTGCCCGCGGCGCTGGTGCGCGTTATCGCCGTGGTGTTTCTTATTCCCAGAGATGAGGCGGCGGAATTTATGACCGTGCCAGTGGCGTGATAGCATTTAGTTGTTTCATCCTGCGTGCATATTTTTCCTTCGGGGCAATCGTCTTCGTTTTCGTAATAATCCTGGGCGGGGTCGCAGGCGTAGTTGCAGGCGTAGCATTGTTCTTCGCCGGCTTTGTTGGCGGTTGGCGTCGGATTGGGTTTCATACCGGTAATATTATCCGGGCATTCGGTTGCTTCACCTTCGGGGCAGTCCTTGGCGGCGTCTTTGATGAAACATATCCTGTTTCCTAGAATGCAGCTGTAGCCCGGATTAGCATCTTCACACGCCGGTTTGGTGTAGTATTGCCCTTCTTCTTCGCAACCTTTGTTAGCAACTTGGCAAATTTTATCCGTTTGAGGTTGCCTGTCTTCTTCGCAATTCGCGTATCCCGGGCATAGTTCATAATAACCGGCGGTGGTGTCGCAATAGTAGTTACATGTGTAGCATCTTTCGCTACCGGCATAATTGTTGGTTTCTGTTTCGTTAACCGTTCTGCCGATTATGTCGGGGCAGTTTCCTTCAGTATATTGGCCGTCGGGGCATTTTTTGGGTGTTCCGGGGGTGGTGCAGCCGTTTTGTTCGCCATCGCAGTTATAACCGGCATTTGCCGTGCTACATTTGGATGGATTATCATAAAATCCGGCTCCGGCGTTGCAGGTGCTTTTTTTGTAACAAACGAGGCCGGTTCCGGTGATTGGCGCTTCTTCACACAAGTATTCTTCATTTACCTTCATGCAATTTTCCTGCGTATCGTAATAACCTGATGCGGTATCGCAGGCATATTGACATTCATAGCATTGCAGCCCGCCGGAGAATTCATCTTCAATCGGGACTTGGGTTAAAGTGGCGCCCTCTTTCTCCTCACAGCTGGTGGCGTGCGATCCGGTGCAGGGCAAAATATCGTCTTGTATCCAGCAACCGTTGCCGTCGGATACACAGTCATAGCCCTTTAGAGCCTCTTTGCAGATGTCGGCGGTGTCATAAAATCCTTTGTCAGTGTTGCAGCCTTTGGGAATCTGGCAACCGGTGGCAACGTCGGTATCGCAATATTGGTTGGCGTTGACGGTTTCACATTGCGTTTTTTCCGTGAAATGGGTGGTGTTGTTGCACTCATAAGTGCATTTATGGCATTGGGTGGCGCCGGAGTAATTGTCAGTCGGTTCATCGCCGGTTAAGGTCATACCGGTTATTTCGTTGCAAGATGTTTTTTCATTGTTGGGGCAGGGTTTGGGGCTTTCCGGATTAAGTACATAACAGCCGGTGGCGTTTTCCGCGCAGTTATAGCCTTTGTTCGCCTCTGCGGTTTCGCAGGTGTCCTGGTGGTTATAATAACCGGCGTCTTCGTTACAGGTGTAGGCGTGAGAACATCCGGACGTGGCGTCATATTTGCAGAGGTGGTCCGGCCGAGCGGCTGTGCAGGTGCCGTCGTCTATAAAATAGTTTTCCTCGTTGTTGCAGGTATAAGCGCAGGTATAACACTGATTTTCGCCGGAGAAGTTTTTGGTTGGTGTTTCGGTAACCGTGTTGCCGGGTTTCTCCGGACATTCGGTATATTCGGGAAGTGGGCCGTCAGTCGGGCAGGGGCGCGGGGTGTTGTCTTCAATATAGCAGCCGTTGCCGGCGGATATACATTCGTAGCCGGGGAATGCGTCATAACAGTCCTCAATGTCGCCATAGTAGCCCTGCTTGGTATCGCAACCGGTCGGATGGAAACAGCCGCTGTATACATCTTCCGACGTGCAGGTGCTTCCTTTGTTGGCGGCGGTGCATTCTTCTTCGGTTTCGTAATTCTGCTGTTTGTTGTCACAGACATATTCGCATGTATAGCATTGTTTGGAGCCGGAGAAGTTTCCGGTCGGCGTGGGAACGGGGGTTTTGCCGGCAGGAGCATCCGGGCATTCGGTATATTCTTCCTCCGGACAGGGTTCGCCATCAGTCGGAACGTAACAGGGGGAGTCGCTGTCTTTTTCGCATATATAGGTCGGGTGTTCGGCTTTGCAGGCGTCTTCATTCTGGTAATGCTGCTTTTCGGGCAGACAGGTATAAATACAACGGTAGCACTGTTCGGTGCCGGCATAGTCGTTGGTGGGCTCTTCCTGAAGGCTGGTGCCGTCTATTTCCTCGCAGCCGCCTTTTAGGACTTCGTTGGCAAGGCAGCTCTTGGGGGAGTCTTCGTTCTTAAACCAACAGAAGCTTACGGTATCCTGTGAACAGTAGTAACCGCGGCTGTCCGGGGCGTCTTCGCAATCGTCTTTCCGGTCATAATAGCCGTTGGCGGTATCGCATCCGGAAACACGATAGCAGCCGGATTTGTCTTCCCTATAACAGGTTTTGTTGGGGTTGTTTGTCGTGCAAGCCTGCTCATCCTGGTAGTAGCCCTGTTCGGTGATACAGGTGTATAGGCAACTGTAACACTTGTCTTCGCCGCTCATACTGCCGCTTTCAACTTTATTCGGGATTGTACCCTCAATCTCCGGGCATTCCTCTTCTTCGCGAAATTGATTCTCCGGGCAGTTTCTGGCGTCGCCCTTTTGATAGCAGATACCTTCCAGACCGATAGCATCACGGCAGTAGTAGCCGGGGTAGGCTTTTTGACAGCTGTCAAGCCCGGCATAAAGCCCCTGGTCAATACGGCAGCCGGAAACCATATAGCATTGGGATTCTTTATCCTCAGCGCAGGAACGTCCGGTTTCTGCAGTTTCGCATTGTTCTTGCGTGTCATAGAAGCCATCCTCGGAAAGGCAGGTGTAAACACAATCGTAGCAGAGCTCATCGCCGCTGTAGTTGTTGCTTTCAACTTTGCTGACATCGTTACCTTTGCGCGGTTCACATTCGCCGGTGGTTACCTGGTTGGTTTTGCATTGCTTGATACGGTTTTCATCTTTGGTATAGCAATGGTCGGTGGTTTCACGACATTCGTAGCCTTTGAATACATTGTTGCAGGTTTCCAGCCGATCATAAAAGCCGCGTGAGGTATCGCAAAAGGCCGTGTAACATTTGGAGGCGCTGTCTTCGGTGCAGATTTTGGAGGGGTTTTGCGAGGAACATTCTGCTTTTTCCGTGAAGTGGGTGGTGTTGTTGCAGGTATAGGTGCAGGTGTTGCATTGTTCGGCTCCGGAGAAGTTTTCGGTCGGCGTGGTTTCAACGGAAGTGCCTTCAATTGTTTCGCAGACTAAATATTCGCCGTCGGGGCAGGGAGCCGGCGAGGCAACGTCTTTTTTCCAACAGCCGTTTTGTTCGGCGCAGTAATAGCCTTTGTTCGCTTCAGCGGATTCGCAGGCGCCCTTTTCAGCATAAAAACCTTTGCTAACGTCGCAACCGGCGCGTTTGACGCAGCCCGACTCCGCATCGTCAAGACATTCATATTCGCTGTTGGCGGCGAGGCAGGCGCTTTTGTCTTCGTAATAAAAGAGGGAAGTGTCGCAGGTGTAATGGCAGATTTTGCAGACGGCATCGCCGGATATGTGGTCGGTTTCTTCTTCTTCCAACTTGTTGCCGGGTTTGGGGGTGCAGGTTACTTCTTCATCGTCGGGGCAGGGGGTGGCGTCGCCTTTTTTCCAGCACCTATTTGATACCAGACAATCGTAACCGATGTTGTTGTCTTTACAGGTTTGTTCTTCGGTATACCAGCCTTCGGCAAGGTTGCAGACATCGGTCAGATAGCAGCCGGTAAAGGCCTCCGGGACGCAGGTGTATTCCGGGTTGGCGGTCAGGCATTTTTCTTCCGTGCCGTAAAGACCGAGGTTTGTATCACATTCATATTCGCAGGTGTAGCACTTTTCGGTGCCGCTCATTGCGCCGCTCTCAACTTTTTGCGGGACTTTTCCTTCTACGCCGGGCGGACATTCCTCGCTCATCAGATATTGTCCGTCGGGGCAACGCGCCGGTTCGCCTTTGACATAACATTCACCTTCCAGATAACAGGTGTAGCCTATGTTGTTGTTTTCGCATTCATCTTCTTCATCAAACTTGCCGAGGGCAGTGTTGCAGACATCGGGGATATGGCATTTAATACCCGCTACATCAACTTCTTTGCAGAGTTTTGAGGGGTTGGCCCGGGTGCAGGCGTCCGAATCCGGGTAGTATTTTTGTCCCGGGTCGCAGACGTAGTTGCAGGTGTAGCATTTTTCATCGCCGGTGTAAGCGCCGCTTTCCTCTTCGGTATGGGTTGTGCCGGTAAATGTCTGGCATTTGCCGGTGGTAACCTGCTCCGCCGGGCATTGGATTATCTGGTCTTTGGTAAAACAGCCGGCGGCTTCTTTGATGGTCCAGCCGGGGAAAGTTTCCTGACAAACTTCTTCATCTTCATACCAGCCTTTGGCGGCGTTGCAATTGCCGGGGACGTGGCAGCCGGTATCATCGGTGGCGCAGAGATTGCCCGGATGTTCCAGGAGGCAGGCGCCTTCGGTGTCATAAAAATCATTTTCAACGTCGCAACCGTAGGTGCAGGTGTAGCACTGTTTTTCGCCGGCAAAATTGTCGGTGGGGTGTTCGGTCGGGACTTTGCCGTTTAAGGTCGGACATTCGGTATATTCGGGGTTGGGGCCGTCGGTCGGGCATTCCTTTGCGGCGCCTTTTTGGTAACATCCATTTTCGGTCAGGTCGCATTTGTAACCGCGGTTGGCGGTTTCGCAATCCGTTTGTTTGTCATGGAAATTTTCTTCGGTGTTACAGGAATATACGCAGGTATAGCACTTGTTTTCGCCGGAAAAATGTCCGGTTTCGGTTTTGATGTAAGTATGCTCGGGGCGCGATTCGCAATCGGTGTATTCATTTTCGGGGCAGTCGGCTGGAGTTCCCTGGTTGAAATAGCAGCCGTTTGCCTGCAATTCGCAGATGTAGCCAATGTTATCCTCATCGGCTTCGCAATCGTCTTTTTCTTTGTAGTAGCCGGCGGAAGTGAGGCAGGAAGTCGGAATGTAACAGCCGGATTCTTCTTCCATTTCGCAATTCAAACCGGGGTTGGCGGCAGAGCAGACGCCGGAGTCGTCATAATGCTTTTGCGCGGTATCGCAGTCGCCTCTGGCGTAGCATTTGGATTCACTGTCCTGGGTGCAGGTGCGTCCCGGATTGGCGGCGGTGCATTCTCCGTTTTCATCAAATTTGCCGTTTTCTTTATCACAGCCGGTTACGCGGTAGCATTGCGAATCTCCGTCCAAGGCGCAAGCTTTGTCTTTGTTGGCGGCACGGCAGGCGTTATTGTCGGCATAGTAATTTTCGGCGGTTTGGCAGGTGTAGACGCAGGCGTAGCACTGGTTTTCGCCGTTCATATTATCCGTCGGCGTTTGTGAAACATCGTTACCGTCGCGGGGCGGGCACAGACCGTCGGTTACTTCATCGCCGGGGCAGGGAGCCGGTTCGCCCTTGGTCCAACATTCGCCCTGCTGTTTGCAGGTGTAGCCTTTGTTTTCCGCAGCGGATTCGCAACGTGTTTGTTCCTTGTAGAAGCCGGCCGCCTCATTACAGCCCGATGGAATGTAACAGGTAATGTCCGGATGTTCAACCGGGTTGCAGAACTGGGTGGGGTTGACCTCCTGACAACGTTCGGAAGTGGCGTAATGCTCTTCTTCTTCCAGACAGGTGTAGGCGCAGGTGTTGCAAAACTCTTCGCCGGATTTGTTTTCGGTCGGCGTGGGGGTTGCAGAAGTGCCGTCAATATCCGGGCAGGCTAAATATTCGCCGAGAGGGCAGTCGGCCGGGTCGCCTTTGATATAACAGCCATAGGCGGTGCGGCATTCGTAGCCGTTGTAATTGGCTTCGCAATCATCTTCTTCGTTGTAATATTTGTTGGCCTCATCGCATAGCCCCTGGATATAACATTCGGAAGCCGGGTCTTTGGTGCATAGGTGGCCGGGGCTGTTTTCCAGACAGGCGCTTTCTTCATCATAATTTTTTTGCGCGGTGTCGCAACCACCTTTGATATAGCAGCCGGTGTTTGCGTCAAGTGTGCAGGTGCGGCCGGTGTTGGCGGTTTCGCAAGAGGTTTGCAGCGTAAAATGGGTGGTTTCGTTACATTTGTATTCGCAACGGTAACATTGCTCGTCGCCCTGCTTATTATCGGTTGCGAATTCTTCTGCCGTGGTTCCTTCTTTGGGCGGGCATTGGTCGTGCAAGTATTCGCCGGAAGGGCATTTTTTCGGGTTGCTTTTATCTATGGTGTAGCAGGTGTTCTGTCCGTTCGGGCTTCTGCTGACGGCGCAGTTGTAACCGGCGTTTTTGCTTTCACATTCGGATACCGTTTTGTAGTAGCCGAGATTATTAAGGCAATCATTCGGCGTGAAACATTCGGAGCCCGGAGCCTGGCCGCATTTATGTCCCTGGTTTTCATCTTGGCAGGTGTAGAGTTTGTCATAATAACCAAGTTGGGAACGACACTGGTAGGTGCAGGTTTTGCACGGCGTTTCGCCGGCATAGTTGCCGGTCGGGTTTTCTATGGCCTGTTTGTAGGGGTCGGTGCTTTGGCAGAACGTGGTTTCCGGCGGACGGCAGGTTTTGGCTTCGCCTTCAATATAGCAGCCGTATTGCTGTTCAACTTCGTAGCCGGGATGAATTTCGCCGGGAGTATCAAAGTAGCCGTTGCCGTTATCGCAGCCGGCGACATACCAACATTGGCTGTCCAGATTTTCCCGGCAGGTGTGTCCCGGATTGGCGGAAAGACAGGCGCTTTCCATATTGTAGTAGCCCTCGGCAGTGTTGCAGGAACCTTTGACGTAGCAGGTTTTGTTCGGGATGTTAAAGGCGGTGCAAGTATGCCCCTGGTTGGCGTTTTCGCAGTCGCTGCTGCTGTTGTAGTAGCCGCCGGCGGTGTCGCAGGCATAGCTGCAACGGTAACAACGGTTGTCGCCCGACCAGTAGGATGTGGCGGTTTGAGAAGGGATGCCGCCGGTTTCCGTCGGACAGTTGCCGTAGGTGTAAGTGCCATTTTCGCAGGGTTTGGCTTCGCCTTTGACGAAACAGCCGTTTTCGCGTTTGGCTGTCCACCCCGGATGGGCGGCAGAAAGTTCGGCTTCGTTGTTGTAATAACCGTTGGATGTATCGCAGCCGGTAACGGTATAACAGCCGGAGGCCGGGTTTTCATCGCATTTTTTGTTTGAGTTTGCGGCTTCACAGGTTTCTTTGCTCTCGTAAAAGCCGCCTTCGGTATTGCAGGAATAAGAACAGGTGTAGCAACGCTCGCTGCCGGAGAAGTTGTCGGTCGGGTTGTAAGCGGGTTTCTGGCCGGTTTGCGGCGGGCAGTTGCCGTTGGTATACTGATTGGCCGGGCAGTCTTTGGGGGTGTAAGTGCAGAGGAGGCATTTTTGCGCGCCGGAAAGATTGCCGGTTTCGGTTTCGGTCAAATTATAGCCGGGGTCGGCGGGCTTGCATTCGGTTGCTTCATTGGCCGGGCAGTCCAATGCTTCGCCGCGGATAAAGCAGCCGTTGGTATGGCGGGTGCAACCGTAGCCGGGGAATGTTTCCTGGCAAATATCGCGATCCTGGTAGAAACCGGCGGAAGTGTCGCATATATAGGAGCAGGTGTAGCATTGCTCGGCGCCGGAGAACGAATCCGACGGCTCTTCTTTAAGCGTGGTGCCGGTTTGGGCGGGCGGACAATTCCCTTTGACGGCTTCGCCGGACGGACACGCCGCCGCAATACAGACATCGCCGGATTTTTGCCAGAATCGGTCACAGGAATCCAGTTTGTATTTGTCTTCACAAGTGGAGCAATGGCCATGCTCGGGGCAGGCGTCAAGCGGATAATCGGTTATATCGCAAGCAGGGCCGGACGAACCGCCTCCGCCGCCACCTCCGCCGGAGAGGGCAAGCGCCGTGCCGGCGCCGACGGCTACCGCGCCCAAAAGGACGACGCCGGTATCGATTCCGCCGGTTTCTTTGATAATTTTACGGCATTGCATATCGGTATTGTCATGGCAGGGGACGCGGACAGACGCGCCGAATTGGAGCAAAAGCTTGTAGGCGGCATAATCTTTATGCTGCTGGGCGATGCAAATTGCGGTGTTTTGGGTGGTGTAATCTTTGATATTTATGTATTGCTTGAACTTTTCCAGGCGGGCGACATTGGCATTTTTTGCCCACAAATACAGGTGATACGGCGTCAGCCTGGTTGCCGCCGTTGCAGAGTTTATGTTTATTATCATAACCAGGGATAGTGCGCTTAGCACATTTCCGAGGCGCCGTATCAGCTTTTGCAAAAAAGTTCTCCGCATATACACCTTTGTTGCGATTCTAAAAGCGAAATATTTAAGAATCGGTAAAAATAAACATAAAATTTTATATTGAGTCTATTTTTGAGTCTAAACAGAGTCTTTTCAACGGGTTAGCATTTGAAAATAAATTGTTGAAAAACATTATTGCGACTCGGCGAGACGGAGCAGTTGCACCGTTTTTGGCGTTTTGTCAATTAAAGACGGTGCAAGTGATTGATTTTAAAAGGGAAATTAACGATTTGTTGGCAAAGAGAGAATATAATGGCAGACAATGTGCGGCGGGTGTTGTTTTAATCATGCCGCGGGGAAACAGTTTAACGATAAAGGAGCGTTGATGATGGATTTGATTAAAATGATTGAAGATTTGGTAAAATTTCGGACGGAAACAGGAAACGCGGCGGAGATTGACCGGTGTCTTGATTATATTGCGGGGCGCTTTGACGGAACCGGCGCTGTGGTAAAAATTGAACGGTTTGACGATGCGAGTCCGGTTATTTATCTCAGCAATAACGATGAAACGGCGCAGGACGCGCTGGTACTTGGGCATATTGACGTGGTTAAGGCCGCTGACGAGATGTTTACGCCGAAGATTGCCGACGGGCGGATGTTTGGGCGCGGGACGCTTGATATGAAGGCTTTTGCGGCGGTGGCGATGAATTCGCTTATTTATGTGTTGGAAAATAAATTGCCGGTTAAGTTCGGGGTTATCCTTTCCACAGATGAGGAAAAAGGAAGCAAAAGCACGCACGCGTTTATGGCGCGGTATCCCGAGTTGACGGCAAAAGTGGTTTTAGACAACGATGTCGGCGGCGATATTACCAAAATTATCAATAAATGTAAAAATCCGGTGTTTATCAAGTTATTGGCGGAGGGAAAGCAGGCGCACGGCTCGACACCGTGGGAGGGGCTTGATGCCAATGAGATGTTGATGAGAACGATTGCCCATCTCCGGCGTAAATATCCGTATTTTGATATAAAAAGCGGCGAACCGCAGAATAGCTGGATTGATACGATGCACGTTGCGCTGATGAGCGGCGGCGAGGTTTCCAACATTATCGCCGGACACGCCGAGGCGTTGTTGGATTTCCGCTTAACCGAAACATCAACGCTTGAGATGTTGGAGATGAATATTCAGGAGGCGTGTGCGGATGGTGTCAGCTACAAGGTTGTTTCCTCTTCTACGCCGGTGGTAATGAGCGAGCAGAATCCGCAAATTCTGGCGTATAAGGCGTTGGCGGAGAAAATTATGGGACGGACGGTTGAGTTTCAACAAATCGGCGGCGCAACGGACGCGCGGCTGTTTGCCGAAAAGGGGGCGACGGTGATTATGCATTCCGGCACAGGCGAAGGTATGCACGGCGACGGCGAATATGTTGAGTTACAGTCGGTCAACGAGCTGGCGCAGATTCAGATTGAGTATCTTAAAGGACTGGCGACGGCGTAAACGGAAGTGTCTTTGCCAAGGAAAAAGCAGGTTTTGCCTTAGGGCAGAGCCTGCTTTTTTTGGGTTTTAATGGCGGCGTGGTTATTCGCCCTCTTCCTCATCTATCGGCGCTTTGCCTTCTATGACATAGCCTTCGGCAAACCAGGTGCCGAGGTCTATATCGGCGCAGCGTTTGGAGCAGAACGGGCGGTATTTGGCATTATCCGTCAGCTTGCCGCAAATCGGACATTTATGCACCTTAACCACTTTAGCGGCCGGGGCTGCTTCATCAGGCGTTTGTGCCGGCTTTTCCTGGTCGCTCATTTTACGGCTCCACGCGTCCGGTGCCGCCACAAGTCGGACATTCCGCCGAAAACTGTTCCAAAAGGCTCGGATGTTTACGACGGCGGATGATTTCCACATTGCCGGCTTTGCTCAAGCCCAACACACGGGCGCCCTGCGCATCGCCCGCCAGCTCTTCATCCAAAATATCCATAATGCCGCGCATAAAACGGTATTCGCCGGAGCCGGCAAAGTCAATGATAATCTTTCCGGCCAGGTTGCGCAGAAGAATTTGTCGCGCAATCTCTACCGCCGCTTCTTTGTTCAAATTGTCGGTTTCGCCGCGGGCAACGCTACCGGCACTGTCAACATCTATGGCAACAAAGGCGCGGGTTTCTTCAATATGGATTTCTCCGCCGGAAGGGAGTTTAACGGTTTTTTGCAGGGCTTCCTGCAACATATCCTGAAGGCCGTATTTTTCGCTCGGGTCAGCGTTGTAGCTGACTTCTCCGGAGAAGACGGCTTTGACCTTGTCTTCCAGATTATGGTCGTTGACGACAACGGCAGCCAAGGTTGCGTGGTAACGGCGAATCAGGTCAAACAGAGGGTTTTCTTTGGCATAAAGCAACGCCGGCGCATTGGCGGAGCGGGCTTTTATTCTGATATTTTCATAAATGTTGCGCAATTCGGACATTTCTTCAATAACGGCATTGATGTCCGCATCGGCCGCGGCCGTGCGCACGACCCAGCCTTCCTGCTGGCTGCTGACATTCTTTTGCACGGCGTCGTGCAATTCGCGGACTTTTTCTTCGTCATTGATTTTGGTGGAAACATCAATATAAGTGCCGAACGGGCGGTAGACGAGATACGTTCCGGCAATCTGGACGGCGCGGACAAGCTTGGCGCCTTTGTCGGCACGGGCTTCTTTGGATACCTGAACAACAACGCATTGCCCTTCGGTCATATTCACTTCAAGCAAGCCGCGTTCCTGTGCGCTCATAAAGGCTTCCCTGTTATCGCCGATGTTGACCATAAAACCGAATTTGTCTTCGGCAAGCGGCACTTTTTTGACAATGCGCCCGAGGTAAACGTTGCCCTCGGCGGCGCCGTTCTCGTTAAAAACTTCAAATTCGCGGAGTTTGCCGTTGTCCAACACGGCGAGGCAGGCGTCTATGCCCGATTTTTCATAAACTATCGTATCTGCGGTTATCATTGTTCTTGCTCCTTGTTTTAAGGTTGCGTACGTTTGCCGGATACCGCCCTCAGCGGATGCCGGCGCCATTTAAAAGGTTTTTGGTTTCATACAACGGCAAGCCGACAACGCCGGAGTATGAACCGATAATTTTCTTGACATAGCCGGCGAGCAATCCCTCAATTTTATAGCCGGCAACACCGTGCCATTCGCCGGAAGCGACATAGGCGGAAATTTCTTCTTCGGTCAGATGTTTCATCACGATTTTGGTGGTAACGGTTTTTTGCCCGATGTGTCCGTCTTCGGTTATTAGACAAACGGAGGTGATGACGCGATGGGTGCGGCCGGAGAGCAGGCGCATAACAGCCTCCTGCGCGGCGTCATCGGGCGATTTTTGAATGATTTTGCGTCCAACGACAATTACCGTGTCCGCGCTTAAAACATTTTCGCCGGGGCAAATCGCGGCGACGGCGCGGGCTTTGGCTAAAGCCATACGGCGGATATAAGGCAAAGGCATTTCTCCGGGCAGGGGCGATTCGTCAATGTCAGCGGGGTGTATCTCCTTAGGTTCAAAACCAATGTCTGCCAGCAACGCGCGACGTTGCGGCGACCCTGATGCCAATATGAAATTTTTTGCCGTGGCCATTTGTTAAAGCAAACCTTTTTTATGCTTTGTTTTAAGCTTCATCGTCATACGTTTTTTCCATGCGCTCGTGGCGTTCCTGCGCCTCAACGCACAAGGTGGCAATCGGGCGGGCGAGCAGGCGCTCAATACCGATTTCTTCGCCGGTTTCTTCGCAATAGCCGTAAGTGCCGTCATCAATCCGCTCCAACGCTTCATCTATTTTGATAATCAGTTTGCGGGCGCGGTCTTTGGTGCGCAGGTCAATTGATTTGTCGGTTTCCAGCGAGGCGCGGTCAATATCATCCGGCTGGTTCAGGCCGCCCTGGCGCAAATCTTCCAGGGTGCCGCTTGACTGGTTCAACAAATCCTTTTTCCAAGCCAACAGCTTTTCGCGGAAATATTCAAGCTGCATATCGTTCATATATTCTTCATCTTTGCTCGGAACGTAATCCGGCGGCAGGGTAATCGCATTTTCCATTGTTTTTCTCCCTTTAATGTTTGTCGTAAACAGTCCTCATCAAAATTAAATTTTATATAAAATAGCAACAGAATTTCTAACTGCAAGCAAAAAAAGCAGGTAATTAACCATTTGAGCAATTTTTTTAAGTATTTGCGGTATGAAAAAGCGAAAAGGCAAAAATTAGCTGAATATCCAGGTGATGCTGTTATCATCTTTGCGATTGCAGGCTTCCGTTATCTGGGGAAACGTCGGGCGGAGGACTATGGCCGGATTGGCGGCGGATTGCATGCGGTAGCGCCTCGGGTATGAAGCCGTATTATAAAAAGACTTGTCGTAATACCAGGCGGTGCTGTTGTTGACTATCAGCGAATCCATACCTAAACCGTCGCCGTAGAATTGTCCCTGCGACAACAGCTCAATGCAACCTTTTTGGTAAATGCCGTTGAAAGTGATGTAAAACATATATTTTTCGTTGGGATTGGTTGTACCATCGCCGGCGGGACCGAAGTCTATGCTGCCGCCAAGCGCGTGGCGCAGGTCGCGCATATCCAGCGGAATGGCTTTTTCTTCCTGCATTTTATTTTTATCCAGCGTTGAATAATCCTCATTGGCGGCGGTGTAGGCGAGAATGGCTTTTTGCAGGTCAATTATCTGTTGGGCAATACGTCCGGTTTTATAGCGGGTGAATACAGCGCCGGCGTAGGAGGCCAAAATAATGCCCAGCACGCCCAAAATGCTGATATACATAATGGTTTCTATCATTGTGCTGCCTTGTTCGCCGGTATGGTTGCGCATTGCCGTTCCCCCCTTTGTTTAAGCTATCAGCCATTATAGCAGAAAAAGCCGATTTTTGCAATGGTTTTGTTTGATAAACGCGATATTTTTCTATACATTTAATTTATTTTGGTTAAGAATGTCCTTAAATTTAAAGGATATTTTTTTCAGGAGAGGCGGTTATGTGGAAAAGAGGGCTGATTATCGGCGGTTTTACGGCGGTTTGTGCGGCGGCGTTATGGGCGCTTTATGCGATGAAAGGAGCGGAGGCGCCGGTTTTGGAGCCAGCGGCGCAGAAGGTTACGGTGGAGCAGAGCGTCAGCGACTCGGTACATTCGTATAATCTGGCGGAGCTGACGGACGGGTGTTCGGCCGATGACGGCGTTTTTTGCGCGATTGAGCTGGCGGTTAAATGCACAATGAATCCGGATATGGCGGGGTGCGACAAAGGCGCAGTGCCGGGGTTTGTTTTAGGCAAAACGGAAGAAACGCCGCGGCCGACGGAAATCGCGTTTACGATTACGAAAATCAAACCGGTGCCGGGCAGCAGCAAAATTTCGGTTTATACCACATCTGACTGCGATGCGGTGTGGTTCGGGCTGTGCAAAGGAACGGTTATCTATTCGCTAAAGCAAGAGGGCGGCCGGTGGGCTGTTGATAATATTTTCGCCTTGGAACCGTGATAAAATAAGTCTTTTTATCGGAAACAGCGAGGAAATTGCCGTGAGAATCGTTTTACGGCAATTTTTTTGTTGACAAAAAGATAATTCCGGTATATTACCGCGTTACACCTAGTTAATTTTATGTTTAATTTTTTAATTCTTCTTATTATGGAAAAGAAAAGTTTTTCTTTAAGCAACGGTATGTCCGTTGTTTTTGTAAATGCGAAGGACAGCTCGGTATGTCTGAGTGTTAATGTCGGTCATGTTAACGAGCCGCGGACGGGCTTGGCAAACTTGTTTGAAAAAACATTGCTGATGCAGGTCAAAGGCATTGAGCCGGTGTTTGGCGGAACGATGACAGCCTACAAGGCTTACGGCGACGATTTCGCAGATGCACTGGAAAAAGTTGCCCAGGTGTTTACCGCAACGGTGGTTAATGAGGAATTTGTCCAAAAGGCAAAGGACGAAATCAGAAAGTCTACGCTGGACAGCGCGCCGATGATTATGCGCCGGATGAAACTGGAGTATAAGCATGTCGCGTTCAGTTCCGACAAAGTTGTATCTACCGAAGAGTATCTGAGAAGAATCGATTCGTATTCGGTGGAAGATGTGCGGGCGTTTGCCAACACTTACTACACAGGGAAAAACGCCGTGCTGGTAATTGCCGGCAACAGGTCGGAATTTGACCGCATTAAAGCAATGGTCAAAGATTTGTTCAGCGCTATTCCGGCAGGTAAAGTTCTTGAGAAAGTCAAGGGCGATATTTACACCGGCGGTTTCGGGCGTTTGGATTGTTCCGGCGAAATTGTCCGCCTGATGTTCGGTTTTGACGTTAACCATTTGACGATTGATGATTCTCCGGCGGCTAACGTTATGATGACAATGTTCTGGCGCCGTTTGGAGAGAGCTTTGGCAGAAGCCGGTATTGATGCTCAGGTTGAATTCAAAATCGCCGGGTATTACGGACTTCGGACGATGCGCGCCCTGATTGTGGCAACGGCAGAGGCCAAACAGCTGACGGAAATCTTTGCAGCAGCCGTTAACCGGATTTGCGATGAAGACGCTACCGATGAACGGATGGAGCGCTCCCGGACAGCGGCCATGCAGGAAAAGCTTGACAAGTATGAAAAGGCCGACGATACGGCTTTGGAAGTTGCCTGGCAGATGATTGGCAGAGGGCATATGTATGATCCGTCCGACCGAATTATGAATATCGGGCGGGTTGATGCTGAGGCTGTGCGTGACATCGCAGGTTTGGTTTTCCGGCGTTCCGTGCCGACATACATTGTTGCGGTTGATCCGGCAGCAGAGGTTTACTCGCTGGACGAACTTAAGGAAATGCTGAGCATTATCTAAAAAAGAAAACTTGTTGTGAATTAGAGAGCCGGAGATTTATTCTCCCGCTCTCTTTTTTTGTGTTTTTTATTTTTCTGCGGTATGCGGATACGAAAATCCCCCCGGTGCGTTTTGCGCAGCGGGGGGATTGATTCTTGATGTACCACTTTATCCTTCTCTTTCCGTTTCCAGGCCAAGTGTTGTTGCGGCCAGTGCCCTTCGGATGTTGGATAGGGGGTACTTGTTGATGTTGATGGCTGCAACGTCGACACCAAGCAACTGCAGAGCGGCGCGTATGTTTGACCGGCGGTTGCTGGTTAAGTCTTCATACATTTGCTTCCGCGTTTCGTAGTCCTGATTGACGGCGTTGTGCCGGGCTAACTTGGTGCTGGACTGGATATATTCTTCCAACCGCATGGCAAGTTCCTGCTTCCATTTCGGGAAAACCATCAGCGTGACGTCGGCATCAAAATACTTGACCCCGAGCATCTCCAAAATCTGGCGACGGGCTTCGCGTCCGCCAATCGGCTTGTTGTTTTTGTCCTTTTCAAACAACGTGGTGTAAATTTTACGTTGTTCAGCCAAAGACAGCGTGCGGCTTTTTTCAATAGCTCTCCGGTAGCTTTCCTGGAATTGTACGATTTTTCCTTTATCCGCTCCGAGACGCATAACGTTGACATAGTCGACGCCGTACTTGTGCGCGAGCGCGCCGCATTTACGGGCATAAGCCTTTTTTTCGTCTTCAATATGCGCTTTTTCTTCCGCCTCACGCATAGATGCTTCGCTAACGACGCTGTCATAGACCTCTTTGAGCGGATTGTCTTCCGTTATAAAAATACAGTCGGCCGCCGGAACTTCTTTTTCCCACTTTAAGGGTTCGCAGTCCAGTTTGTAGCTGTATTTGCCGTCTGACCATTTTTCGATGGAGCGGTGCGGCTTTTCCTGCTTCAATTCCCGGCTACGTTGGCGGAATTCCTTTTCGTCAATTTCCCGCAAGGTTGAAGTGGGCTTCTTCTGGGCGCGGTAGCTGAACGTGTATAAAAAGTAAAAACTGCCAATGCGGAAAATTTCTTTTACCGCAATGCCTTCTGCCGTTTTGCAGGTGAGGCAGATACGCTCATCAGTCTTGTTGACAAATCTGATGGATAATCTTTCCTTTTTCATAATAAAAAAATTTTAAAATAAAACATAATTTTGAACATAATATATTTTCTCGGCGGTTAGATTAACATGCAAAATTGACAAAAACAAGTGAAAAATGAGAGGAAAAGGCGAAAAAATAATGTTTTACGGTTAAGATGTTGTTTTTATTGCTTTTTATCTGCGATAGGAGGAAGCGGCGGCGGCTAATGCTCCGGAGGTGTAGACGGAAGAGGGGGCGCGGGTGTTGTTTTTTTTGGGGGGCAGGGCGGCTTCTATTTGTCTGTGTGGCTAATGCTCCAGGGTGGCGGCGGGTGGGAGCGGGCGTTGGTTTGGACGGGGAACCGAGGGCGGGGCGGCTTCTATCCGGCTGATAACGGCGTCATTTAACGGATAGGGGAGCGTTGCGGTGCGCGGAACGCTGTGCCAGTAGAGAAATATCTCCGGGGAGAGGCTATGGCTTAAGCGGAGGATTTTGGCGGTGGCTTCCTTGTCGTAGAATTCGGAAAATGCAGCGAAGACAAGCCCGTAAATTGCGGTGCGATCCAGCAACAGGCGGCGTTTTTCTTCCGGCGCGGACGAATACAGATTCAGCGTGTGGTTAATCTGCTTTTCAAGATAAAGCAGGGTTTGGCGCAAACGGAGGCGATTCAGGTCGTGCGGCAAAACGGTTTTTTGCGGATTGCGGCGGTGCAGGCTTAAAAATATTTTACAGGAACGCAGAACGGCGTATAAATGCGATGTGGCGCAAGAGGGCAGGTAATGGCGCAGGATACGGATAATTTTGGCATCATCGGTGCGATTTTTCAGTAAGGAAAAAATCAGTTGGAACAGGTGAAAGCCTTTCAAATCCTTTTTTTCGGTTTTGAGATAGGCGGCGATAAGACCGCTCGGCGATTGCTGCAATTCTTTTTGCAGAGCGGCGGTTTGTTCCTCGTTACGATTGGCCTGTAACAAACGGGACAGCTTTTCTTCCAGTTCGGCAATATCCGGCTCGCGACGCGGCGGATTTTCGTCTGCGGCGGCAGAGGGCGCTTTTTTCAGGCGAATGTCAAAAAAAAGCAATACCGGCAAAGCGAGCAGGACAGCCGGCAGCAGATAAGGCAGGACGGTCAACAATATGGCGAACACGGTTTGCATTTCCCTATGATTGTTAAGCTTTATAAACTGACAAACAGGCAAGATATAATGGCGGCGGCTTTATTTGCAACCTAGACGGATTGTCCGGCATAGGCGGAAAGTTTAAAGGCAATGCGGTAAAACGGAAAGCTAAAGCTTGGATTTTAAATAGTTTATCAGTTCTTTGTCAGCCAGCGTTTCGGCATATTCCAGAGCGCGGCGCAGGTATTTTTCGGCTTCTTCTTTGTGTCCTTCGCGCAGGGATAATTCCGCCAGATTATTATAGTCCACGGCGGCGCCTTTGATACGGTTGAGGCTGCTTTCCAAATCCAGCGCCTGTTTAAATAAAGTGCGCGCCAGATTTATGCGTCCGGTTTCGGAATATATCAGCCCTAAGAGGGTGTAGGCGTTGGCTGGGTAATAGGTTGAAGACGGCGGCGATTTTTCTTTTATCAGGGCGGTTAAGACGGCGGCGCTTTGTTCATAGTCGGCGGCAGCATAATAAATTTCCGCTTTCAGATACAGGTTTTCAAAAATTCCGGGGCGGTGGCGGTTCTTTTGGTGGCAGGACAAGGCTTCGTCCGCGCGGCGCAGGGCGGCGGGGTAATCTTTTTGCTGCAGGCTCAGGCGGGCGAGCATTTCGGCGGCAAAAGCGCGGGCTTCGGGCGCGGCAGAGGGGGAAGACAGGGTTGCGGCGAAGAAGGTCCGGGCCTTTTCCATGTTTTTTTGCAGATAGCAGGCCAGCCCCTGCCAGTTGGCAATGTCGGCGGCGGTTTTATGAAGGGCGCTTTTCCGGCAGGCAGCGGCAGCGGCGGCAAGATATTCGGCGGCGGTAGAGTAATTTTCGCGGCCGATTTCAACAAGTCCCAGATAGGCCTCGGTTTCCGCCTGTTTGGCAGGGAGCGCCATTTCGGCATAAATTTTGCCGGCTTCGCGCAACATGGTGGCGGCAACGTCAAACACGCCGCTGATGCGGTATATTTGCGCCAGGGTCTGATAACACTCGGCTTCTTCAAACGAAAAGCCCTGCTGTTGGCAGATTTTCAAGGCGCGGGAAGCCAAGGAAGAGGCGGTGTGCATATCGGTCTGATACAATTCGTCCAGCGCCGAGAGGCGAAAGAAATCCGCTTTCAGAGCGGCGGGGAAAAAAATCGGCAGGCGAATCTGTCCTAAGGTGTGATGAAATTCCGGGCGGCGATGAAATAAGCGGCATAAATCGGCATATAACAGCAAAAGGCGTTGGTTATGCGGTTGGCGGCGGATGAGGCGGGCGAGCAAAGGCAGGGTTTTATCCGGTGCCGCGGCGGCGCGGCGAGTCAGTTTGGCTTCCAATGTCGGCGGAAGGCGGAAGAAACGGCGCAGGCAATTTTGTTTTATGTAATATGAGGCATAAAACAGGGGCAGGTCTTTTGAACGCAGCGGGGCAAGGCTTTTTTCGGCGGCGGCGCGGCAATGGCGGAGCAGGCGGAAACGCAATATAAAATACGCCACGGCGGCGGCGCCTGCCAGCAACGGAATAAAAAATATGCCTGTCCAAGCCAAATCCTGCAAAATATTTACTCTATATTAGCTTTTTTTGTTTATGCTCCAACCATACAAACGCAGCAATGCTATTCAGACTGCGGCGCTTTTAACATCTGCAGATTAGAGGATATTTTTTAAAATGGCTATCACGAAATTGACTTCTGCGCAACTTTATCGCAAATGCGACGCATCCAAGTTTGAATTTAATTCAACGGCGGATTTGGAAGAAAGGCTGACAACGCTCGGTCAGGACAGGGCGATTTGCGCGGTGGAACTCGGTATTAACATCAAATCGCGCGGCTACAACCTGTTTTGCCTGGGGCCTGAGGGAACAGGAAAAACAAGCTTGGTTAAGCGAATCCTTGAAAAAGAAGGCAAAAAGCGCCCGACGCCGGATGATTGGGCGTATGTTTACAATTTTGAGGAACCGCATAAGCCGATAGCACTGAATTTTCCGGCAGGGCAGGCCGCTTCTTTTGCCAAAGAAATGGAAGAGTTTGCCTATAAAACGGAGCATGAGCTGCCCGAGGCGGTCAAGAACGAAATGTATGAGGAGCAATTAAGCCAGATACGCGAAAAATATCAGGAAAAACGCAACGATTACATTAAAGTTTTGCAGAAGAAGGCCAAAGGGAAAAAAGTGTCGCTGCTGCATATGCCGATGGGCGTGGTGGTGGCGCCGATGAAAAACGGCGAAATTATCAGCCCCGATGTTTTTGATACGCTGTCAGATGAAGAGAAAAATGAAATCATGGCCGATTTGAACGCGATGCAGGAAGAAATCGCCATGCATCAGGACGATGCGCCGGGGTGGGAAGAAAAGCAGACCGAGGAAATTAAAAAGCTGCAGGAACGGTTGGTCAAAGAGGCGATTAAAAAACCGCTTGACGAGATTAAGCGCAAACATCGCGGTAACCGAAAACTTGCCGATTATTTGAAATCGGTGCAGAAATATATTCTGGAGAATATTGCGAGTTTTGTGCCGGACTACAATCAGGACAGCAAGCCGCAGAACGAAGACGACCCGATGTCAGGTCTTTTGAGCCAGCTTAAAGGGCAACAGGAAGAAGACAAATACAGCAAATTCAAAGTCAACGTGGTGGTTAAAAACGTGCCGGACAGCGGAGCGCCGATAGTGTTGCTTGACCATCCGACGCAGGGCAATCTGGTCGGCAAAGTGGAGCGGTTGCAGCAATTCGGTGCGCTTTTGACCGATTTCAGCCTGATTAAGAGCGGGGCGCTGCACAAGGCGAACGGCGGATTTCTTTTGATTGACGCGCGGAAATTGCTGTTACAGCCGTATTCGTGGGACTCACTCAAACGGGCGTTGGCGTCAAAAGAAATTAAAATTGAGGCGCCGAACGAGGATACAAGCTTTTCAACGATTTCGCTTGATCCGCAGCCGATACCGCTTGATGTCAAAGTGGTGATGACCGGCGATGCGGAACTGTATGACCTGTTGAGCGAACGTGATCCGGATTTCAGCGATTATTTCAAAGTGGAAGCGGATTTCGGCACGATTATTGACCGGACGGACGAGAATGAAGTTGAATATGCCAAGCTTATCGGTTCGTTGACGAAGAAGAAAAATCTCCGCTCGCTCAATAAACAGGCGGTGGCGCGGGTGATTGAGTATTCATCGCGGCTTGCCGACGATTCCGAAAAATTGACGGCGCATATCTCGTCTATCGGCGATTTGCTCAAAGAGGCGGATTACTGGGCGCGACAGTCCAAAGCAAGCCAAATCGGCAAGAATCATATTGAACAGGCCATCAAGTCGCAGATATACCGCTCCGACCGGATTAACCGCGCAATGCTGGAGCAGATTGACAAGGGGACGATTTTGCTTGATGTCAAAGGCGAACGTGTCGGGCAGATTAACGGATTGGTGGTTTACAACTTTACCCGCAATTGTTTCGGTAAGCCGACGCGGATTACGACACAGGTGCGACTCGGGCGCGGCGAGTTTGTCAACATTGAGCGCGAAGTGGCGATGAGCGGACCGATACATTCCAAAGGCGTGCTGATTTTGCAGGCGCTGATTTCCAACCGGTTTGCCAAGCGGTCGCCGTTGTCGCTTTCGGCTTCCATCGTGTTTGAGCAGTCATACGGCGGCGTTGATGGCGACTCGGCCTCATCAACCGAATATTACTGTATGCTTTCGGCGATTGCCGGGCTGCCGATTAAGCAGTCGCTGGCGGTTACCGGCTCTATCAATCAATTCGGCGAAATTCAGCCTATCGGCGGGGTCAACGAGAAGATTGAAGGCTTTTTTGAGGTATGCAAATATAACGGGCTGACCGGCACGCAGGGAGTGATTATTCCGCGGACGAACGTGGTCAACCTGATGTTGCGCGAAGATGTGGTTGAAGCGGTTGAGAACGGGCAGTTTTCCATTTATGCGATTGACAATGTTGACGATGGTATTGAACTGTTGACGGGGATTCCGGCGGGTAAAGCCGATAAGCGCGGACATTTTCCGAAAGGGACGGCGAATTATCTGGTGCAGCAGAGTCTGGAGGAATATTATCGCGATTATGTGAAGTTTGCCAAAGAAACACACGGCGCAGTGTAAATATTTTTCGCCTGATTGCAAGGTGTTAGGATAAAATCGGACAAAAAACCGCTTTGAGGGCTTTACAAAACCGGCAAAGCGGTTTATCTTATTCGGACATTCCTTATTTTTAGGTTTAATCATTAAATAAAATTTTTATGTTGAGTACAACAAATTCGTTGGCATTGTCGCTCATTCGCGAGGCCGCTGTCAGCACGCCGTGTGCAGAAAAAGAATGTGCCATAGTTAAGGCACTGTGTGATTCATCCTTGCTGGAAGCAAGAGAACTGCTCCGTATGTATATGGAGAAGGTGAAAACGTCGCAGTTTTATCTGCAGACACTTGAGTATTTGCTTGACCATAATCCGACGCTGTTTACCTATGCGCTGGATTTGAGTCGGGGCGGATGGCACCGCAGATACAAAGACAGAAAGTATCTGGTGCGCGGGTCGTTGGAGAACGTCAAGACGTTGCAGAAGCATTTACTGGATGAAAAAGTCAGTATTCGCGTTCTGTTTACCTACGCGGTCAGTTACAACATCGCGTTACAGCCGGAAATTCTGGAGGTTGTCCATTCGCGCGCTTTGAAAGAGGCGGAAAAGTCCGGCGTTTCGCTTGAGGAACTGATGGATGTGAAAAATGTCTCCTACGCGGCGATTTATGCGTATCAATTACGCGAGATGGATCGGATGCGGCGGAAACGCGCTTAGAGGCGTCTAATGCCTGCCAATTGAAAAATCCCCTTTGCCTGTTTTTTTGGCAGAGGGGATTTTTTGTGCGACAATATTCGGCGCGCGTGGGGAGAATGTATAATTCCGATTGACGGCGGGCGGTTTTTGTTCTACCATCGCGGCAGTTGCAATTTTTGGAAAGGCTAAGATTATGGAACAGAGAATTGTTGACGTCAACGGGGTAAAACTGGCGAACAACCTGCCGTTCGGGCTGTTGTGCGGGCCGTGCCAGATAGAGAGCCGGCAGCACGCGATTGATATTGCCGGGGCGATGGTGGAGATTACCAAAGAACTTAATATTCCGTATGTTTTTAAGGCGTCTTTTGACAAGGCGAACCGGACGTCTATCCACGGGGCGCGCGGCGTCGGGCTGGAAGAAGGAATGCGGACGTTTGACGAGATTAAAAAGCTTTACCATAATTTGCCGATTGTTACCGACGTGCACGAAAAGGAACAGTGCGCGATTGTGGCGGAACACGTTGATATGTTGCAGATACCGGCTTTTTTGTGCCGGCAGACGGATTTGGTGGTGGCGGCGGCGAACACCGGCAAGGTTATCAATATTAAGAAAGGGCAGTTTTTGGCGCCGTGGGAAGCGAAAAACCTGGTGGTTAAATGTGACGAATCTGGCAATCACAATGTGTGCCTGACCGAGCGGGGGACGAGCTTCGGCTATAATACGCTGGTGACGGATATGCGCGGGCTGCCGCGGATGGCGGCGGATACAGGTTGCCCGATTGTTTTTGATGCGACGCATTCGGTGCAACAGCCGGGCGGTATGGGCGGAAGTTCGGGCGGACAGCGTGAGTTTGCGCCGGTGTTGGCGCGGGCGGCGGTTGCGGTCGGCGTGGCGGCGGTGTTTATGGAAACGCACGAAAATCCGGATAAGGCGCTTTCCGACGGGCCGAATACGATTGCGCTTAAAGATATGAAGGGCGTGCTTGAAGTGTTGAAGCAATTTGACGAAGTGCGCAAACGGCTGGATATTTTTTAGGATTGACAGGTATGTGTGCCCGCGGTTTTGTGCCGCGGGCAGAGGGGTTGTTATCAGAGGAGGATATGGCGTATTCAAGGAAAAAGTTCCGGGAGAAATTAAGAACCGCGATTGGCAGTGTTGACAGTTTTTATGCAGAACCTCTTTTAAATTATCGGGGGAAATGCAGCGATACGGGGGAACGGTATGAAGATGTTGCTGCGGCGTTTGTTTTGGAGAATCTGTCGGCTTTAGAAAATATTAAAACTGTGGATAGGCGATTGTCCTATAAAACGGAAGGGCATGAACGGTTAGTTCCGGATAATGGCAAACTTGCGGAAATTGACAGCGGGAAAGTTCGGCGTAAGGAGGAGTGGCTGGCTAAAAGCATGTATGGCAAAAGCTATGAGAATCTCGGGAAAATCATAGATTTTCAAGTGCCGATAAAAAGTGAAGCCAAAGGGAATAAAACCGGTTTGGGCAAAGAAAAAGGTGCAGACAAGAAGAAACCCGGTAAAATAGATTTAATAGCCTATTCTGAAAAAGACAGCGTTTTATATTTATTGGAATTTAAGAGACCGGACAGTAAAGAAAACTTATTGCGCTGTATTTTGGAAGCATATACTTATTATCGGCAGGTTAATTACTCCAAGCTTTTGCGAGATTTTGAACTTCCCTCAGACAGTAAAATTATACCGGCGGTTTTGATTTATAAGCAGAGCGAGGCCGCTTCAAGAGTAAACAGTCTTTTATTGCAAAAATT